>NZ_JAIUJX010000009.1:0-35828 GCF_053891855.1 Wolbachia endosymbiont of Protocalliphora sialia
TAAAGAGGAAATATGCTTGAATTTACTAGTTTCCGGACAACCTCTTAGCGACTATATGAAAAATGGTGATATTGAAGTCAGCATTGATAGTTTTTGGCCAGACGTTATTTTAAACGTTTTGAAGCACTACAATATTGCCTGGGTAAATGATCAGAAGGGAGATCTGAGTAGTAATACCTTAAAAGAAGTTGCTAGTAGTGGGTGTAATGTCGTTATTATGCATTCACTTTCGATACCACCACATAAGGACAATATTATTCCACATGATATTGACCCAATTGATATCATAAATAATTGGGCAGAGGAGAGCATTAATAGGTTACTTGACCTTGGTTTTGATGAAAATTCAATAATTATTGATCCTGGTATTGGTTTTGGCAAATCTATGTATCAGAATATTCAGATTTTACGCAGTATAGAAACTTTACAAAATTTTGGCTGCAAGGTTTTAGTTGGTCATTCCAGAAAGTCATTTATTTCCTCTTTTTCCATAGAATCTCCCTCTAATAGAGATTTAGAAACAATTGCTACATCTGCTATACTGCAAAATAAGGTTGATTTCCTTAGAGTACATAATGTACGTGACCACATGAGATTTTTTGTAGCCCAAGCTGTCTTAAAGGGATGAAGATTATTGGAATTATGGCTGTTGACCCTAATGGGGTAATTGGAATAAATAATGATTTGCCCTGGCGTTATCCAAGTGAGTTTAAACATTTTTGTCAAGTAACCGACAAGCAAGTTATTGTGATGGGAAGAAAGACATTTGAAACCGTGCCTCAAAGCATACTAAAGAATCGTACACCTATTGTTTTCTCCCGTAACAAGTGTTTTAATAGAGGCCCAAAATGTACTGTTGTCTCTTCCATGCAAGAATTTCTGTCAATTCAAAGTAGTTCTCAAGTCTTTGTGATTGGTGGGGCACAAATAGTACACCTTTTTTTAGAGCATAACCTAATCTCAGAATTTATTATGACTGAAATGCATAAAACTTATAAAGGTGATACGTATTTCAATTTAGCACTCCTTGATCAGTGGAATAAAACTATTCTCACTAAAACTAAAGACTATACTATATGCAATTGTGTCCGTTCAGCAGAGTAGTAAAATAAGGTAAGCGAGAAAAGACAACTATCAGTGCATGACACTGGCTCCTTTATGATGGTCAGTGCCCAGAAACTGGCATCCAGTTAAATTTATGGATCTCAGTGTTAGCTACTTAAATAACAGGGGAGAGCTACTAAATGACATCTTCAATTTCTGTGTGTCAAGCACTGAAGAGGTCTCTCCTATTTTCTCTTGATGAATAAATCTAAGTAGAGTATAGTAAAAATGCATTTATGTAGCGATTAATGAGCAATTTAGTTTTAGTCTATATAACTTTTTCAAACTTGAAAGAGGCTCAGGCTATTTCTGAAGAATTGTTAAACGAGAAGTTAATTGTGTGTGTAAATATATTTCCTGAAGTAAACTCTCTGTATTTATGGGAAGGTAAAACTAATAGTAATTGTGAAGTAGTGGCAATTATGAAAAGTAGGAATGATCAGGCTGATAAGATTATAGAAAAAATCGAGTCAATGCATTCTTATGATCAACCAGCCGTTGTGATAATACCCATAGGAAAAGCGAATAAATCTTTTACTAATTGGGTTAATAATGTTATTGATATAAACAATATTGGGGTGTAGCCAAGTGGTAAGGCAGCGGTTTTTGATACCGCCACGCGAAGGTTCGAATCCTTCCACCCCAGCTTTATTGAAGTGTGCGTGAAATGATATCACTTTTTTATAAATTAAGGTTATTTAATTACATACTGGGCAGTTTGAAAGATATAGTTGTCAAGCTATTTCTTTTCACTTTGTATCTTTATACAGCGAGCATTATGCTCATGTTTCTCACCAGTGGCTTTTGGTATGCTGTAGAGTTTAGCTCTTTCAAAAATGCATTTTACCATTTGTATCAATATTTAAAATGGTATTATGAAAATAGAGATGATTTGGGTTATGGAGTTTCTATTAGAATATTAGTAGCGTTTCTTACTCCGCATTTTCTCTACAAATTATTTTCTGGCACAGGCTGGAAGTCTTTTTTCAAGGAGAAGATAGTTCAGATACTCAGCACAAGAAGAAAAATGAGTAATAAACCAAATGGCAGTAGTTATGGTTATAGTAATAAGAACAGTTACGGTAACAATAATCTTCAAGAGGCAGAACGGAAAGTGAATATGATAAAGCAGCTATTAATCCAAGATATAGATGAAGCTATAGAAAAAAGATTAAATGATATTTTTCTTGGTGAGAGGGGTAAACCTCATTAAAAGGGCTTTATCTTTTTTAGAATTGGCTGTATTTTGTTTTTTACGTATAATGGATCGCAATCAGCCAGTATACATGTTTCAACAAAATCTTGACTGAAGTCTGATAGCCAGGAAATTGCTTTACGTTTCTCTACCAAGCTTTCTGTTTTTTTACAGTTACTTGCTGCATCAATCATTGCCTGTGATATCACTGATTGCCACAGTATGCAGTACCTTTGTATATCATCTAAAGTGCTATTTGCTTCGTGATGGTGAAAAAATTCTTTGAAATTGAAGTTATTTGACATTACGTACCTCTTTAAGTTGAAAATTAGAATTTGAAGTAGTGCGAAAGTTGTCTGCTGCAATGAGTAGCCTTTATGACAGTCAGACCGGGTTTTATGTGAGCTATAAATGTTTAAGAAATTATATCTGTTCAGATCTATGTGAAACCAGTGCTTCTTTTCTTGTTATCCGAGCTGGGATCCAGGTTGACAAAAGCGCTTTACAACGTTTTGTGTACAAAAGCCAGTGTTGCATGACACTATTTGTTCTTACACCCTTTTTGTCTATCTTATTTTGTCACTCTGCTGAACAGATAATTTTCGCCAATAAGCTTTCTACTGAATTTTTGTTATTAAGCTCGCACAGATCAAAGACAAGTTTTGAGTCAAAAATACCCTTAATATTATAATAAGGGGTTGGTAAAATGTGTCTAGTAAGTTTCTTCTCTATGCAACTGCACCTCAAGCTAATAATGGACCATCAGGCGTATTACCAATTACATTGATTTGGTTTAATATTTTATTAGTGGGGTAAAAATAATTTTTTATAAACTCCTTATATATAGCTGTTAATTTATGTATATCGTCTATTGATACGCATTCATTTACCTGATGTGCGGTTTTGTTGATCATACCAAATTCAATTACTGGACAAATATCCTTAATAAACGCAGCATCAGATGTGCCACCATTTGTACTCAGCACAGCATCAATACCGGTAATTTTATTTATCGCATCAAGCATAATATCAGTATTTCTATCAGGAATAGAGAGAAAAACGTCCCTGCTGCTCTGTATAGACAGTTTATAATCGTTAGTCACATTGGTGCATATTGCATCAATCATCTTATATAAAACGTCTGGTGTTTGTGTATTGTTATATCGAACATTAAAACCTGCTGCTATTGAACTAGGTATTAGATTATTAGTATTATTTCCAACGTCGATAGTAGTAATTTCGCAATGTGAAGGCTGAAAGTATTTATTATCAGTATCAAAAGTGGTATCTTTTATCTTACTTAGTATCGATACCATTTTATATATTGGATTATCTGCTAGATCTGGGTAGGCAACATGCCCTTGTTTACCATGGCAAATCAATTTAAATGTTGCAGAACCTCTTCTACCTATTTTTATGGTATCACCTAATTTCTCACTACTCGTTGGTTCTCCAACTATACAAAAATCTATCTTTTTTTGCTTGCTTTTCATCCATTCCAAAATGGCCTTTGTTCCATGTTCTTCCGTGCTTTCTTCAGCGCTGGTAATCAATGCACTGATTGAACCGCTGAATCGAAACTTACCTGCAACTGAATCTACGATAGCAGCAATAAATGCAGCTACTCCGCCTTTCATATCAGCTGCTCCTCTTCCGTATAGCATTCCATCTCTAACTTCTGGCTTAAATGGATCAGATATCCAATCTTTTAACTCACCTGGTGGTACAACATCAACATGTCCAGCAAAACACAAGTTTGGTACTCCATTTATATATTTCGCATAAAGATTTTTAACTTTATCACCAAACTCTAAAATCTCACATTCAAAACCACTTTTCTTGAGAATGGCTGCTATATGCTCTATTGCCCCATCGTCTTTTGGTGTTATACTTTTAAAAGAAATTAATTTCTTAGTTAGTTCTACAGGGTCAATCTTCATATCAATCTTGAAATACTAACATTACCGTATTGTAAACATTCTATGCGATATTTAAAACAAATATTACAGCACACAGAACAAGTTCTTATAAGGGAAGTAACAGTACTTGCTGATAATATCTATGAAATATGTAGACAATACGGAAATGACATTTTTCTGATTGCAGATGAAAATACAGCAAAACTTTTAAACAAAAACATACTTAATAAAGTTTCTCATTTAATTATTCCAGCCACACCTGTCATTCCAGTGCGTGACTATGATGGATCGCAGTGTCACGCTACTTGGATGACACCAAATAGACTGAACAGAGCTGCTTCTCTCCAAGCTGTAAACCTAGTTAGAAATAAAGCAAAAGATAGTGACTTAATGGTTGCATTTGGCAGTGGCACTGTTAATGATATCTGTAAGTACGCAAGCTATTTAGAAGGCAAAGACTACATATCCTTTCCAACAGCTGCTTCCATGAATGGGTATAGCTCTGCAAACGCTTCAATATTAGTTGATGGATATAAAAAATCGTTCGGAGCACATCTTCCAAAGGCAATATACATTGATACCGATATAATTGCCAACGCACCACTACGCCTCACATTAAGTGGATTTGCAGATTTCATCTGCCGTTCAACAGTACAAGCCGATTGGCTATTATCTAATCTATTACTTGGCACAGAATATAATGAACTCCCCTTTAAACTTGTTCGCAATCTGGAGAAAATTTTGCTCAGAGAACACTTGGCACTTGCTAAAAAAGATAAAAGAGTAGTTTTATTACTTATGGAAGCCTTATTGATTTCAGGACTTGGAATGGTGATGTCAAAAGGCAGCTACTCTGCAAGCCAAGGAGAACATATGATAGCTCATGCAATGGAGACGGTAACAAAAGATTATTCCTCCTCGTTACATGGCGAAAAAATTGCTGTTACGACGATTACTATGGCTAACTTGCAAGAGGAGATATTGTCAATACAAAACCCGATTACCAAACCGATCACTTTAGATGTAAAACATATAACTCAGTGCTTTGGTAATACCGAATTTATAAAAATTCTAAAGCAGAAGCAAATTATGCAGCAAAAAATTCAAGAGATTATTTGCAAAGAATGGAGTAATATTTCTAGTTTAATTAAGCAAAATTTACTATCTGCAAAACACCTGCAGAAAGTATTTGAAGATCTATCAATTCCGTACTTACCGGAGCATCTTAATTGGAACAAAGAGCAATATTGCAAGGTAGTCAATCTTACATTTGCAACAAGAGATAGATTCACCTTTCTTGACCTAGCTGGTTGTATAGAAAAAAGTTAGATTTTGTGTATTCGTTCAGTAGGGTAGCAAAATAAGATAGACAAAAACACAGTAACAAATGGTGTCATTCAAGTAGCTATCCAGCCTTTCTTAACAACAAAAACTTAGCATGACTTTTGTGCTCAAAAAACTTCTGGATTCCAGCATCAAGTGCTGGAATGACATGGTGAAATATTATTCAAGTAGCCTCTGTCCCAGTGCCTATTCAGTGTCATTCAAGTCAACTCTTTTCTTGTCATCCGAGTGCCTAGAGACTGGGATCCAGAAAACTTCACTTTAAATGAGTGCATTAGATTGTCTTTATATAGATGCCAGTGTTAGCTACTCGGATGAAATTCATTTAGTTGTCTTTTCTCATCTACCTTACCACTTTCTTGAACGGATACCATTAGCCATTCCCCTGAATAGATACAACAAATGTTGTATCTTTATCACTTCACATACATTATTCCATATACTATATGAACAACTGAAAAAAAACTTCAGTTAATTGGACAATGAATCATGTTATTTTGTCAAATGCGCTGCTCTTGCCAAACCATAGTTTAGCTTGAGTGGCTGAGGAGGGATTTGAACCCCCGACCAAGAGATTATGATCCTCCTGCTCTACCACTGAGCTACTCAGCCTAATTAAAAACCTTGCTATATATGTAATCTATATGTTTCATATAATACTTCAAATCAAACAAAGACTCAAGTTTTTCAGAGTCAATAATTCCATGCAAGGATTTATCTTGTTTCAATTCGAACAGAAAATCACTGTTATCTTGCTTTACTTTCATTGCATTATTCTGAACAATTTTATATGCCTCTTCCCTAGTTAAACCACTACTTACCAACTCAAGCAATACACGTTGTGAAAAAACCAAGCCTTTTGAAGAATTTAAGTTCTTTTCAATATTTTCCTTATTGATCACCAATTTATCTATCAAATCTGTTAATCGTACTAAAGCAAAATCCATTGCTATACAAGCATCAGGAGCAATGCACCTTTCCACAGACGAGTGCGATATATCTCGTTCGTGCCATAGTGCAACATTTTCTAATGCAGGAAAAACATAGCTGCGTATTAAGCGTGAGAGCCCAGTCAAATTCTCACTTAAAATAGGATTACACTTATGCGGCATAGCAGAACTTCCCTTCTGCCCAGTGGAAAAATATTCAGAGATTTCGCCGACTTCAGTTCTTTGCAAATGACGAATCTCAATTGCAATATTTTCTATTGAGCTTGCAATTACTCCCAAAATTGAAAAGAACATGGCATGTCTATCACGAGGGATGACTTGAGACGATATGGTTTCAGGTATGAGTCCCATTTCTTTCGCTACATACTCTTCAACAAATGGATTAATATTTGCAAAATTACCTACTGCACCTGATATTTTACAAATTGAGATCTCTTTTTGCGCGCTAATTAATCTCTGATAATTGCGTTTAAATTCAGCATAAAATCTAGCAAATTTTAACCCAAGAGTTATTGGTTCTGCATGCATTCCATGACTGCGCCCAACACAAACAATATCTTTATAGTCCTCAGCTTTTTTTTTCAATACTATAAGTAAATTTTTTAGATTCTTGAGTAAAATATCACATGACTCTTTCAACTGCACTGCAAGGCATGTATCTAAAACATCAGAACTTGTCATTCCGTAATGGAGATAACGAACATCAACTCCCGCTTTTTCAGCAATATATGTCAAAAAAGCTATAACATCATGTTTTACAATGGATTCAATTTCGTTAATACGCTCAATATCAAATTCAATAGCACCAGAGAGCTTTTCAGCAACATCATTTGGAATAACTTTTAATTTTGCTTGAGCTTCACATGCTAATTTTTCTATTTTGAGCCATATGTTGAACTTATTTTTTTCTTCCCAAATCGAAGAGATTTCTTTGCGGCTATAGCGTGGGATCATTAGATGATCCCTGTCTTATCTTTGAACATGCTAGATCCCAGTGTGTAACACTGGGACGACAGAAAAAAAGTGCACTGGAATGACAGGAGTAGTTGAAATATTTTATTCACTGCTATTCGTTATTTGTATCTTCTTGTTGCTCAGATTTCTGATTTTGCAACTTTACTTGCCTCAATTCATGTGCATCTTTCTCAGATCTGACAACGTATATAGTAATTGGCACTATCACTTTACTATGTAATTCTATATTCACTTGATACTCGCCCAAATTTTTGATACTTATTCCACCAAAAGATAAACTATGATGACTTATATCATATCCTTCTTGTAATAAAGTTTTTGCAATTTCACGTGTGGTTACAGAGCCAAAAATCTTTCCATCCTCTGAAGCTTGCTTTATTAATATAATAAATTTATCATGCAGTGATGATGCAAGCATTTTTGCTGCATTTAATTTTTTGATATTTTCTTCTTCCAATAATAAACGCTGTTCCTCTAACTTTATTAAATTTTCCTTAGTGGCTTTCATCGCCTTTTTTTGTGGAAAAAGAAAATTACGTGCATAACCTGGCTTAACTTTGACAACTTCACCAAGCTTACCTAAAGTTGTTATATTTTCCTTTAAAATTATTAACATAAATTACCTAACTTTTTTAGTACAGTAAGGAGCAAGAGCTAAAAAGCGTGCTCTTATAATTGCTAAGCGCAACTTTCTTTGTTTTCTTGCGCACACACCTGTTAACCTTCTAGGTAATATTCTACCATAGTCAGAGGTGAATTTGGACAATAAATCTATATTCTTATAGTCTATGTCCTCATCTTTAGATGCAGCAAGAGGACAGACCTTAGGACGCCTAAAGCCAGTTCTGTTATTTACAGACACGTAAGAATTATTAAAACTATTTCGTCTTTTCATCATTATGCACTTTTCTCCTCAATTTGTTTATCCATCATGTAAGATTTACCTTTAAAAAACTCATTAACCCGTACAGACAAGTGGCGAATAATATTCTCATTCAGTTTTACTCTACGCTCAAATTCATCCATAATGCTTGAAGTAAAACTTATACACATCATACAGTAATGACCACTTTTCATCTTATTTATTGGGTATGCAAAATCCAATAGACCCCAATATTCATATTTTATCAATCCTGAAGCTTCAATATTTTTCAAAAGCACTTCCAGCGTTTTACTCAATTGATTTGAGTCTACTATTTTAAAACTTTTTAAAACCTCTTGAAGGGATTTTATTAGATGTTGTGAAATATTTTCCTTAAAAGCATTTACTACATTATAGATAAATGCACTTTTAGTGTTAGCTCCTGGAAGGTCCATAAAATTTTGTTTTATTCCCGTATCACTTAGTTCATTTTTCAATTCTTTATCGATTCTTGACTTTATTTCTTTTAAATTTGAAAAATCTTCTTCCAATTCAACCCATAAAATTTTTGTCAGAGTTTCCAAAAAATCAGAGTAAACAATCAGACTTTTTTTAATGCTTTCAGTACTTGCCTCTAGCTCTTGTTTTGTAACTGTGCTATGTTCTCTTTCTATGAGACCTTTAACCTCCTGAGAAATAACATCTGCTTTAATATTTTTCAACAAAATAGCCAATTCTTGGACCATTTCTTCTACTTCTTGCTGCAATAAGTTCGGTTGTGCTATAAAAGTAAATTCATAGAGACTCACTATATCTTCCTTTAATATCAATTAAACACTTTATTATATAAAACTTTTTTATATAAGCAAGTTATTTGTATTAATTTCTACGCCTTCAATCCAACTTAAGTGAGATATTTCATAAATAGCTTGGGGGGTGATTGAATATGCACCTGGCAACAAGATGCTGACTTTATGTTTTTCGAGAAGAAACTTTAGCATTATTTTGGTTTTGCCTCCATTTTTCAACACTGAATTCAACTCCTCAGCAACTTTTTGCGAGTCTGCACATACAGCAGTTAAAACTAATCCTTTCATTAGAGAAGTAACCTTTTCTGTAAATTCAGATATGTCCTTTCCTGATAGTCTCGTTGTGTTTTCTGAAATTTCAAGATCAATTATCACAAATGCTCCAGGTGAAAATAGATTCCTTTTTTCTTCTATTATTTCATTATTGTAGAATGCTATTTCAGAAACATTGTGGGGATCAGAAAGTGTTAGGATAACAAATCTTCCACGTTCTGAGGTTCTCATACGCACATTTAATATTACACCAGCAGTTTTTATCGTCTTACTCTCTCCGATAAACCCAATATTTAATTTTTTCAAAAGAGTTTTAAATTTTTTAAGCGGGTGATTAGTTAAATAAAACCCTAGTGAAAACAACTCATGCTCTAATTTTTCCTCTTCATTAAAATCTTCCACATCCTCGAGTTTTGGCTTGAGGACATCAAGATTGCCAAATAAAACAGCTTGATTTGACTGCCTATTTTTATTTGCAAAGTAAATCAATGTGTCTATTGACTCGTATAACTGCTTTCTATTTTGGTGCACACTATCGAATGTTCCAGATTTAATTAAACTTTCTAATGCCCTTTTATTTATTATATGCCCCAAATTTTGAATGAATTCCCATATGTCCTTATAAGAACTTGAGCGTGCATTTACTATTCCTTCTGCTATAGCAAAACCAACATTACGCAAAGCAGCAATTCCGTAGCGTATGTGCTCACCCTCTATTGAAAATTCAGCCTTAGATTTGCTGATATCAGGCGAAAGAACAGCAACTCCACTGAATTTTGCAGCATGATAAAACAAATTCAGTTTGTCTCTATCATCAATATTGAGATTCATCAAGGCCGTAAAAAATTCTAGCGGGTAGTTAGCCTTAAGGTAAGCTGTTTGGTAAGATATAATCGCATATGCTGCAGCGTGGGATTTATTAAATCCATAACCAGCAAATTTTGCAACAAGATCAAAAATATAACTTGCCCTGTCGTAATCAACACCGTTTTTTGTTGCTCCTTGAACAAAGAGTTCACGTTGTTTATCCATCTCTTCCTTAATTTTCTTACCCATGGCACGTCTGAGTAAATCCGCCTCTGCTAAGCTATATCCAGAGAGAATACGCGCTATTTCCATTACCTGTTCTTGGTAGATTATTACTCCGAATGTTTCTTTTAACACCTTCTCAAGCAATGGATGAATGTAATCTGGCTTTTCAAGTCCATGCTTTCTTGCAACATAAGTTGGAATGTTATCCATAGGCCCTGGGCGATAAAGAGAAATTAAAGCGATGATATCTTCAATGCAGTCTGGCTTTAGTTTGATTAAAGCTTCTCTCATTCCCGAACTTTCAAGCTGAAACACTCCGATTGAATCACCTCTTGAGAGCATTTCATAGGTTCTTTGATCAATCAAAGAAACCGAGGAAATATCAAATTTTTTTTCATCACGATTAATTAAACGACATACATGATCTATTAGTGTTAGCGTACCAAGTCCAAGAAAATCAAATTTTATTAACCCAGCTTTCTCTACATATTTCATGCTGTATTGAGTGATTGGCAGAGCCGAATTTGGATCATAATAGACGGGAACAAAATTTTCTAATTTTTGATCGCATATTACAATTCCAGCAGCATGAGTTGAAACGTGACGATATATTCCTTCGAGCTTTAGTGATATATCAAGAAGCTTTGCAATTACCTCATCACTATCTCGTTCTTTCTGTAGGTTTTTATCAAGCTCTATCGCTTGCGATAAAGTTACAGGATTTACTGGATTAAATGGAACCATTTTAGATATTTTATCCACTTGAGAGTAAGGCATTTGCAATACTCTACCAACATCACGCAATACTGCCCTTGCTTGCAATTTTCCAAAAGTGATTATTTGGGCAACATAACCGTACTTTTTCTGAACATAATCAATAACCAGGTCCCTTTTCTCTTGGCAGAAATCGATATCAAAGTCAGGCATTGATATACGATCAGGGTTTAAAAATCTTTCAAAGATCAGACCAAATTTTATTGGATCAAGATCTGTAATCTGCAAGCTCCAAGCAACAATTGATCCAGCACCAGAACCTCTTCCCGGTCCAACTGGAATGCCATTTGCTTTGCTCCAACGAATAAAATCAGAAACTATCAAAAAGTAGCCAGCGTAGTTCATCGAAGTTATTACGCTTAGTTCGTAATTCAGCCGATCGTAGTATTGTTTAAGGTTTATGTCTGTTTCATTTGCAATGCGGAATTCTAATCCTGCAACTGCCTGCTCCCTCAGTTCTTCATTCTCAGTTTTATTTTCTCGACAAGGAAATTTAGGCAAGATAGGCTGCCTGCTTCTTGGCATGTAAGAGCACCGCTTAGCTATCACTAAAGTGTTATAAATTGCTTCGGGAATGTCGCTGAACAGTTCCTCCATTTCTTCCACAGATTTGAAGTAATGCTCGGTAGTTAACTTCTTTCTGTTATTCTCCAGGGCATAACTGCCCTCCGATATGCACGTTAATATATCATAAGCTTCATAATCAGATCTATTTGAAAAAAACACATCATTCGTTGCCACTAGTGGTATATTGCGCTGATAAGCAAAATCTATTAAAGCTTCTTCAAGCTCTAGCTCTTTATTCAGCCCATGACGCTGCAATTCAACATATAAATGACCATCGAATGCTGAAAGCAGTTTTTCAACCGTTTCTTTGTCTTGCTCCAATAACAGTTGAGCCAAACATCCACCAGTTAAGGCGATTAGATCTGTATTAAAACTTAATAGCTCATCAAAATCAACGTAGGGAATATCGCTGCTATTTTTGCGCTTTTTAAAAGACTCACTCACCAAGGTGACTAAATTAGTGTACCCTTGTTCATTTTTTGCAAGTAGCAGTATTGATAAATTTTGTTCTAAGTGTCGAACGATAATATTGCATCCTATTATTAGCTGTATTCCCCTATTAGCTGCATATTCTGCAAATTCAAGTGAGCCAAATAAGTTGCCTGAATCAGTAACTGCAACTGCCGGCATTTTGTTCTGCAAACAAAGACCAATCAGCTCCTCAATTTTAACCGAACTCTCAAGCAGAGAATAAACGCTATGAACACGTAAGTGTATGAACATAAAAAATTTTAGATTAGCAATAGTTAAGGATAACATTAATTTACTTATAAGGATATGCAATAGAGTCAACTTGACAAACCTCATCAGTCTTCTTATCATGACAATAAGAGTATTTATCCTTGTTTTTAATCTCTGCAGATTTAACAACAAAAATTCAGTAAAAAACTCAGGTATATATTGGCAGATTACATAAAATTATAGCGGCTGCATGTCTTTTTTATTTTTTCTACATTCAGCCAAAACGCGCTTTAAATAAGCGTTAGCACATTATTACAATGCCGATTTACATTATTATAGGGTTAAAACTCACTACTGGGGGATTCTTTTGCCTTTTTTTTGCTTGGTAAATTTCTTAATATTTTGGATTAGTTAGGAGTCCTATATAAAGTTCCTGCTGATCTTTATTATCATAAACAGTAAATGAATATATTGATAAATACTTTAAATGTGTGTCGACGTATTTATCAACATATTCATTTTAAAAATGGATCACTTTGAAAAAAATGGTCTAGACAAATGGGTGCATTATACATTATTTGCTTCTCCTCCATATCAAATTTCTACCGGAGATAAATATTCGATACTTGCAGGTTGTGATAAAGCGTTTTTAACGTGCAAAAACAAGTTTAACAATACTGTGAATTTCCGTGGCGAACCATATATACCAGT
This sequence comes from Wolbachia endosymbiont of Protocalliphora sialia, assembly GCF_053891855.1. Taxonomy (NCBI): domain Bacteria; kingdom Pseudomonadati; phylum Pseudomonadota; class Alphaproteobacteria; order Rickettsiales; family Anaplasmataceae; genus Wolbachia; species Wolbachia endosymbiont of Protocalliphora sialia. The sequence continues at coordinate 13,197 of NZ_JAIUJX010000009.1, forward strand.
TGTTTAGCAGCATAATTTTTAATATTATGAATAAGTATGGAAAGGTGGCTGAGCGGTCTAAAGCACACGCTTGGAAAGCGTGCACATATGAAAATATGTCGGGGGTTCGAATCCCCCCTTTTCCGCACATTATTTCTAGTATAACATAGGTTTTGTTCTTTAAGGGATATAGCATTAGCACTTCAGCTTCGCAATTTTTCAGAGTCATCTACGTCAATAAAAGAATAGAGTTATCAAGTTGCAGAGCCTTCTTGATTTTTGATGACGAAGAGTAATAGAAATACAATCCAGTAGCCAGCTGCTGATCCCTATTACTAATAATGTCTTGCAATACTATACTTAGTCTGTGTCATTTCTTCCGAGCATCAGCAAACTCGTATATACTTAACCTACCATAATATGTCAATACAATTCTTTATTGAAAATTCCGGAAAACAAGAGAAGCCTCACGCTTTTTACTGTATCTGCTACAGAACAGAAAATGAATCTGCGAGAGCATGGAAATTGTCTCCAATACCTCTTAATGTATCACTTACATCAATAGATGCTGACTTTTGTGAATCAGATGGGGAAGCCTGTAAATCACACTTGAGTTTGCATAGTGCCTCACCGGGCACAGTCCATGAATTTTTTTCACAGTTGTTGAGGCAATTGCGATGCCATGCGCTCACATACTGTACATCCAACTTTTGTTGTAAATCTACTCCTATTTTTTCACTCTGTAAATTTCCTAACATAATATTCTTCTTAATTAAAAAACTAATATAATTTTAACATATCAATATTAATATATTAATATTGATATGGTTATTTCTCAATACAGTTTTCACGAAAGTTAAAACAAATTATACAGCCCTCCTTCCTCTCCACCTACAGAAACACTAAATATATTTTTTAAACACCTGTTTTGCTCTTGCCTCTAATCACTATTCCATTACTCACACTTGTTACCTCTATATCAGACGATTTTACATTATTCCTAATCAGATGATTTACCACTACTCTACACTTATATTTATCTATTTCTTGATCAGAGGTTTTTTTATAAAATTTCCTGTAATTTACCTCTCTCTTCATCAACTATAGTATTTCCTAAAGTAAATGATAAAGATATAATAAGGTATTTAAGTTATAATGGCATATAGTGTGGATTTAAGGGAAAAGGCAGTATTGATGATAGAAAAAGGGAAGACGAAGATTGAGGTAGCAGAGCTTATGGAGATAGGAATAGCAACTCTGTACCGCTGGTGAAAGCCTAAAGCCATCTAAAAACGGCAGCTTTATTTGAAAAATAGACCCAAAAATACTCAAAGAATATGTTACAAAGAATCCAGATCATACTCTGGCAGAGATGAAACGAAATCTTGGATTTGGAATACATTCAATTTGGTATAGACTAAAACAGCTAAGAATTACTTTAAAAAAAAGTCACACTATATCAAGAGCGCAATCAAGAAGATAGACAGCAATTTACCGATAAAATCTAAAAAATAGACCATTCTAGCACCTTATATATAGATGAAGCAGGAGTTGACAATAGATTATACCGAGAGTATGGGCGCGCTCCAAGAGGAAAGAAAATTTATGAAGATATTCCAGCGAGAGAGAATCAGTATAGTAGCCGGGTGGATTGGAAAGAGATTTATTGCACCAATAACTTTTACTGGAGGGTGTAACAAAGAAGTATTTAATGCATGGTTAGAGCAGATATTACTTCCACAGTTACAACCTGGTACAACCATAGTTATGGATAATGCTACATTTCATAAGACTCCTACAACAAGGTCATTAATAGAATCTTTTGGCTGTCATTTGCTCTATCTTCCAACATATTCACCAGATTTGAATCCCATAGAACACTGTTGGCATAACATCAAAAGCCGTCTCAGACCTCTAATGTATAAATATACAGACTTACAACTTTTGGTTGGTAATGCCATAATGGAACTTTATCATCCATTTTAGAAAATACTATACTATTGGAAAATGCCCATCGTCTTGACATTTTTCTTAAATCGTGGCAGTCTTAACGTTCATTTCAAAATTTTCTCTGTCCTTTTTTGACTCCCTTTAAGAACTCAAAAGTTTGTTCCCATTTTCTTTTTTCTATGTAATATTCCATTGGTAGTTTCTCTATATTATTCACGGTCTCTTTTTCCTTATTTCTCCTACTTTTTCTTTACTTTATTTTCTCACAGCATATTTTGTTCACAGAACCCAGATAAAATTCACGAATTTCAATGCTTTAGCTATTTTAAGTAGAATTAAATTTACTAATACAAACAATAAATTACTATTCTTAAATTTGATCAGATTGATTGCAAAAAATAAGATTTTCAATACGTTGCTTGTATAATTGGCCTTTCATAGTTAGTGATGCAACAAAGCCATTTCAGTGTTTGGGCGCTGGGGTGACACACTGGAATCCAGATTAAACACTAAGTTGGTAAGCATGTTACAACGTTTTTGACGACGAAAAGACTGGATAGCTACTTGCATGACAACCATTTAGTTGTCTTTTCTCGTCTATCTTATTTTGTCACTCTTCTGAACAGATACTAAAGTACTAGCTTTTGTGGGTTGATGCACAATTCTATCAGAAGTTTTGTGACTATAATTGCAGAAAACATCGAGCATAAAACTCCTATCGATAAAGTGATAGAAAATCCTCTAATTGCTCCGCTACCAATAATGAACATTATTCCTGAAGCAATTAGTGTAGTGAGGTTTGAATCAAGGATTGTTTTTATTGCGTTTTTAAATCCTTCTTCAATTGCACGAACCGTTCTTTTTCCTGCTCTTATTTCTTCGCGAATGCGTTCAAATATTAAAACATTTGCATCTACCGACATGCCAACAGTTAGAGCAATGCCAGCAATTCCAGGGAGAGTAAGAGTTGCTTCAAGTAAGGTAAGAATGAGTAGTATAGAGATTACATTAAAAACGAGTGCAACAGACGCTAACAAGCCTAATTTGCCGTAAGTAATGATTATAGATAAACCAACGGCTATGATAGAGATTATTGCTGCAATTTCTCCTGCTTTTATTGACTCTTCTCCAAGGCTTGGACCAATGTTTTTTTCTTCAATTATTTTAAGTGGTGCAGGTAGTGCACCTGATTTTAAAAGTATTGCAAGTTCACTCGCTTGTTTTTCAGTGAAATTACCGCTAATTTCTCCCTCTCCATTTAGAATAGGTTCACGTATTGTTGGTACAGTTAAGACTGTGTTATCTAAAACAATTGCAAAAGGCTTTCCTACATTTTCTTTAGTAATTTTTGCAAATTTTTTGCTTGCTATGCTGTCGAATTTGAAATGTACTGTTGGTTTACCTAAATTGCCAAATCTAACTGATGCGTTAACTAATGAATCACCGCCTATTTCAGTTTTGCGGAATATCGGGTAGGAATTACCCAAAGAATCCTTGAGCATAATCGTAGTGTCATGATCGATATCTTGCATTTTAGCTACATTGGTGTTTGCCAAATGGAAGGCCAGCTTGGCTGTTTTGCCAAGCAGAGATTTTATCTGCTGAGTGTCTTCTACTCCAGGAACTTGGACTAATATCTTATTTTGTCCTTGTTTTTGCACACTTACTTCCTTAGTACCAAGCTTATCTAAGCGTCTTTGAACATTAACTATTGACTCTGAAACTACTTCATTGATTAATGAATTCTTATAATGCGGTTTATATGAAATGAAAATTGCAGTATTTTTTCTACTCAATTCTAAATTTGGGTTTATTTTATGTATTAACGTTGAAACTTTTTTGTAATCATCAATATTATTTAAAGTTACAACCACTTGTTTATCGTTTTTTGCGCTAAATTCAATCTTTTGTGTTAACAGACCTTCTTTTATTTCATCGGTTAGCATGCTTAGTTTCTCTTTGAAGTAAAAATCTAAGTCTACATTTAGAAGCAGAGATGATCCACCTTTCAGGTCGAGCCCTAGATTTATCCTCTTTTTTGAGGCGAGAAACTTATTATCAAAGAAGTTTGGCAGTATTATATATAAAGATAGCAAAAAAATTAGCAATACTGAAAGAGATTTAACTGTGAGCTTGTTTAGCATAAATTTAAACTATACTTAGGTACAGTGTAAACTGAATGGTTGCTAATCACAAGCACCTAAATGAAAAGATTCTAAAGCCTTAATCTATATTGATTGTACTTTATACTATACTTTGCTTTTCTGAAACATCATTTACTAAAGTGTTATAAATGTATGAATTAGGTTGAGAATTAGCTTTAAGATTCTCTATTTGTTTGTTTTTTCTAATGCTATCAATCGGAAGGTAAATGCATAAACCAAGTATTGAGAAAGTAACTATGGTAGCTGGTATGTGAGTAGCAAGAAATTCACTATAACTTGGATCTTTCCAACCGAGAGGACTAGATAGAGAAGGATGAGAGAAAAACTTTGGAATTACTACTGTTGCACTTAATAATATTATAATACTAGTTACAGTGGCACTGAAAAGGGGTAAAACATTTTTTTTATTAAATTTGCCATTAGAGTCTTTTAAAATATCAAACATACATACTCATCAATTACTAACGTGCGTGATACTAAGGGCTAATTGTAAAATGTTCAATAACTAAATTGGAGATAATAAAAAATGGACATAGAATATAGACATACAATATAGTAGCTTTAAGGTTTTACCAGAGCAAACTACAATTGCAACTTATTCAATAACAAGAAAAGTTTAGCTGCTAAATCTCAGGCCAGATCTGTATTTCAGAAATACTATTTTCTTCATCACCTCACTGCAGACCATAACTACTATATCACTCTCTTTATATTGATGTTTAAATAAAAATACAGAGTACACTATGAATGACAAGGCTTATCTTTAAAACCTGCTACAAAACAAAATGATGATTTATAGCTAATCACATTTGGTTGACTTTTTAACTAAATTAATGTATTATTTAATATACAATCAAGATTAAAGGTTAATGAAGTTAAGTATGCTGATGTCACAAGAACGCAAAGAATATTTAAGAAAAAAGCTTAAACATGCTGCAACAGAGTTTGGTAAAGTTGGTACAAGATCTGATCATCAAATAGTACCAAAAGAAGAGCAGCTTTCGATTAACTTGGGTAATAGAAAATCTTTTGACATTATAAGCAGAATTTTACAGTGGATAAGAGACAAATTTGGTTTTAATCGTCACTTCTTTTCTGAAGTTGGAACTGAGAAGAGAAAAGACCCAGCTACTGGAGCCATCGTTAAATATTTTACTTCAAAAGAGCAAAAGGAGCATACCTTGGATATTATCAACCAAAATGGAGATTCTAAATTTTATGATTCAAAAGGTAGGCTATACGATACAAGTAATAAGCACAGTAAAGAAGAAGAGGGATGTGTGGCTTATGTATTAACACTGGATGGCAAGCTAGTGGTTCATGAACATATAAAAGCTGAAAAAGGTGTAAAAGAATCTTATCGTCACTCAACACTTGTAGGTGGTAAAGCAATATTATGCTCTGGTTTAATAAAAGTAGTTAATGGCAAGATAACATACGTAGATAACAATAGTGGACATTATACACCAACACCAGCAAACTTATATAGTGTAGTGAAGAGATTCAAAAATCTGTTTTCAAATGATGCAAAAGTAGTTTGCCTTAGCAGTTTAAGTAGAATGATGAAAAATATTCCTCTTATACGTAAAATTTCAGCTAAACAAGAGTCTGTAGAGAAATTCTTGAGTAGAATGGAGATCAGAGGAAAAGATGGACTTACTGAATATGAAAGATATTTTTCTAAAGTAAAAAAGTATAATGAGCAGTATAGAAAGAAACTCTCTCTTAATAAACGGCAATGGCAGGGAATTTTTTTTAGAAATTATGAACCATCCCTTATTCTAAAAGACGAAGATTCAGAGGTAGCAATTGAGTATTCAATTAACAAAAATTCTAAGATAGCAAAGATGGTAATTGAGCATTTAATAAGGAAAATAATTGGAGCTAATTATGGTCATAAGCCAAGTATTACTATTGAACACAATGAACAAAAAAAGATTCTTGGTGCTAACATATCCTTTCGTCATAAAGATGACTTCGACCGGATGAAAGAAATCTTAGACTTAAAAGAGTATAACTATATCAGTAAGGAAAAAGAGCATGCGGTTGTTATGAGTGAAGACCAAGCTAATGATTTTATAAAGAATACCTTGCGAGTAACCCAAATAGATAGTATTAAACATTTAAAATCAAGTTTAAATCCTTAATTCTGATATATATTACAAAGATAAATGCTGTAGCTATTTTAGCATAAATGCTGTTATGGTACCAGCGACAGTAGTACATACAAGAGGTAAAACATTTTTTTTATTAAATTTGCCATAAGAATCTTTTAAAATATCAAACATACATACTCGTCGATTACTAAATGTTCGTGATACTATGCACTAATTATAAAGTATTCAATAACTAAACTGGAGATAATAAAAAATGGACATAGAATATAGACATATAATATGAAGGATATATGCTAGTTAAAATAGGTACGAGAGGAAGCGACCTTGCGATCATCCAAGCTTTGGAAGCAAAACAAAGATTATTAGAGTCTTTTCCTAATCTATCCGTTGAGATCATTAAAATCAAAACTTCTGGTGATAAATATGCTAATGTAACCCTTGCTGAAATAGGAGGTAAAGGACTGTTCCTCAGGGAGATTGAGGCTGAATTACTCAAAAATAATATAGATATGGCGGTTCATTCGCTAAAAGATGTACCTGCGTTTTTCTCGAAGGACTTAACAATTCCTTGTGTTTTAGAGAGGCTAAGTCCATGTGATGTATTTATTTCTCATAAATATAAGAGCCTAAAAACTTTGCCACAGCAGGCTACAATTGCAACTTCTTCAATAAGAAGAAAAGTTCAGCTACTAAATCTCAGGCCAGACTTAAATGTAGTGCCACTGCGTGGAAATGTGACAACTAGACTGCAAAATCAGAATTTTGATGGAATGATTTTAGCCGAAGCAGGACTGATAAGATTAAAAAAACACCATTTAATTACAGAAGTATTATCACCAAAAGTCATGTTAAACGCAGTAGGGCAGGGGGCAATTTGCATTCAATGCCGAAAGAATGATATAAAAGTTATCGATCTTTTAGAGAAAATTAATAATAATATGTCTTTTATAAGGGCAAAATCAGAGCGCAGTTTCATGAAGACAGTAAATGGTTCATGCTTTACACCGCTTGCAGCTTTAGCAGAATATGTGAGTGAAAACATGCTACATCTTTATTGTATGTTAGCGGGCGAGAGAGTTATATACTTTACTGAACGCACTTCGTTTGTAGAAGATGCAGAAAAAATGGGTATGGATGCAGGATTAGAGTTAAAATCAAAATGCTTATAAGCTTACCTAAAGTATGTGGAATCTACCGTTATAATGTTTCAATGTCTAAAATGACTTGGTTAAATGTTGGTGGCCAAGCTGATGTACTATTTAAGCCACGTGACGTTGAAGATCTAATGTGCTTGATAAAAGATACTGAGTTACCAATTAGCATTATCGGTGCAACATCTAACATAATAGTGCAAGATAGTGGCATTCGAGGAATAACGGTGAAATTAGGTAAGGAATTTGCGTATATTAAATGTAAAGATAATAGCTCCATAGTTGCAGGTGGTGCTGCACTGCTTAGTAACCTTGCGTACTTTGCCGGGGAACAGCAAATTAGTGGGCTTGAGTTTCTTGCTGGAATTCCAGGAACAGTTGGCGGTGGGATAGAGATGAATGCAGGTGCATATGGTAGTGATATTGCGAGTGTTGTAAAGTTTATAAGGGCAGTGAATCTAGAAGATGGAAATTTATATGAATTTTCCAGTGAAGAAATGGGATATTTTTATCGTGGACATAGCTTAAAAGGAAATTGGATTTTTATTGAAGCTGAATTTAAAGGAGTAAGTTCAGAGTATGAGCTTATATTTCAAAGATTGAAAGAAGTTATTGATAAAAAAAATAAAAGCCAACCAGTAAGAGGAAAAACTGCTGGTTGTATATTCAAAAATCCAATAGGCTGCAAGGCATGGAAACTGATTGATGAATCTGGCTGCCGAGGATTAGATAATGGTGTAGCTAAAATTTCTAAGAAACATTGTAATTTTCTACTCAATTACAATAATGCAACTGCACTTGACTTAGAAAACCTTGGCAACAGAGTAAAAGATGCAGTAAAAGATAAATTTAACATTGAACTTGAGTGGGAGATAAGGGTTTTGGGTAGGTAACTTCTAACCTTCTCTAATATGACCTATTTCAATTGAGTACACTTCAATTTAAGTCCAAGGTACACTATTTTGCGAGGATAATTTATGCTTCCTTTAAAGAAAAGCATTCTTTTACTTTTTCGACTGTAGGTTCTATAATACATTCATTTATTTTTTCAGCCGTCAATGCTAATAAACCTAATGCAAAAAGACTAAAAATGGTGCAATAACTCCTATTGTTGCACTCATCAAAGCTGCTGATTCTATATTTAACATTACAGTAGGAAAAATAGTACCTATAGCTGCACCAAGACCAATCCCTACTACGGCAGTGGTAGCTAAGGTACATAAAAATAAGCTATTAGCTTTGTTTGGCTTGTTTTTTCATAATGCTTAAGACTATCTTCTCTGGAAGTAATTAAAATGAGAAATGAGTATGTAGAAACCAAAGAAATAATTCCGCCTATGATTAAAGGTGATAAAGCTGCAAAGTTTAAACTAAAGCCTATAAGTGTTCCTATTATAGCTGCTATCCCATAAGACTTTAAACGCTTTTTAATTTCTGGACCCATACCTCCTTCTATGTATATTTAATTAATAATGAAATGTTACTCATTCTTCCTTCATCTGTAAAGTTATATTAACCTAATTCCAAAAATTGTTGTATAATATCAATTTGAGGTTTTATTTCCAGTGCATAAGTTTGCAGTGTTCTTTTCTATATTGTTTGCAATAGTTGCTTACTATTTAAACAATGAAGTGATATTTGAAGTAGCAAGGCTACTTAGTGATATATTCATCAGTTTATTGAAATTGATTAGCTTACCTTTAGTTTTTCTATCTATCGTGTCCACAATTTCGGGACTTAAAGACTCAATTGAAATTAAAGTATTACTTAAGAAGACACTGTTTTATACGCTGCTTACAACCATTATAGCTGCATTTGTTGCGCTATCTTTCTATTTATTCATAGATCCAGTAAGAAAAAATTTCATAAGTAACACAATAGAAAGTGTGAGTAACAGCAACCACAATTACTTTTCATACTTAAAATCACTCATTCCTTCGAATTTTGTGCAAGTTTTTCTTGAAAATAATGTTATTGGCAGCATATTGATTGCTTTTTTGATGGGTGGAGCTATTATTTCGCTCTCAAAAGAAAAACAAGATATATTACACCAAATATTTTCTGCACTATTTGATACACTTCTTAGAATTGCTCAAGGGTTATTAAAGTTTATTCCTCTTGCTGTATGGTCTTTTATCACATGTTTTTTATACGAGTTAAAAGGTGGCAGCGAATTCCATAGTCTTTTTTGGTATTTTGCTTGCATAATGTCTGCAAATTTCGTGCAAGCATTTGTGATTTTGCCACTACTCATGTGGCATAAAGGTATATCACCAATTCAAACGATGAAAGGTGTTATGCCAGCACTTACACTTGCATTTTTTTCTAAATCATCTAGTGCAACGCTGCCTACAACTATAGAATGTGTGCAAAATCAGCTAAAGGTACCAAAGAAATTGTCATCTTTTATTCTACCAATATGCACAACAGTTAATATGAATGCGTGTGCTGCATTTATTTTAATCACAGTGATGTTTGTTGCAGAGATGAATGGGCACACATTTTCCTTAAGTGAGATGTTCATATGGATTTTTTTAGCTACAGGAGCTGCAATTGGTAACGCTGGAGTGCCGATGGGGTGCTATTTTATGGCAACTAGTTATTTGGTATCAATGAATGTTCCTTTGTACATTATGGGATTGATTTTGCCTATTTATACAATCATTGATATGTTTGAAACTGCAATAAATGTGTGGTCTGATATCTGTATAACACAGATAATTAATAAAGAATTTAAAACTCAAGAATGATATTAGATAATACAATAATAAAAGAATTTGAAGAGGCTGGTGCGATTTTGCACGGACATTTTGTACTCTCGTCAGGGCTGCACAGCAACACTTACATACAATGCGCTAAAATTTTTGAAAATCCAAGCAGAGCAATGAACGTTTGTGAGCTATTGGCGAATAAAATAAGAAAAGAGCTTATTGAACCCATAGATTTAATACTATCTCCTGCAATTGGTGGAATAATCGTGGGTTATGAGATTGGTAGACAGCTTGGAATCCGAACAATATTTTGCGAACGTGTTAATGGTAAATTTGAATTACGCCGTGGATTTAAGATTAAACAAGGTGAGAAGATATTACTAATTGAAGATGTGATTACCACAGGTAAATCTTCACTTGAAGCAGTAAAATGTGCAGAAGAGAAGGGAGGTAAAGTTGTTGCTGGAGCTTTTTTGATCAAGAGAAATAGTGAAACAAAACTACCTTTTCCTATCATATCTTTGATTGAACTAAATATCAAAAACTATAGCGAGGAAGAACTGCCAAGTGAATTAAAACAATTACCCATAATGAAACCTGGGAGTAGAGAATATTTAACAAAATAATTCTATATATGGCTAAAGTGATTCAGTAACTTTTACGTGTTATATTTTTTGCATCAAAGTTAGATATTACAGTTTATTTTCCTGTATTCGTTCAACAGAATGGCAAAATAAGATAGACAAATAAAGATATAAAGTAAAAACAATAATAGGTGTCATTCCAGCGCGTGACGCTGTAATCCAGAAAGGAACAATGGATCCCAGTGTCTGAGCACTGGGATGAAACCTTTTTGCTTCAATATTTTGCACAGTAGCCATGCAACTTAACAGATACTTTTCTCTTCATTTATCCTAAGGTTTTTATGGGTTAAAAAACCCATAAAAACCTTATATAAAACCCCTGTTGTGATTAAAAATACACTAAATCTTGGTTTTCACATGTTTCATTTTCTGCCATAAGCGACAATAATTTTGTGCTCTCAAGGAAACTGTTTGCACTAGCTTCTAAGAGATCAGATTTTACTTTTGTAAGTTCACATTTAATCTGATCTATTTTCCCATTCAAATTTTTATGTGCATCTTCGACTAATTTATTCATTTCATCTTCTAAAAGTGTACTTACTTCTTTACTTTGTGTAGTGACAAGATCATTTATTTTGCTTGTAATTTCAGGTTTTATAAGGCTTTCAATTTTTTCTTCAGTATATTTTTTTACTTCTTCTTCTACCTGAGTTTTTATTTCTGGCTTTAGCAAATCTGCAACTTCTGGTCCTACTTTTTTCACTGCTTTTTCAGCTGCATTTTTTGCTGCTTTTTCAGAATTTGCTTCTACTGACTTTACTGTCTTATCAATTGAAGTCGATATTTTTTTTTCTATTTGATTAGCTTTTTCGGTAGCTATTTTGTTAGCTTTCTCTTCAGCTAAAGTTAGCATTTTTCCTTCTATTTTTTTTACTTCATCTTGAGCTGCTTTTCTAGCTTCTAGTTTTAAATCGTTACCCATTTGAGATATTACTTGATTCGCAGCTTCTTTTGCTGTTTTGCTTATACCAAGAATTTTATCAAACATTCCTGCACGATACACTTGAGAGCCGAAGTTTGATTCGTCAGCCAAATTTTTGTAATTGTATTCTTTCATAATGTACTCCTTAATTTAAAAACTATACTAACATTAATATACAAGTACAAAAATTATATTAATATTAGTATTGCTTTTCAGGGCAGTAGTATAAATTTATAGTACCTTTTGAAAAAATTCATGACTTGACGGCAAAGAGCATTATATTGGTATCATGACTGACTTGGAAAAGATGAGAGAAAAACTGCAAAATCAAATTAATTATCATAATATCTTATATTATCAAAAAAGTAATCCAGAGATAAGTGATGCTGAATATGATGAACTGAAAAAAAAGTTAGCTGCAATAGAGCCAGAAGCTTATGCAACACAAGATAGTGTTGGTGCTCCGCCTGATGAGAGATTTTCTAAGGTGGAACATCAAGAACCTATGCTTTCTCTTGAGAATGCTTATGATGAACAAGGTGTAGAAAAATTTTTGTCTAAAATAAAGAGATTTTTAATTGCAGATGAAATAGAGATATTATGTGAGCCAAAAATTGATGGATTGTCATTTTCTGCAATTTATGAAGATGGGAAATTTGTTAAAGCTGCAACTCGAGGTGACGGTTTTGTAGGAGAGGATGTAACTCACAATGTTGCAACAATAAAAGGCTTTCCTAAGTTTTTACAAGATGTGCAAGGAAGACTAGAAGTAAGGGGTGAAATATATATCAGTAACAGCGACTTTTTAAAGTTAAATGAAAATAATGAATTCGCTAATCCTCGAAATGCAGCTGCTGGTTCTTTAAAGCAATTGAATGCGAACATTACAGCAAAAAGGCCTCTTAGATATTTTGCTTATTCTTTAATTGGTGGAATAGAGAAAAGTCAAAGTGAGGTACTAGATAGACTTGAGGAACTTGGCTTTTATGTAAATGAGCATCGCTTCTTAACAAGTAGTTTGAATGGAATGCTAAAGTTCTATAACGAGATCTATGATTATCGTTATAACTTGGATTATGATATCGATGGGATAGTCTATAAAGTGAATGATTTGGTGCTACAAAGTCGTCTGGGAAGTACACACAAAGCGCCACGCTCAGCGCTTGCATATAAATTTTCTGCGGTTTATGCAAAGACAAAGTTAAATAAAATATTTATACAGGTGGGTAGAACGGGGGTTTTAACTCCAGTTGCAGATTTAGTACCAGTCAATATTGGTGGAGTATTAGTTAGCAGAGCAAGTCTACATAACCAAGATGAGATAAAACGTAAAGATATAAGAGAGGGAGATGTTGTAACAATTAAAAGGGCTGGGGATGTAATTCCTCAAATTGTCAAAGTAGATGAAGGTTCTCGTCATGCAAATATGCCTGAATTTGTGTTTCCTGACATATGTCCTGAATGTGGTAGTAAAGTGCAGATTGAAGGAGTTGCAGTAAGATGTCCTAAAGAATTTAATTGCAAGGCTCAAATAGTAGAAAAACTAAAACATTTTGTGTCAAAAGATGCATTTGACATTGTTGGCCTTGGTGAAAAACAAATAAAGTTTTTTTATGACCTGGAACTAATAAGACAAATTCCAGACATTTTTATTTTAGAGGAAAGATTAAAAGAGTTTTCCTTAAAAGAGCATCATGGTTGGGGCGAGAAGTCAATAGCTAATCTATTAAGTGCTATACAAAGCAGAAGAGTAATCTCTCTAGATAGGTTCATATTTTCTTTGGGTATCAGATTTATCGGCCAAGTTGCAGCAGAATTGCTCGCAAATTATTATGTATCTTATGATAACTGGTATAATTCGATGTCATCAAATGATGTTGAGTTGGTAGGTATAGATGGTATAGGAGAAAAAGTAGCTGAATCTTTAAAATCGTTTTTTTCTCAGGAACGTAACATTAAAATGTTAAATGATCTTACTGCATATCTGCAAATTCTTCCCGTGAGCTCCAACTCTAGCGATTCTTTTTTGAATAACAAAATTATAGTGTTTACTGGTAAGCTACGTGCTATGAGTAGAGGAGAGGCAAAAGTAAGAGCTAAAGCTCTAGGGGCAAAGATCAGTTCAAGTCTTTCTGCTAAAACTGACTATCTAATTGCAGGAGAAGATCCAGGGTCAAAATATAAAAAAGCAATTGAGTTAGGTGTGGAAATTTTAAACGAAGATCAGTGGAATAAATTATGCTAGACACAACTTGATCTGACAGATTAACAAAGTAAGATAAAAATATAAATAAATTTTAAAGGAGTGTCAGATATGAGTAAAACACAAGAAAAAATACTAAAACCAAAGTTGGGGTTGCTAGAACTTGCAAAGCAATTAGGAAATGTATCACAGGCGTGTAGAGTAATGAAGGGATACATTTTACCGCTTCAAAGAGCTGTATGAAACAGGAGGGATTATACGAGATAAACAAAAGCAAACCATTACTTGCCAATAGAGTACCAAAGGATACAGAAGAAGCAGTAGTTAGTAGAGTTTCCAGCATATGGACAAGAAAGAGCAGCTAATGAATTAAAGAAAAAAGGAATTCTAATATCTGCTAGCGGCATAAGGTCAATATGGCAAACTCGAAAATTTTAAAAAGAGGTTGAAGGCGCTGGAGGCGAAGGTGGTCCAAGACGGTATAATTTTAACAGAGGAGCAAGTTACTGCTTTAGAAAAAACTAAGGAACAAAAAGAAGCCAATGGCGAAATTGAGACACAACACCCTGGATACTTAGGTAGTCAAGATACCTATTATGTAGGCAATATCAAAGGTATTGTATCAACAAACTTTTATTGACACCTACTCTAGAGTGGCTTTCGCTAAGCTTTATACGGAGAAAACTGCTATCACAGCTGCAGATCTTCTCAATATACCATTTTTTGATGAACAGAAAGTTCCATTGCTACGCATTTTAACTGATAGGGGTACAGAGTATTGTGGCAAACCAGGGAATCATGCATATTTGGGAGTAGAAAATATTGATCATTCTAGAACCAAAGCTTATTCTCCACAGACTAATGGTATATGTGAAAGGTTTCATAGAACTATGCAAGATGAATGTTACAATATTATCTTCAGGAAAAAGATTTATAGTACTTTGGAGGAGCTTCAGTTAGATTGGCTGCATTCTTACAACAGAACTAGACCTCATTCCGGTAAGTACTGCTATGCAGACCTTTTTTAATAGTATGCATATTGCTTACCAAAAAAATATTGATAACATTAAAATAGATTCTGATATCGGTTTTGACTTCGTCGATTCTTCTGTCAGTTAATTCATGCCTGTCAGATCAAGTCTAAACTATTACACTTTAATAAAGGAGCAGTTCTTGCTACAATGGCTCCTATAACAGCAGTAGCACCCATGATGAGAAGAAGCGGTTCTGAAGTGGTGATTATACACATCTCAATACATAAACCAGCAATGACCATACCAACCATTATACCAATGAAAGCACCTACAATTATGGATGAAACTACACCAATTAATTTTCCTATTTTTGAACTAAGTGGTACTTCTCTTTCACGTCTAATACGCCTAATATAGCGTGAACTCATTTGTCCTCTCATTATTACATTTTCATCCCTGTTTCCAAAGAGATTCAATGACGCTTCTCTTTCTCTAATAAAATTTGGCCGCATTTGTTGTTCTCTTGCCCTTCCTCGCTCTCTCATTATTATGTTTTCCTCAAAGAGGTTTAGTGGTACTTCTCTCTCACCTCTAATTCTAACATGATTTAGCTGTGCTTGTTCTACTAATAATCTTATTATACTTTTTATTTCATTTAGCGGTGCTCTTCCTCCAATATCTTTAATTGCCTTCTCAAATTTTAATAGCGACTTGTTATTTAGTCTGACATTATTCTGAGAATCACAAACAATAACCCAATCTAAAATTGGCTTTTTTTGACCACCATACTCTATATCATCATTAATGTGTTCCTTTAGTTTTTTAATTATCTCTACTGCTCTTGTTTCCATAGCTTCTATGGCGCTATCTTCACTTTCTATGAGTATATTGAAAACAATTCCTAATAACTCCTGTTGTAAATCCTTTCGTTCTTTAATATTCATAATTAGCCTCAACTTTTATATGCTATTTTGCCAAAATAATTTTAATAAATAAGTAATATATATACAATAATTCTCGTTTAAAAATTTTTTTACATTGGCTTATCTAAGTTATGTTTTAGGATGTAAAAGCTTCTTACTTTAATAATTTATTAAAGTAAACCATATATGGATTGCTATTTAGGAGCAGCTGTTGTACTTTAATCAGAAGGTACAGTAATGTAAGAAGGAGGTACTTTATGTCTTTAAAAAATGAAATTTCTGAATTGATAGAGCAACAGCTTGGCATTAAATATCATGACAATTGCTTAGCTTACACTATCCATAATTCGGCTGCAGGTGAAATATCCGATTCTATTGCTCTTTGCATAGTTGGCTGTGGCGATTGTGAGATTAAGTATCAAGGTATTGCTAATTCATTTAACATAACGAAAGAAGAAATTAACCAAAGTAATATAGAAAGCATAAAAAATAAGATAGAAAGTGAAGCTAGAAAAGAAGGTAGTGAATTTTCCGAGTTGATTTCTAAAATGGATCAATCGCTGAAAGAACAAAGTGAAAAGTCTATTATACAGATTTTAAATTCATCTGCTGAAGAGATGTTAAGGAGTTTTTGTGGTAGTTCTATACAGAGAACAGAGGATAAAGAAGTTAGTCTGTCCTCTGCTTCACATGAAGAGCCTGCTACAGAAGATTCGGAAACTACTATTAATTCTGATCTTTTATCAATTTAACCAGCTCCTCATATAAATTTTTTCTGTACCCAAGCTATATGTTTGTGAGAGGATAGTAAGCACTACATTTTTCTATTTCCATTATAACAGATTCGTCTATTTTCATGATGATCTTACTATTTGTACTCTGTCTAGGACTAAGCAATAGAAATAGTAGGATAACAGTAGTCAACCAAGATTCCAGCATCACGTACTAGGATGATATAAGTATCATGATTTACGATTAGATTGACATAGGGTAAAGAGTAAATTAAAAATTAAATAGATCTTTTAATGCAGAATAAATGCCTATAGAAATATTGATGCCCGCTCTTTCCCCAACAATGAGTAAAACTGGAGGGAAAATTGTAAAGTGGTGTAAAAAAGAACAAGATAAAGTTGAAATAGGTGATGTAATCGCTGAAATTGAGACTGATAAAGCCATAATGGAGTTTGAATCTGTCGATGAAGGAGTTTTGGCAAAAATTTTAGTGTCGGAAGGAACAAGTGGCGTGCCTGTAAATCAACTGATAGCTCTAATGTTAGAGGAAGGGGAAGATAAAAGCGCACTTGATTTAGCTTCTGCCATCAATACCAAGGTTGAGAAGGAGGTTGAAGCCGATTTTTCAGTATCATCCAACCCTTCGATTTCATCTAGCTCTTCAATGTCATCCCAGTGCGTGACACTGGGATCTAAAAAAGAGGATAGAGCAACAGAAAATAGAATAAAAGTAAGCCCCTTAGCTAAAAAAATAGCTCAAAATGAAGGTGTTGATATAAAGCGATTAAAAGGTACAGGTCCATATGGTCGTGTCATCAAAGCTGATGTATTAGAATTTTTAGATCAAACTAAAAGCTATGAGAGATTTGAGGAAAATACAACAGTTGAAGTAAGCAATATGCGCCAAGTGATAGCGCAGCGCCTAGTTGAATCTAAGCAAAATATTCCACACTTTTATTTAACTGTAGACTGCCACGTTGATAAGCTAATATCGCTCAAAAATGAGGTTAATTCAGCAAATGAAAACAATAAAGTAACAATTAATGACTTAATTATAAAAGCTGTGGCTTTCAGCATGAAAAAATTTCCTGATATAAACTCATCGTGGATAGATACTAAGATAGTAAAATATTCAAATATAGATATCTCAATTGCTGTAGCGCTTGAGGATGGACTGATTACTCCTATAGTAAAAAATGCTGATGAAAAAAGTGTTTTATCTATATCAAAAGAAGTGAAAGATTTAGTAAGTAGGGCAAGATCTGGAAAACTAAAGCCTGAAGAATTTCAAGGAGGAGGGTTTACCATTTCTAATTTAGGCATGTTTGGTATAAAAACTTTCAGTGCTATAATCAATCCACCGCAATCTTGCATTATGGCTGTTGGTGAATCTAAAAAACAGCCGGTTGTCATAGGTGAAAAAATAGAGATAGCAGAGATAATGACAGTTACTCTCTCTGTTGACCACAGAGCAGTTGATGGAGCACTCGGAGCAAAATTTTTAAATGCCTTTAAGTACTATATAGAAAACCCTACGGTGATGCTTCTTGAGCCTTTATTATTATAATAAAATTAATACCTCTTAATTTATACTTTTATTAATTGATAGGTTTAGAGGTAAAATATGACTGATAAAAAGATAGAAAAACGTAGTATATTTTTTGATGCTGCAAAATCAAAATTTTCAAACGATAGGTTTCAAATAGATTCCTCGTCTAATGAGTCAATGGATACCATTGATAAAAAATTTAAGTATGAAGTGAAACTTCCAGGTGTTATTCACACTACAACAAGAAAAAATAATGTTGGAAGCGGATTAAATGAGTTAGATCTAAAAAAGAAAAACGAAAACTCTTTCAAGACATCAATAAAGAATATTGAAGAATCAGATAGTAAGAGAAACCAAAGTCATTTGCTGTCTCAGGAAGACTCATTTCCAGAACTACCAGCATGTGCATATAAGCCAGCACTGCTGCCAAAACCATCAAAAGAAAAAATAAAGGAAGCTGTAGATAAAATGCGCAATAATAGAAAAGCTCATAATTCTGCAAGTGTTGAAAATGGTGTTAGTTCAGACAGGTTCAAAGTGCGCCCGTTCTTATGTAGTGATATAGATGGATATGTAGCTCCTGACAAACGTGACCGTAATCTAGAAAGGTGTAGGGTTACACATGATAGCAGTAAGCTTGAAGCACAAATGGAAAGAAAGCATGGGGTTTCAATCAGATCCAAGTGTTAAGCATGTAAAGGCTGATACTGTAGTATGTTCTATTACTAAAGGTCATGACAAAAAAGGCGTTAAATCTGATGTCTCATATACACAAGAGCCTACATCAGAAATGTCTAAGGTTAATGTGAGAGAATTAGCAAATAGGTTCCGTGGCTAATCATTATTGGATTTTTCGAATAACAATTGCTTAAGATTTTATAAACTGTGCATATAGTACTCTATAAGAGAAGTGTGACAACTTCTCTCTTTCTTAACCACTTGCTGAAGAACGTTTATCTTCTGTGGCATCTGGTGATGGAGCAACTAATCTACTCAAAATCTCATCTTTTGGTCCCATAGCATAAATAACCCCATCTGACATGACGATCACTGTATTGACTACAGATAGTAGCTGTAGCTTATGAGTGATGATAACAGTGGTAGTATTTTGCTCTCTTGCAACATTGATTGCATTAATCAAGCGCGCCTCTCCATTACTGTCTAAGTTAGCATTCGGTTCATCAAGCACTAAAAGCTTAGTATTACCATAGAAAGCCCTTGCAAGTCCAAGAAGCTGTTTTTGGCCACCAGAGAGTATTACTCCTCCAGGTCCTCCTATTGTTGTATCATACCCATTTGGTAAGCTCAGTATTAATTCATGTATTCCTGCAATTTTTGCTGCTTTGATTATTTCTTCAGGATTTGGATCTGGTCTCATGCGGGCAATATTAGCTTTAACGCTCGTGTTAAATAACTCAATATCTTGAGGTAAGTAACCAACATAATTACCAAAGTTCTCTCGATTCCAAGTATATACATCAGCGCCATCTAGTCTGACTACACCTGATATGGGTTTCCAAACACCAACGGTTAGTTTTGCAATGGTCGACTTACCAGAAGCACTTGCACCAATAACACCAACAACATCCCCTGGTTCTATTACAAATGAGATTCCTTTTACTGTTGGCTTATTGCTCCCATAAGGAGTAAAAAATACCCTATCAAATTCCAACTTCCCTTCAGGCTCTGGTAGAGCCATAGTTTGCTCTCTTTTTGGGGATGTTAGTATAAGTCTTTGTAGCCTCTCATATGACATTCTGGCTTGATTTAAAAATTTCCAAGTATGAACTGCTGCATCAAATGGAGCCAATACTCTACCCATCAAAATCGAGGCAGCAATGATACTACCGGCAGTTTTGTGAGCTGTAATTGCAAGTAATGCGCCTGTTCCAATTACTGATATTTGCAGAGTTGAGCGTAGAAACTTAGTAATTCCAGTAATCACATTAGAACGATTCTGCGCTGTAACTTGCATTGCACGATTTTGATCATTCCGTTTACACCAATCAGAAACTATAAATTCTGACATGCCCATAGCTTCAACCACCTCTGCGTTTCTTGTTACAACATCTATAGCATTAATATTGCGTATAGTTTCTTCATTGGTTTCTCGCAATATACGCTTAGTGGCAAGTTCATTCCATACTGCCATTGAAACTAATATAATGATCCCGGCAATAGCTATAAACCCTGTAGAGGTATGTATCATAAAGATCACAACAAGGTAAATTAGCGACCATGGAGTATCGAACAGTGAAAATATACCATTTCCTGTAATGAAATTTTTTATTACTCCAAGATCTCGTATTGCTTCACCACTTGAAGTTGAGCTTTGTACTGATGTTAACCTGATTGACCTTACTATTAGATCTGGTGTTGCAGTTTTATCAATCCAATCACCAATTTTAGCCATAGCTAAATATCGACAAGTTTCAAGCATTGCAGAACATGCAAACGCAGATAAAGTAATAATCGTCAGCATAACTAGTGTTGACACACTCTCGCTCGATATCACTCGATCAAGTACCTGAGAGGTATAAAGTGGCAAAAATAACATTAACGCATTAATCCCTGAGCTAAACCAGAAAATGAACCAAAACGCACTCTTGCACTTCTCTAGACAAGTATATAGTATACTTTGCTTTAATTCCTTTTTTATTGACGGAGTGATTTCCACAATCTTCCTTTTATTTAATTATATGTACCATATATAGTTTTTATTTCAAAAGTATTAACAGTTATTGCTTTATCATATCATTAATGTAATAAAATATTAATGATATGCGAATATAAACTTTTTCATAGCAAGGCTATCTATATTCCTTCTTTACTTGCGATAGCCTTACCAACTGCTTACTACTCAATACTTAAATCTAAAAATTGATGCTATCAGAGTCAGTGACTACAATCTGCATCTATTTTCCTCTTGCTATATGATCAGGAAGTATTACATATTCCAATGATCTAGCTGTAATTGCTCTTTTTCTCACACAAGATGGATTTGTATATACCCTTGGTCTATATCTTTCGAATTTAAAACAGTCAACAGTAATCCCCTCCTCAAAGTTAGAAAGTATTAGAGATGGAGATTTACTAACTTCCTTATCACTCACAGGATTATTTGCACTACCATAACTCACATGACGCGCTGCACTATGATTGTTACCACACTCTTCTCTTGAGGTTGAACTGCTTGGATTAAAAGGAGTCGAAAATATTGAATACCCATTGGTATCACCAAATCGTTTTATCAACCCACAGTTTTCTTCATTCATTTTTGTAATATTCTCGTGATTAGCACCTTCTGATAAGCTTGATGAAGCGATAAGATCTTCTTTTTTCTTACTAAAGATATTGCCTATTTTTAGCTTGATTGCAACATTCTTGAATTTGTTTTTCGGAGCTTTTGGGTTACTTTCTGAATGCTCATTTATAGTTATAAAACATGATTCATTATCTAACTTGTCCATTGTATCTTGTACTCTACTGGTGCGTCTTACATACTGATCAAGCTTTTCTCCTAAATTGCCCAGAAAAGAAGAACTTCTTCTTTCTGCTAACACTGTACTACCACGCCTATTCATTTTCTGAGAAGAAATATTGAGTTTGTCTTTACTCTCTAATCTAGTTTCATGCGTAAACTTGTAAAGTTCATTTTCCAATCGTGAAATATCTTCTGCATTCTTTATTAATAGTTCCAATATTGAGTTGTATTCCTCCAAATCATGATCCCCTACTTTTGTCTTAGCTAACTTTCCTGTAACCTCTTCAATTCTGTTCATTTTTTCAGTATAGTTTTCTATCTTACGTTTAACAGGTTCTTTTTGAAGGCCAATCACTAAGTTGTATAAGATAAGCAAAAATGATATCGAAGAAAATGCAATGGAAATCCAGGTAAGAATTTCTTCCTTTTCAGGTTCTGCATTATTATACTTAACGCAAACAGAAATAATCACACTTGATATTGACATGGCCAGATTATAGTAGTCTAGAAGCTTTTTGCTTCTTTCTTGATCTTCCATATTAAGTCTATCATATTTCCTTTTTTTGTTTTCCCTTATTTCATAAAAGAAATCTAAAAATAACCTCAAGATATTTGTGTCGCCATGTTTAAAAGCATAATCTAAAGCTGTTTTTTTTGCATTATCCTTTATATCAAAATTTATCTTCTTATTTACAGTTTTCTCTCCGGTGCTGATTGTTAGGTAGAATAAGGCTTTAATAGCTTTTTCCCTTAAGCGCTCATTTTGTTTACGCTTTTCTAAAACCAACTTTTTCAAAAATTGACCTTGCTTAAAATCCTCATTTATAGTTTTTTCAAAATCATTATCACTCATTACAAGATAGTGTAATGCTGTTCTTCCAGATTTAGATACAACATTTAACATTTTCTTATTATAGGGGTAATGATTATCTGTCATAAAATATTCTATTAACTCAGCATTAAGGCTCATGGCAGCTAAATGTAGAGGTATAAGCCCTTGACTGTTTGTGTTAAAAAGTGGTACTGTGTTCCTAATAATTGACTTAGCAATACTTCTAACAAACTCCTAAGAACCTTTTTCATCTATCGGCTCCTCTTTCATTAGTATATAACCAAATTCCTTTGCTT
>NZ_JAIUJX010000010.1:0-32794 GCF_053891855.1 Wolbachia endosymbiont of Protocalliphora sialia
GAGTTGAACTAAAAATGCGGTTTGACACAGTTTATTTAACACTCCCCTAAAGTTCCAACACACCTTTCTCTGGATCAAGATGTAACAAAAAGAAAAAGCAGTACCACACGATCTCTCTAATTTAATATCACTTAGCGTTACTTTCTGCTATTGATCTTACTGCTTTTACATAACACTTATGCTCTTCAGCTAGAATGCGCTCTGAGAGACTGTGAACATCATCATTTGGTAACACTGGAACAGTAGCTTGAGCGATTATGGCTCCAGCATCAATTTCATGAGTAACATAATGCACAGTACATCCTGTAATTTTTACACCCGCTTTCAGAGCTTGCTCCTGAGCATTTAGGCCCTTAAATGACGGAAGTAAAGAGGGATGAATATTTATAACTTTGTTATGCCATTTATTCAGGAAATTGGCCTTTAGAATTCTCATAAACCCTGCAAGGCAAATTAAATCAACCTTATGTTGAACAAGTATTTCATGAATTTTATCAGTATTAAGTGGCTTATCTTCAACAACAAACGCTGAAACTCCTGCTTGCTTTGCTATTTTAAGGCCTCCAGCTTCACTATTATTTGTGATAACACACACAGTTTTAGCAGGGAAATTCTGATCTTGACATGCTTCTATTAAAGCTTGCATGTTTGATCCTCTACCTGAAATTAGTATTCCGAGTTTTATCTTTTTCATTTTAGTACAGCTGTAAGAATGGACATTAATAAAATAGCTCAAAAAGAAAGTTTATTTTAGAATAAATACTATTGTGCAGCAATATTTTACACTGCTGGATAACATGGAATTAAAGAAATCATTCAGTTTGAAGTAATTTTAACATTTAATTTTAGGAATATTATACAATTTATGGTAAATAAATGCATATTTTTATGGCTGCGTTATTATTTATTTAACAAAGTATTAGTATAATTTACTACTGAATTAAATGGAGAAAATTCAATGAATAAATTACCAAGCAATGCAAAAACAAGCAAGTCTCAGGTTACTCAGTGGGAGGTAATAAAAAATTGTGAATATTCTGATAATTGTTTATCAAAAGTAGTAACTTTATACGTTATTAAAATGGCGGAATTATCAGATATTTATACGAGTAATGAACCTGAAATTAACACTATACTTACAAGAATAAGCATAACAAGTGAAAATGCATTTTTAAATAAGGTTGTTGATATTGAAATTATGGAGGGCATTTTTCCGTACAAATTCAACAGCAAGAAGAAAAATAACATATCAAGGCTAGAAGATTTGTACAATTATTTATGTTCTACTGTTATTGATAGCCTTCCAAAAGAAATGCTTGAAAGCCTAATAAGAGAATACAGAGACGCTGTTAACTTATTTAAAGCAATTACTTAACTAGGTGTAGCATTTTTAAGACTTTACCTTCTATTTCAGAAATGCCACTTTCAAGATCTTTATCTATCAAACATATGATAGATAAATATGTTTTCTGCTTCTTTTCAACATTGATAGTTAAAGTTCCAGGGGTAATCGTAACCGAGTTAGCAAATAATGCAATGGTCTTATCATTATGTCCTATGCATTCCCTTACAATAACAATTGGCTCAACTGTAGATTTGAATCGTAGCACCTTTTTTGTTACATAAATACTTGAAAAAATAATTTGGTAAATTAGCCAAGGTATATAACTTATAAGCTGATAAAGTGACAGCCTACCACTATCATTTAGAATTTGACTAAGGGCACTTTCAGCATCAATTAACCTTTTAAAGATAATCAATGTGAACACAGAAGAAAATACTCCACAGAGAATAAAAAAAGGCTCGAAATAACCAGACAATGTAATCCATAGAGAAGACAAAATCACAAATGATAGAGAAAAAAACTTAATATTTTGCCTGACTTTCATGATTTGGAGTATAACTTAAATGATTTTTTAGGAAAATAAAAAGTTCTTGATTTTTGTGTCAAAGAACATAATAACCAAGTTATTTTAATAAGTAGTGGAGATTATGACGCTTGATGATTTTCTAAAAATGCTTGAAGAAATAAATGATACTTCAGGTTTAAGCAAGAACAACATAGTTGAACGAATAAAAATAAAATTAGAAAGAATTGATTTACGGAGGTGGGAAGATAGTGGATTTAATATCAATCATATATTCACTACACATAGTGATCTAGATCCTGTAGAAACTACATTGTTGCATTTTGCTGCTAAGAGTGGCTATGAAAACATAGTAATAGCTCTAATTGAATATGGAGCATATGTTGATGCATGGGACAGCGATGGATGCACCCCTTTACATTTTGCTGCTGAATGGAACCACAAAGGCATATTAGATATTTTAATTGAAAGTGGAGCAAATGTTAATGCGTGGGACAATGATGTATGTACACCTTTACATCTTGCTGCCGAAGGTGGAAATGAAAGTGTAGTAAGAGCTCTAATTGCATGTGGAGCAGATGTTAACGCGCAGAACAATGATGGACACACTCCTCTACATTTTGCTACTAAGAGTGGCTATGAGAACATAGTAATAGCTCTAATTGAACACGGAGCATATGTCGATGCGTGGGATAATTATAGAAGCACTCCCTTGCATTTTGCTGCTGAAAGTGATAATGAAAACATAGTAAGAACTCTGATTGAACATGGAGCATGTGTTAATGTGTGGGATAGCTGTGGACGCGCTCCTTTGCATTTTGCTAGCGATCATGAAAGTATAAGAGATATTTTAATTGAAAGTGGGGCATATGTTAGTAAACAGAACAATAATAGATATGCTCCTTTACACTTTGCTATTGAATGGGGCTGCAAAGATGTAATAAGTTCTTTGTCAGGTAATGCTAGTCCTAGGGCTGAAATGGCAGTAGGAAGAGTGGAACAAATTACACTTGCAGGAAGATTGGAGCTTTTTTAACCAAACTTGCATTTACTGAGATAATTGTTTTGTTATGAATTAAACCAAAAGTTCTGTAATATATTGAAGCTTAAAGATATCTTTAGATATGGAAGTTATTGCAGAAAATAGAAAAGCAAGGTTTGAATACTTTATCTTAGAAGAATTTGAAGCAGGTATGATCCTCTTAAGTAGTGAAGTAAAATCACTAAGGGAAAGAAAAGCAAACATTTCTGATGCTTACGTTACTGAAAAAAAAGGCGAAATATGGCTAAACAATATGCATATCGCAGAGTATAAAGCTGCAAACCAAAAGAATCACAAGCCAAAAAGAGAACGAAAATTGCTTTTGCATAAAAAAGAGATAAATAAGCTAATTGGTCAAATCAAAACCTCTGGAATAACTGTTGTGCCACTTTCTATCTATTTTAATGATAAAGGGTTGGCAAAAACTAAAATTGCTATTGTTAAAGGAAAAAAACTCTACGATAAGAGAGCAACCATAAAGCAGAAAGAGTGGGACCGTGAGAAAAGTAGATTGCCTAAGAATAATTTGTAGTAAAATATGTCTTTAAGTCCAGTTATTTTTAGCATCGGTCCTGTTTCTATATATTGGTACTCTTTAGCATATGTTTTGGGTATAGTTTTTGCATATTGGTATTTACATAAGCTAGACAATCAAAAAATATTTACTAAGAATTTTTACGATTCGTTATTAACAGCCGTTATTATAGGCATTATCCTTGGAGGTAGGATTGGGTACGTATTGATATATGATCCAGTTCTCTATATAAGCAATCCTATCGAAATACTAAAGACCTGGGAAGGAGGTATGTCATTTCATGGTGGTGCTATAGGAGTTTTGCTTGCAGTAATAATCTCCTGTAGAAGACATAACATTCCTATATTTTACACACTGGATCTAATTTCTTGTGGAGTTCCGATAGGTTTACTTCTAGGCCGCATAGGTAATTTTATAAATGGAGAGTTATTTGGCAGGGTTACAACTATGCCGTGGGGTATGGTATTTCCAGAAAGTGGTGATAATTTATTGCGCCATCCAAGCCAACTTTATGAAGCATTTTTAGAAGGAGCGCTACTTTTCGTAGTTGTAAATTCACTATTTTTCTTGAACAAAATGAGATTGTATTACGGTGCAACAACTGGTATTGCAGTTATGTGGTATGGAATAGCACGTTTTGTGGTTGAATTTTTCCGCGAGCCAGACTATCAAATTGGCTATTTATGGTTCAATTTAACTATGGGACAATTTCTTTCTATACCTATGATTTTGCTGGGAATGCTTATATATTTAGGTGCGTTGAACTTAAGATTTAATACGAAATCTGTTCAATAGAGAAAAGGTAAGTTTAATCGAAAAATATAGTGGAAGTTTATTTATTCCATACTATGTACAATTATGTGAATTTTTTGTCTTGCAGAGAATAAATGTAAGACCAGCAAACCTTCGTTGTATAGCTATAAGAAAAACTTAGTAGCTACTGACCAAATTCATTACTAAGTAGATATTCATTTTCCACCAGAATATTCCTGATTGAGAAGCTACTTTATTAAAACATATTTTTAAATTTTTGCCAAAACCCTGGTTGATTATCATTAACCTTTGTGAAGGCTATGTTTAAACTGTATCTCGGATCATTTGGCATATCATATCTAATATTCAGTATTGAAAATTTGTTTTTATTATGAACAGAAACATCGTCATATGATAACTTTGTCGTGTAGCACTTTATATGTTTTTGCTTATCATATACTATATCACCTGATTCCCCTTCTAGTTCTACAAATTTAGTTTTTTTCTGACATTCTTTTATTTTTATTAGATCCTCGTTTAGTGATATTGAAACCGGTAGTGTATTCCCAGCATACTCTTTAGCTAAAAGCTCACTTTGAGGATACATTTTTATTTCCCTTCCAAAATGTGAGTCTATAAAATTATTGCTCCAAAATTTGTCTCCAGAATGTACATATTCGTCAGTAGCATACGGTACACCACCATAATTGCATTGAACTTTGTAATCTCCAACACCATTATTTTGAAAAAAATCATGAATGGCAGCGTAACTATCAGCAGCATCATTTATGTAATCCATTACCTACCCCTTAAAACCTTTTAATTTATTATATCACAAGAAATTAAATCTTCTAACAAACTCCTAAGAACCTTTTTCATCTATCGGCTCCTCTTTCATTAGTATATAACCAAATTCCTTTGCTTTTTTAAGCAAATTTTTGACTACTCTCTCTTTGTAAAGTGTTTCATAATAGTTCATTCCTTTCTCTACATATTCTTGTCCATATTTCAACATTTGATAAAAGATACATGCTAATTTCCTTGCTGTCGCAGTTATTGCTTTTGGTGCTCCTAGCCTTTTTTTCAGCCTTCTACTATATGCACCTATTGCACTTTTGCTTCTCAACACACAATGGGCAGCCATTCGAAATGCATTCGCAGCGCGGTTAATAACTTTACGAGTTCCTGTTCCAACAATTTTTCCTCCTGTAATTTTATTAGCAGGGCTTAATCCAAGCCAGGAAGAAAAATGTTTTTCTGTTGGCCATTTATTATGATTTATACCTGTTTCCGAAATGATAGTTTGTACACTTAATACATCAAATCCCGGGACTTTAGTAAAATCTATCCCGGTTATTCGATTTAAATCCTCATCCGCAGCAAAATCTGGACCATTCTTCTGCTTCCGCTTTCGTATTTTATTCAACATCCTGTTCTCATTTGACTTTGCCTCAAATGTTTTATAGTAACTCTCTATACTTTTATCACATTCCGTTATTTGCTCTTGAAAAAAAGTATATGCTGCATATTCTTGTTTTAGTGCAAACAAGTGTTCTTCTCTATAGTCTTCTGTTAATGCTTTTGCTATAGTAGGCTTGTCATTCTTCATGTTTGAATTTCTAAATTCAGCTAGTTTTTGGGGGTCTTTCTCTCCTTCAATTATTGCTTTAATAATTTTCATGCCTGTTAAACCGTTGATATCACTAATAACCTTATGCAATTGAATATTCATTTGAATTAGCGCTTTTTGCATACGTTGAGTATGTTTAGCTGCATTTTCAATTAGATTAGCACGTTGTCTAACGTAACTACGCAATACACACATTTGATTATCCGGTCTAAATGATCCTTGAAGCAGTCCATAGCTGTGCAATTGTTGCAGCCATTGACAATCCTGAACATCAGACTTTCTACCAGGCACATTTTTGACATGTCGCGCATTTACTAGTTTTACCTCAAATTTATATGATTCTAATATTTGAAATAAGGGAATCCAATATACTCCAGTTGACTCCATGGCCACAGTTCTAACCTGACACTTTTTTAACCACTTTGCTAAGTTGTGTAGATCTACTGTAAAGCACCCAAATTTTTGGATACGTTGTTCATCTCTTCCTTCAGGTACACATATATAATGTACAGTCGAGCCAATATCAATCCCTGATGCGTCAGGGTTTATTATTTTTAATTTACTTTTTGCTTCTGCCATATAAAATTCCTCCTATACTATTATGATAAGAAGCACTTCAGCTTGGGACGGTTAGGTTATACAATCTTCTAAACGAGGTAGTCCAGAAAGAACTCCATCAATGGCTTTACCGTTTCCCCCAAAACCATGCTTTCAAACGGGCATTTATAGCACCATTGATTGTTTCGGTTATAGCTGCAGAAGCGCTTCTTCGTAAAACTATATCCAAAAAACATAAAGTAAAGAGAAAGAGTTTCTTTTTGGTTTTACAGATTTCGTCTGTTCAGGCTTTCAATTTTGTCAGTGAAAAGACGGCTTGTTTCTAAACTCTTTTCAGGTTTAATAATATTTACACTAAGATTATCATAATGATTAACTTCTGCATTTTCGCCTGGCCAATAACGTCCATCAAAAAAGCCTACTAGACCATCTTCTTTTAGAAATTCTTTTGCATCATTCATCCCTTCTTCAATTCGAATAAGATATCTACCTAACCTATTTTCAAAATTCTTTTTCTGATCTTCATTAGTAAACTTCTTATCTAATATATTCATTATTTCTTTTTGCTGACTCAATATAGCATAGTTAAAAAGAAAAATATCCCTTTTTCTTCGATAATAATTTGCTATTTTATCAAATGGATCTGCCGGCCGGCCGCTATTATAATTTACATAATCATTAGGGTCTTCACATTTATTATCCTTAAAATCGAATCTCAAATTTTTAAAATCTGATAATACTTCTTCTGCCCTACCTTTAAGAAACTGAAGTGTACTTTGGAGCTTTTCTCCATAACTCATTCCATCTTTAATCCTAGAATAAATATACTCACCCAATCTTTTTCTAAACTCTTCTTGTCCTTTGAGATCAGGAAGCTTATTATCTAATATATTGATTATCTCCTTTTGCTTGCTTAACACTACATAGTCAAAAAGGCCTCTCTCTTTTTTATACTTCTCTGCTATTTTGTTAAAACACTTACTATCATTATAATCCAATTTTTCGAAGTCTTGGAGCACGTTTTTTACATCATCCTCACTAAATTGAAGATTTATTT
The DNA here is from genome assembly GCF_053891855.1 of Wolbachia endosymbiont of Protocalliphora sialia. Lineage (NCBI taxonomy): Bacteria > Pseudomonadati > Pseudomonadota > Alphaproteobacteria > Rickettsiales > Anaplasmataceae > Wolbachia > Wolbachia endosymbiont of Protocalliphora sialia. The sequence continues at coordinate 7,444 of NZ_JAIUJX010000010.1, forward strand.
GAGGAGACGCGTCAGCTCTACTTTGATCATCAAGTTGAGGATTTTTTTTAGTAGATTGGACTAATAAACTTTCTGTGCTGTTAGAGAAAGAATTATTATTTTTTTCAGGCGGTGAGTTTTTCTCCTCACTACTGAAAATATTAAAAATGCGACCAATCATTTCACACCTCTTATACGGAAATAAGCTTAATTATAACTTAATGCCAAATGTTGTAAAGCTAAAATTAATATGTAAATTCATTTTTTAAGACAATTATAAGTATCTTCCTATAAAAATTTTATAATCAGCATATGACAAATGTTTAAGATATTGATTTTGTTTGTATTTTTATTACTTTACCAGGCAATATTATTAATGAATGAGTCAGACAAATATCTTGGTTAAACTTTACTCCATCCACAAACTCTCCATTTGTTACTCCAGTTGCAATGAACACTGATTCACTTTTTGCCATGTCTTTCACGGTGTAGATTTTTTCTGGGTCAGTGATATTCAAATTTTTTGCTCTTTCTTTTAATTGATCCGTGTCAAATATTAATCTTCCTTCTATCTGCCCACCGATTGAGCTTAGCGCTGCTGCTGCAAGCACTCCTTCTGGAGCTCCACCTGTTCCAATATACATATCGTGATTGCCATTTATTAGTGAAACTATGGCTGCAACATCACCATCATCTATTAATTTCACTTTTGCTCCTAGCTTCCTAATTTTTGCTATTAATTCATCATGTCTTTCACGTTTAAGTACAGTTACTATAAGATCACTTGCTTTACATCCTTTTGCCTTGGCTAAATTGTCCAGATTCTTCTCAATCCTATTTTTTAGTGAGACTACACCCTCTGGGAGATTTTTTCCCACTGCTATCTTTTCCATATAAACATCAGGTGCATGTAAAAAATTACCTTTTTTTGTTGCAGCAAGAACAGACATTGCCCCTTGTTTATAGTGAGCGCAAATTGTAGTGCCCTCAAGTGGATCAACAGCGATGTCAATTTCAGGGCCACTTCCTGTGCCAACTTTTTCTCCGATATATAGCATCGGTGCTTCGTCCCTCTCCCCTTCCCCAATCACAATTGTACCATTTATTTCCATTGAGTTTAGCACCGTACGCATTGCATCAACTGCAACCTGATCGGCCTTTTTTTCATCACCAAGGCCTGCCAATTTATATGCAGCAAGTGCTGCAGCTTCGGTTACTTTCACTAACTTATAAGCTAAATCTTCCATCATTTACTCGAGAATCATAAATCAATATATATCATGCCATTTGAGACTGCAAGATTACTTGACTAATTTTGATGGAATTGATATAATAAAACATCGTAATAGTAGGTTTAATTATGCTGTACAGTAAGGAGGACATCAGAGAGTTATGTCTAGATGCAGATAGCTTTTTAATTAATGATAATAGGTACAACAATAAAATCACCCTTGAAAGCTTGCAAAATAGGTTAAGAAGAAAGGCTAAATTTAAAGACATTGATTTGCAAAGTAAATGCGAAGGGAACAATTCATTAGGAGATTTACTTTTAAAACTTGCATATAAAAATGACTACCTACGTGTTAGGGAATTTTTCCTTAAAAATGGATTCAAGCCTCCTGAGCAAGAACAAGTAACTGCTGATGAAAACAAGGAAAAGGAAGAGCAAAATACACCTAATGTAGAAGAAGATAGAGCAGAACTTAGCAACAAAAATGAAGATGATCAATTTTCTATGTCATACAATAAGATAAGGAAAATTGTAACTAATAATTCTAATATAACTGCTGAGGAGTTTAGTAATGAGCTTAAAAAAGAGAAAATAGATATAAAAATAACAAACCAAGATGGTTGGACCTTGCTTTATTATGCTGTCCGTTCAGAAGGACCTTATATTACCGAAGATCGTAGTATATTTTTAAAGACTGTTAAGTTACTCACAAATTTAAATATCGGAATCGATTTTAAAGATACTGCTTCCAAAACTGTGTTGGGTACAGCTGCAATAAATAAACAAGCTGATGTTATAAAGATACTCTTGGATAGTGGTAAATTTAATGAAGAAGAAAAATTTAACGCTCTGCGTCTTGCTATTATCCAAGGTAATGTTCAAGAAGTTGAAGCATTTTTAAGTTATGTAAATGATAAAAGCAGACAAGCAGCTTTAGAGTTGGCTATAAATAATGAAATTATTAAGGTGCTTTTAAACTTTATTAAACCAGAAACACCTAATGTAAAAGAAAATAGAGCAAAACCTTGCAGCAGTAATGGAAACGTTGGTAATAGATCTGTAGCAACAGCGCCTCCAGTTAGTACTAATGGTAATAATAACAAAAATGAAGCACCTGTATCAACAAGGACTGGCCCAACTGTCACACCAAATAATGATAAGAAAGCTAACGGCTTTGTAGAGGCTCAATTTTCTCCACCACATGAAAAAGAAACTAAATACAAAAAAAATAAGGAGAGTTTTTACACCTCATTAAGGAGTGATGTTGTTGGAGTTGTTATTGCAGGATTGTTTGTTGCTGCTGCTGTGACGGTTCCATCTTTAGCTGGTGCATTAGTTTGCAGTGTCCTAGCTATTTTAGTTGTAATGGCAACTGGATTACATGTAAAAAATTTTACACTTCCAAGTTACAGCGAAATGAGAGAAAATAAGGTTGAACCTGTAAATTCAAGTTTGAGAAACCATGCAATCTAGCTCCTAGAATCACTTTTCAAACCAATTATAATTTCTTGATTGTTAAACCACTTTATCAAAATTAAGTGGGACTAGTGCGATTCGAACGCACGGCCTTCGGATTAGGAATCCAACGCTCTATCCTACTGAGCTATAGTCCCATGTCTTCTGCTATTTATGCAAAATTATAGCAAAAAGTCTCGCATTTTTCTAGGCACCCTGTACAATTAATTCACAATAATAAAAAATATTTCTGTATTTCTTGAATGTAATACTGTTATATTTAATAATACGATTCCAATTGAAAGATTAATGCTAGTTAACAATATTAGTTACTTTTATAGTAATCAAGATGGCTTTGCTTTAAGCAACATCAACATTCAAGTGAAGAAAGGAAGTGTTGCCTGTTTACTAGGTCATTCTGGCTGTGGCAAGTCAACAATTCTAAAATTAATCGCAGGAATAGAAAATCCAAAATCTGGAACCATTGTTATAAATGATAAATTAGTTGCAAGTAACAAAGTGTCAATTGCTATAGAGCGTAGAAATATCGGATTGATTTTTCAGCATTCTGCATTATTTCCTCATAAAACAGTAATAGAAAATATAACTTTTGCTATTTGCAGTACTTCTAAGAAAGAAAAATACCTTACTGCATTGGAAATCTTAAAGCTATTTAATATAGAAAAATATGAAAACATGTACCCTCATGCTTTATCAGGAGGACAGCAACAATTAGTTGCAATAGCAAGAGTAATGGCGCAAAATCCTGATGTTGTTTTGCTCGATGAACCATTTTCTAATTTAGATATACTGCTCAAATATCGAATAAGGTACCATATATTGTCACTTTTTAGAAGCAAAAATATTCCTGTACTCATGGTAACTCATGATCCGCAAGAAGCGTTGAAAGTTGCAGATTTTATTTACGTGATGAAAAATGGTAAAATTATTCAATCAGGAGTTCCTAGCTACATATACCACAGACCTAAAGATGATACGTTAGCAAAATTTTTTAGTGAGCTTCCTTTTACTCTAAAGCTAAACTAAACTTAATGTTAGGATAAAACTATTATAAGATAATTAAAAACTCTTGATTTATAATTCAATAAAAGTGATATAATTTATGTATCACTTGGCTTCAGTCAAGTTTTAATACCTAAAAGTTAATATTTTCAACGGAGGTACAAATGAGTTTAGGTCCATGGCAGCTGTTTCTAGTCTTAATAATAATCTTAGTTCTGTTTGGTGCAGGTAGGTTACCACAAGTTATGGGTGATTTAGGCAAAGGCATTAAAAACCTTAAACAAGAACTTAAGGATTCAGAGAAACTATCATCTAATGAACCAGATCGTTAGCTTCCTTATGTTTCGTGACACGCACTAAAGTGCGTGTCATTTGTTTAAACAAGGCTAAAGAATTGAAGAGGTATGATTGAAGTACAGTAATAATTATGTTAGTTAGAAGTTATATTGTTATTAAAGGGTATCTGTGGAAAAAAGTGTGAAATTGACTGAAGATAAAAAATTGGCCTCTGATATTCTAAAAGAGGTTGCAGATACTAATAATAACGATAATGATAAAGTAACATTATTTGATATTAAAACAGCTTTACATGAGCGTGGTTTTGGTATTTTAATAATCATCTTCTCTTTACCGCTATCAGTACCTATACCTGTTCCACCTGGCTATACAACCATTCTTTCTATACCTTTAATCTTATTTTCACTGCAGCTTCTATTTGGGTTTGATTCTCCTTGGATGCCTAATTGGCCAGAAAGGAAATCTTTTCAACGGTCAACACTAGCTCTCGTGGTAGAGAAAACTTCACCTACATTAAAAAAAATAGAAAAGTTCATGAAACCAAGAATGTCTTTCATTTTTCGTGGTCCTGGTGAAAAGATTCTAGCTTTTATGATGTTGCTTTGTGCAATAATAATAGCTCTTCCATTACCTTTTACTCACTTCCTTCCTGCAATTGGTATAACTCTTATTTCACTCGGCATTATGGGTAAAGATGGATTTTTATCTACGTTAGGAGTGTTAGTTTCATTCTGTGCGTTATTGGTTACCCTTATTGTAATAGTTAAAGGACCAAAACTTATAGCCGGAATACTTTCTCTTCTTAAAAGCTTTACAAAACTTTAATAAAAGAATGAAGTACAGCATGAAATGAATAATCGATATTGAAATATAGCAATAACTATGTTAGTTAGAAGTTATATTGTTATTAAAGGGTATCTGTGGAAAAAAGTGTGAAATTGACTGAAGATAAAAAATTGGCCTCTGATATTCTAAAAGAGGTTGCAGATACTAATAATAACGATAATGATAAAGTAACATTATTTGATATTAAAACAGCTTTACATGAGCGTGGTTTTGGTATTTTAATAATCATCTTCTCTTTACCGCTATCAGTACCTATACCTGTTCCACCTGGCTATACAACCATTCTTTCTATACCTTTAATCTTATTTTCACTGCAGCTTCTATTTGGGTTTGATTCTCCTTGGATGCCTAATTGGCTAGAAAGGAAATCTTTTCAACGGTCAACACTAGCTCTCGTGGTAGAGAAAACTTCACCTACATTAAAAAAAATAGAAAAGTTCATGAAACCAAGAATGTCTTTCATTTTTCGTGGTCCTGGTGAAAATATTTTAGCATTTATAATGCTGCTTTGTGCATTATCGATAGCAATCCCACTTCCTTTAACTAACTTCATTCCTGCAATTGGTACAACTCTCATTTCACTGGGTATCATGAGCAAAGATGGATTTCTCTCTATAATCGGAGTATTAGTATCATTGTGTGGGTTATTACTTACTCTTGTCGTAATAGTTAAAGGACCACAGCTTATATTTGGAGCATTTTCTTTTCTAAAAAGCTTTGTATATGGTTAAGCTTTACAACACTTTAACAAAAAAAAAAGAGCCCTTTACACCGATCGATAAAGATCATATAAAAATGTACGTCTGCGGACCAACAGTATATGATACTGCACATATAGGAAATGCACGTTCTGTTGTTGTTTATGATGTATTATTTCGACTGCTGAAATTTTGTTATGGCAAAGTTACTTATGTGCGTAATATAACCGACATCGATGACAAGATAATCAATGCAGCAAATAAGAAAAGTAGTAATATAGAAAGTATCAGCGCATATTATACCAAAGCTTTTCATGAAGATATGAGAAGCATAAATTGCGTAGAACCAACACATGAACCAAAAGCAACAGAAAATATAGACCAAATTATTGAGTTAATTGAATCTTTGCTGCATTCTGGTCATGCTTATGAATCAAATAAACATGTATATTTTAGTATAGAATCTTACCCTGAGTACGGTGTTTTATCAGGGAAAAAAATTGATGAGTTGGATCATGGTAATAGAGTTGAAGTGGGTGAAAATAAAAAACACCCAGGAGACTTCGTACTTTGGAAACCTGCAAACGAAACTGACTATAAACTTTCAAGTCACTGGAATAGTCCATGGGGAGAGGGAAGACCAGGGTGGCATATAGAATGTTCAGCAATGTCATATGCTTACCTTGGCAAAGATTTTGATATTCACGGTGGCGGTATAGACTTGCAATTTCCTCATCATGAGAATGAAATTGCACAGAGTAAATCTGCATTTGCTGGGTCAAAGTTTGCAAAATATTGGGTACACAACGGTTTTCTTACGGTAAATGAAGAGAAAATGAGCAAATCCTTATTTAATATAGTCAAAGTAAGGGATTTGTTAGATAGTGGAATAAAGGGTGAAGTAATACGTTATGCGCTGCTTAAAACTCACTACAGAAAACCACTTGATTGGACAGAAAATGTTATCTCTGAGTCGCAAGAAACTTTAAACAAGTTTTATCGGTTATTACGTAGTACATGTATTGAGGAAAGTGATGCAGAAGTCTCTAAAGATTTTATAGAGGCTTTGAAAAACGATTTAAACATTCCTGAAGCTGTAGCCATATTGCATGAAATGGCTACAGAAATCAATAAGACAATTAATGAATATGAGAAGCTCAAATTAACTAAGAACTTTGTTAAAAGCGCAAGGTTCATTGGTCTTCTTGAGTCAAGTTATCAAGAGTGGTTTGCAAGTGATGTAAGTCATCAAGAAATAGAAAGGTTGATAGACTTAAGAAAAGTAGCAAAACAAAATAAAGATTATGATACTGCGGACAAAATAAGAGAGCAATTGAAACAAATGGGGGTTACAATTTCTGACAACGAAGATGGTACAACAACTTGGTATGGAAAATTATCTCCTATTGTTTATAGATAGCCTAGTATCATCACTTATCTTACCCATACATCAAGGTTTTGTACTTTACACTATGTTATGCTTTAGGTCACATTACAATCCACTACTTATATTACTTTTTGGAGTATCGGGATCCAGTCTTGGTGGAATAGCTAACTGGTATTTAGGTAGAATAACAATTTTTATCAGAAGATCACATCACAAATTAGAGAATGAAGACAAAACACCAAAAATTGTAAGGCACCTACTGATTTGTGCAGTTGCATTGCTTTCGTGGGTACCAGCACTTGGAAGTGTGACTCAGATTTTATCCGGTTACTTCAAGTTAAACCTTTATATTCTTGTTCCCTTAATTATTTTATCTAACTTCCTCTGTTTGTTGTATCTAACGTTTACCATCTAACTAAACATCAATAAATAACTTTTCTTCTGGTCATATTGAGCTAAATTTCTTCTTCAAACTACCTTTTAAAACGTTTTTATTAGTTTTTGTCATAATACGATCAAATACTCCTAATAACCTCTTAAATAAGCTTGGAGTGAGAGAAGAGATAGGATTAACAGATACGTTATTGTTTTTATCATCACCATTTGCTTTGTAGTCTATTGAAATAATCCCCCTACTCTTCCCACCAGTCAGAAGTTTTCCGATTATAGGGATTTTCAACAAAGATTTGTTAATTGAGTATGCCGGTATTACTTGTCCTTCAACCTGGAACTTATAATCCTTAGTATTGAGCGTACCACTAGTACTAATGCCCAGTTCCGCTCCTTCAAGCCAAGATTCTTCAATTTCAACAGTGCCATCTTTATATGAAAAAGGTACATTAAACTTATAAAAATGCACACCTTCGTTCTTTATAGCATTTACAATGCCAGGAAGTGAGGACATTGATAATAAAGTGGTAAGCAGTGGAGCATCTTTGATATAGAAATTGCTGATAGATAACATACCATAATGTCCTCCATTTTCTCTCTTAGAAGATAGATAAAGAGAGAATTTGCCGTTTTTAACTGATTTACTAATCCCTAAAGAACGCAAAAGCATACCTGAATTATCCGCGTATATTTCAAGCCCTATTTCACTGTATTCTGCTAATATACTACTATTATCCTCTGAAAACTTTCCTGTAAATTGACTTCCACTGCAATCACCTTTAGCGCAAGTTACGTTCAGCTTGGCATCTTCTATGGTAATGCCTTCTTTCATAATTATATTGTCAACATTCATAGTAACTTCTATTTTGTTACTTAATCGATTACTATCTTTGCCAAGTAAACCTAACACATCACTTAAGTTGATTTTCTCACCGTGAATAGTTATGGCATCTTTCTCCTTACCTGATTCAATTTCTATACTAAAATTATTATCAGGTAATTTAAAATTGCTAGAATTTAAATATAGATTTCCATTTTCTACTCTTCCGCTAAATTTTATGTCTAGATCACTTCCTACAACGTCTAGTTTATCTATTAGTAACTTACCTGCTCCTTTTAGCCTTGTAGAAAATAAAACTTCATTGTGATCTTCAAAATGATTTTTCCATCCTAAGTAGCTTGAACGCAACTCAAGCTCTGATAAATCTATATTACCATTAACATATCCAGTCTTATCTTGATTTATCGCTGATTCTATATTTGCATTGATATAACCATCACCGAAATTAAGTATTTGAGCAGGTAAATCTCCAGTCAAACTCCAGGCAAAATTTTCATTTTTATTGCTACTTTTGAGGTCAAATAGCAGCTGTGTATTATTTACCATACCACTGCCATTTAAATCAATAAAATCTCTGCCGAAATCAAGCTTAATATCATACTTACCAAGACTTTCATTATATACGACCAAATTATCAATTTCAGAATAGAAATTTGCTGAGAAGTCCACTTTTTTACTATCACCATTTAGATTAAAAATACGAAAATTGAATATAGAATTTGCTATTCCACCTACTTTATCTCTTTCAAATTTTACCACATCATCCAGCTTAAATTTTATAGGCTCATATAACCCATAAGCATCACTTACAGCCTGACCATTAATGGTAAGAACAGAATCTTCTTTATTGAGAGAGTTCATTTCAATATAACCACTATTGATAGTAAAATTCTGAAACTTAGCTCTATTTACAATAATTTTGAGATTGTTATCCTTGAGAGTTAACTCACCGTTCAAGTTCTCTACTCGTTCAAAATCCTCATCAAATTGAACGCTGCCATTTTCTATATCAGCAACAATTACAATACCTGACAGATCATCATTTATTAAACTATCGATTTTACCGTTAAAACTTATAATTGTATTTATAATATTCCCATCAATATTATTACAATACCACTTTCTAAATTCATTGTTCACTAGACCATCTGGTACATAAGTACATAAATCTTTTGCAACAAGTTTACTAATATTAACTCTAAGCAAAGCATGATTTGTGCCAAAGTTCATTTTGCCAATCAAAGAAAGGTAAGTATCATTTAACTTAAAATGAAAGTTTTTTACGCTAATGATTTCATCACTATATGTCAAATTTACATTTACATTAGTCAAGGCTAAGTTTTTACCTGAGTGACTCTCTGTATTTAACACGTATATGTTTCCATCCATAACTTCATCCTTTCCATTAATTCTCATTGAGAAGTTCCCTTTGAACCCTATTTCTTTGTCCAAATTGTAACTTTTAACTAGTGTGGAAAACTCGTTAAATAGCCCCAACTTTAGGTTATAAAATGTTCCATACAAATTTAACAAATTATTGCGATTTTTTATCATAATAGATAAATCATCTAGAATCCCCTTTTTATCTTTTGTATGAACACGAATATCCAAAACATTAAAATTTTCCTCCTTTCCTACATATACTTTATCAATGAAGAATTCACCTTCCGTGCTTTTATTGACAGCAATGTTAGTAATTTCAATCCTTGAGTCTGCATTTAAGTAGAAAAAAATTTTTCTTATTGTCTTCAGCAGATTTTTTGTACTACTCATCTTATCTGTCATTACAGATGTTGTTATTCCTCTGGTCTCTTCCTTCTTGATATATATGTGTACATTACCAGCTAAAACCTGAGAGAACTTTTTGGAACTTAACTTAAAGTGTACGAAAAGCTCAGGAACTTCTATGGTAAAGTCAGGATTTGTTATTTTTAAATCTGTAATGACTAGCTTGCCATCTTTCTGCCAAATAACCGAGGTACTCTCCATGCTGACATCCGAATTGGTAAATATCTTTAATATTTTTTTCTTTATATAAAAATTAATATAACTAATATTGATTTCTAAAGGACCTTCCCCTTTAAAAGGGATAAAGAAGCAGAATATAAATAATAAAATTATAGAAAATGATAGAGCTATTTTTTTAAGCATCGATTATTGCTTTTCTTGCTAAGCTGTCGGCTTCTTCATTGTATTTATCACCATTATGCGCTTTCACCCACTTCCAGTTAATCTCATGTTGCAAAGCAACATCGTCTAATTCTTTCCATAATTCTATATTTTTTACTGACTTCTTATTACTTGTCTTCCAGCCGTTCATTTTCCACTTATTTATCCATTCTGTTATACCGTATTTAATATAGAGGCTATCCGTATACAAACTGATATTACAAGGAAATTTTAATACCTTCAGTCCATTGATCACTGCTGTTAACTCCATTTTATTATTTGTAGTATTTTCTTCTCTACCACAGATGTTCTTTCTATGATTTTGAAATAATATGATTGCTGCCCACCCTCCTGTCCCTGGGTTACCAGAGCATGCTCCATCTGTGTATATTGTCACTTCCTTTTTCTTCATCTTTAACTGTAGTGAATTAATAAAGTATATCGTTGCTTCTATAAAATCACAATTTTTATAGATATAGAGGTAATTTAAGCCGCACCTTTAAATTTTATTATGGAAATAAAAAAAAGTGCTACAACGAGCATTATTAGAAGAGAAAGTAAAAGATAGTTTTTATGTTCTTTCATGGTTAAAACAAATCAATAGAGCAGTAAATAACGCTGGCAAACAGAGAAAATAGATAAGAAATCGAATAAGAAAACATTTTTTTCTGCGAGCTATGACTCTTAAGCCTTATAACGGATGCAGCAAACCAAATAAAAACACACCCTTCAATAATTGCCATACTGAGGTAAAATAGAGCCTTTTTCAAAAATAGTGCTGGAAGTAAGCTAGTTAATACGAGTAACACGCTATAGATTAATATATATTTCCTCGTTTTTTCTGGACCATAAACGATATTGAACATTGGAATCGATGCTTTTGTATAATCTTCAGATCTATTTAAGGATAGAGCCCAAAAATGTGGTGGAGTCCACATAAAAATTATTAAAAATAGAATACAACTTTCCCAGCTTACAGAGTCAGTTACAACCGCCCAGCCAATCATTGGAGGAAAAGCACCTGCTGCACCACCAATAACAATATTCTGCGGAGTACGCCTTTTGAGCCAAATTGTATACACAAAAACATAAAATAATATGCTAATTGCAAGCAAAGCAGCAGAAACATAGTTCACTGCTATTGCCATGATAAATACTGACAATATTCCAAGAGTTATGCCAAATTCAAGCGCGCTTTCTGCAGAAACTCTATCTGAAGGTATAGGGCGGTTTTTTGTTCTCTCCATAAGCAAGTCTATATCTCTGTCATACCACATATTTATTGCACCTGCAGATCCTGAACCAAGAGCAATGCACATAAGAGATATTAGTGCAAGGAAAGGATGAATGCTACCTGGTGCAGCAACCATTCCAGCAATTGCAGTAAACACTACAAGGTACATTATCCTTGGCTTCAGCAAATGCCAAAAATCCAGTATTGTTGATTCAACATTTAGCAAAACACTTGTGTACATTCTATTTTATCACTGGTGGTTTTTCAAAAGTATGAAAAGGTGGTGGTGAAGATACCGTCCATTCTAAAGTGTCACCTTCCCAAGGATTATCTCCAGTTTTTTTGCCCCACTTAAAGAGATGTATAACTATAAATACAAAAAACATAACTGAAAGAAAGGACATATATGAGCCAATTGAGGATATATAATTCCAAGGGATAAACGCGTCGGGATAATCAGGTATACGCCTTGGCATACCTGCTAATCCCAGGAAATGCTGGGGTAAGAAAGTGACATTGGTGCTAATAAAAGTGAGCCAAAAGTGTATCTTTCCTAAACACTCGTTATATTGCTTACCTGACATTTTGCCTATCCAATAATAAAAACCGGCGAAAGCTCCAAATAATGCAGCAAGCGACATGACATAGTGAAAGTGAGCAACGACATAATAGGTATCGTGCAAAAGCTTATCTATTCCACCGTGAGAAAGAATTATTCCGGTTATACCACCTCCAACAAACATGAAAATAAAACCTAATGCAAACAGCATTGGTGTCTTCAATTCAATCGCTCCACCCCACATAGTTGCAATCCAACTAAAGACTTTTACACCAGTTATAACACCAATGAAAATTGTGCTAGTGCTAAAAAATATAGCAGCATCCTCGCTAAGCCCAACAGTAAACATATGGTGAGCCCAAACCATGAAGCCAAACGTTGCTATTCCTATCATGGCATAAACCATTCCCATATAACCAAATACTGGCCTATGAGAAAAAGTTGACACAATCTGACTGATGATACCAAATGCAGGAAAAATAATTATGTAAACTTCTGGATGACCAAAAAACCAAAACAGATGTTGAAATAACACAGGATCACCACCACCAGCAGGATCAAAAAAGGAGGTACCTATATTACGATCAGTGAGCAGCATAGTTATAGCACCAGCAAGTACCGGTAAGGCAACAATTAACATAAATGACGTGAGTAAAATAGACCAAACAAATAGTGGTATCTTAGTTAGTGACATACCTTTTGCACGCATATTGAATATGGTAACTATAAAGTTGATCGCCCCAACAATTGATGACATACCAGCAATATGAAGTGCAAGTATAGCAAGATCAACTCCTGCACTTGGGTGGGACATAATTTGCGACAAAGGTGGGTATAAAGTCCATCCTGTTCCAGGACCTTCGCCAGCAAATACCGAGAGGATAAGCAAAATAAAAGATGAAACTAACAACCAAAAACTTAAATTATTCATACGAGGAAATGCCATATCTGGTGCACCAATCATGAGAGGTACGAACCAATTACCAAATCCTCCCATTAAGGCTGGCATTATCATAAAAAACACCATTATTACCGCATGCCCTGTAATCATTACGTTATATAGCTGGTAATTATTGTTAAGTATATTAATGTGCATTAGCTGAGTACGAATAATTACCGATAATAATCCACCAATAATTCCAGCTAATATGGAAAAAATAATGTATAGTGTCCCTATATCTTTGTGATTAGTAGAAAACAGCCAACGTCTTATACCTTTTGGTACATCACTCATATCTATACTCCAAACTTAACTTACTAATTTTTTATCTTCAATCCACTTATTAAAATCTTCTTTACTCACTGCTTCAACAACAATTGGCATAAATCCATGACCTTGACCACATAGTTCATAACATTGCCCATAATAAATACCGGGCTTTGTGACGTTAAACCATGCTTCATTCAGCCTACCTGGTATTGCATCAATTTTTATACCAAAAGCCGGTATTCCCCAGCTATGTATTACATCTCCTGCTGTCACTTGTAAACGAATATTAGTATTGATAGGTAAAATAACGTTATTATCAACAGAGAATAGTTTTAAATCTCTTTCGGTAAAGTCTTCTTTTCCTTTTATATAGCTGTCAAATGAAATACCTTGATATTCTGGGTACTGGTAACTCCAATACCATTGATGACCAATAACTTTTAGTGTTATGTCAGCTTTTGGCACTTTCTCCTGTAGTTTAATTAATTCAGCATTTTTAAAAGCCAATACCCCAACAATAATCGTTGGTATAACAAACCAGATAATTTCTACAAAGATATTATGAGTTATTTTACTGACATTTTTCACTTTGCCCTTACGAAAGCGAAATACTACATAAGCAAGCAGGGCCCATACAAAAAGCATAATTGCAATCATTACACTCATCACAAACGAATGTGACTTAACTACAGCCTCCATCATCTCAGTTGCAGGCGTAGGAAATCCAAATTGCCAAGAAGTAGGAGCAGAAGCAATTGATATGTTTGAGTAAAACATTATCAATAATGCAAATAACTTCACCATATTTTTTGCTGTAAAACTAACTGTATAATAATATATATACACTTACTATGCAAACAGAGATTATAGAATGTACACAAGTGTTTTGCTAAATATTGAATCAAAAGTAAATGATGATTAATGTTTTTTTAGCATTTAATAAATATACTAATACGATACTAACTTGAGGAAAAAGCATTTACATGAATCTATTTTAAGTTAAAATATTATAATATTTTAAGTTAAGTATTTACTTTAAGGAAGTTCTATAATAAGTTTAATAGTGTCTGTTATTGCTAATAACCCTCTAGCCTCACACCTAAAAGCAGTAACAGACACTATTAAACTTTAGGTAAGTTTGTCTATTTATAATTCATTAAGGTAAAAATCTTACTAATTCCTTTAATTCTATTATACAGCTGAGTTTACTAATTAACCTTTAATGTTTACGTTAGCATTTGCATCTTAAATCAAAGATTTACATATTATAGAAAATAATTATAAAATAATACACTACTTGTGTGTAAATTTTTTTGCATATCAAACTCTGTAAACAAATTTTTTAGAAAAGCAAAATAAATTATCTCTCTATGAAAGATCTATCGAATGTTGCAATTATAGGTGTAAACAAGAACGATAAAAGAGTGCGGGATTGAGTAACTATATATACTTCTGCTGGCATACCAGGATATAGGTATACGTTTTTAAATTGAGCAAGTTCTGATTTTGGTATCACCACTCGCACTGAATAATAACGCCCCATCCTTGGATCATCAAGAGCATCAGGGGAAATATGGTTTACTATACCGTTAATTAAACTTAAGCGACGTGCACTATAAGCGCTCAGCCTTACTTTAACTTTTAGCCCTTCTAGTCCGTCGATAGAGACTATATTGCTATCTTTCTTTTTTGCTGACAGTATCTCTTCTATGTTTCTGGTTAGAACTTTAGCATCTATTATTAGATCATCATCTGATGGTACTATACTCATGATTGGAACTCCAGATTGTATAACACCACCTTCAGTGTGGTATCTTATATCTGTAACTATACCATCTTGAGGTGATTTAATTATTGTACGTGCTAACGAATCTTCAGCAACCATCAGCCTCTCTTTTAAGTCTGCAATAGATGTATTAACTTCCTTAAGCTCAGCATTTGCTCTTTCTTGAGCATCATTCTTCACATTTATAATCTCTAACTCATTTTCTCCAATCTTTTGCTGTACTTGAGATATTGCAGAACGGTAATGTCCAACTCTACCCTCAATTTCAGCAAACTGTTTTTCTAAAGCTAAAATGTGTGGTTTGCTTATATGGCCACTATCAAGTAATTGTCTTTTTGTTTCTAACTCCTCAGTTATCAAGTCATATTGCTTATGGGCTGCATTTAGTTGAAAATTTAGCCCTGCTAATTCATCATTTAACTGCTTTATACGTTGTTGCAGTATGTCAGTTTTTCCTAATATACTCTTTCTCTGAGAGTTGAACAACTTTACCTGATTCTTTATCGCTTTATTTACAAGTTCATCGTTAGATAATCTTTTAACCTCATCAGAAAATTCTAGCGTATCTAAGTCTCCCCTAATTGCAATAAGTCTTGCTTCAGTTGCCAAAAATGATAAGAGTTTTTCTTTAATTATACTCAAATTTGCCTTTTCGTTAACATCACTTAATAAAACTAAAGGCTCATCTTTTTTAACTGTTTGACCTTCTTTTACTAAAATTTTGCTTATTATTCCCCCACCCAAGTGTTGAACTATTTTTCTATTTGAAGAGACAATAACTTCTCCACTTGCATGCACTGCTCCGTCAATTGGAGCTATAGCTGACCAAATACCACCTATCCCAAAAAAGATGAATATCACCACTAAACCAAAAAATAGTGGTCCCCATGTGACTTTTAGGACTTCATTTACGTTATTACTCTCACGTTTAAAAATAAAATTTATCATCGCATCAATCCATGCGAACGTCTTATCCAAAAATTGATATTTCTTCTTTCTATTTCCTGCCCCTTGCATATCTATATCATCGCCACCAATCAGGCCTGTCAAAGAAAGTCCAGCACTAAGTTTTTTTAACTTACTCATTATAATGCTACTTTGAATTCTTGTTAATCAGAATAACACACAAAAACAAAGAATCTATAACTTAAGCATTTTACTTAGACTGTGAGACATTAGAATAAACTATTTAGTAACAATTCTTATACTCCATTCAATGGTTCAGCATTAGGCTAGAAAATCAAAAAGGTTTTACAATAACCATAATAACTATAATTATTATTAACACTGTTACTGCTTCGTTTAAAACACGAAAATAAACGTGAGTTTTCTTATTCAAGCCCACTGCAAAATTTTTCCTATGCTTTGCAAGTAGGACATGAATAGCAAACATTAAGAATAATGCTAGCGCTTTTACATGAAACCACCCTTCGCAATATGCTTCCCTAATAATCATTAGCATAATTCCAAAACTAAGGGAGAAAAGCATTGCAGGGTTTATGATATATCTAAGGAGTCTCTTCTCCATTATTTGAAGTAAGCTGTCATTTTCTGACCCTGGTTTTACAGATGCATGGTAAACATAAAGCCTTGGCAAATAGAGCATACCTGCCACCCACATAATTACAGAGATAACGTGAAAAGCTTCAAGCCAGTGATAGTAGTCCATATAGATAGTATTATAAAATGTTAAAGATTTCTGGTATGATTTCAGTTTAATAAAAGAAAGTCAATATGAAAGCAGGAAATTTCACTAAAGAGCAAGTGATTGGGTTCTACAGAAAAATGCTTCTAATACGCAGATTTGAGGAAAAAGCAGGACAATTATACGGAATGGGATTAATAGGCGGATTCTGTCACTTATCAATAGGGCAAGAAGCAGTTGCAGTTGGGACTCAAGCTGCATCAAAACCTGGTGATGCTTTTATCACAAGCTATAGAGACCATGGCTTAATGCTTGCATGTAATTCTGATCCAAATGTTGTGATGGCAGAACTAAACGGCAAAGAAACAGGGTGTTCAAAAGGTAAAGGTGGCTCCATGCACATATTTGATGTTGAAAAAAATTTCTTTGGTGGACATGGAATAGTAGGTGCACAAGTCCCAATTGGTACAGGAATAGCATTTGCTAATAAATACAAGAAAAAAGATAACGTTGTATTCACATATTTTGGTGACGGTGCTGCAAATCAAGGACAAGTATATGAATCATTTAATATGGCATCTTTGTGGAAGTTACCTGTGGTTTATATCATAGAAAATAACGAATACGCAATGGGAACTTCTGTGCAAAGATCAACTTTAGTAACTGAACTATATAAAAGAGGAGAGAGTTTTGGTATTCCTGGAAAACAAGTTGATGGAATGGATTTTTTCTCTGTCTATGAGGTAACAAGTGAAATAGCTGAGCACGTACGTGGGGGAAAAGGACCTCTCTTGCTTGAAATGAAGACATATCGATATCGTGGCCATTCGATGTCAGATCCTGCTACTTATCGCACAAAAGAAGAAGTTGAAGATATGAAGCAAAATCATGATCCTATAAGTAATTTAAAGCAGTATATGAAAGATAATAAAATAGCTTCTGATGAAGAATGCAAAGCTATTGATAAGGAAATACGAGACTTAGTAAAAAAGTCAGAAGATTTTGCTAAAAGTAGTAAAGAGCCAGAGATTGATGAGCTGTATACTGATGTTTATAAATTTGTTAGCTAATCAGTTGCCATCAAAATTATGTTTTGGCCTACTATAGATATTTTTTGGCAGCACTTAACTTTATTATATAACAGCCTAGTCAATAGAAACTGTAGTAACTCTTATATTATTGATATACACCGCTCTTGGATCATAGGTTAAATGAGTTTTATTTGACTTTTTGTGCTAGTTTGCAGAATATAAAGTTATTAATTGAATAAAATACATGACAAAAGAAAACTGGGAGACAGTAATTGGACTTGAGGTACACGCTCAGGTTTCTTCTAAGACAAAGCTATTTTCTAGTTCACTAACGGAATTTGGTACTGAGCACAATACTCAAGTTTCTCTAGTTGATGCGGCAATGCCAGGTACATTGCCAATATTAAATTATTTCTGCATAGAGCAAGCAATATGTACCGGTCTTGCACTTTCTGCAGAAATTAATAAATGCTCTTACTTTGATCGGAAAAATTATTTTTATCCCGATTTACCACAAGGTTACCAAATAACCCAATTCTTTGAGCCAATAGTTAAAAATGGTAAAGTGTTTATCAATAATAATGAAAAAGAAATAAGAATCGCAAGAATTCACTTAGAGCAAGATGCAGGAAAGAGTATTCATGAAGAAAGCAAAACTTACGTAGATTTAAATCGTGCAGGGGTTGCTTTAATGGAAATTGTTTCAGAGCCAGATCTTCGTTCATCTGCAGAAGCTGCAGAATTCATGAAAAAATTGAGGCAGATTTTGCGTTATATCGGTTCATGTGATGGTGATATGGAAAAGGGGTCGCTTCGCTGTGATGCAAATGTTTCTGTTCGCCCAAATGGTAGTAGTGCATTTGGCACCCGCTGTGAAATAAAAAACTTAAATTCAATACGTTATATTGTACAAGCTATAGATTATGAAACACAAAGGCAAATCAAAATTTTGGAAAACGGAGGAGAAATAAGTCAAGATACCTTATTGTTTGATGTCACTTTAGGAAAAACAAAAGTGATGAGAAGCAAAGAAGATTCAAGTGACTATAGATATTTCCCTGAACCTGATTTGCTACCTGTTGAAATAAGCCAAGACAAAATTGATTCTATTAAATCATCTTTACCCGAGTTGCCAGATCAAAAAAAACTTCGATACATAGAGGAATTAGGTATAAATGAATACGATGCAGACGTTATCACTTCTGATAAAGAAATTGCTGATTATTTTGAAAAATTGGTAAGAAAGCACGATTCAAAGATTGCAATTACCTGGTTAACCGTCGAGCTTTTCGGTCGTTTAAATAAAGCAAATATTGATATTGTTAGCTCCCCAATTAAAGCAGATGCTTTATCCGAGCTCCTCGACTTTATCGTCGATGGAACGATCTCTGCTAAACTTGGTAAACAAGTTTTTGATATTATGTTTGAAACTGGAAAGCCTGCATCCCTTATTATAGAAGAGCAGGATCTCAAGCAAATAACTGACACATGTCAAATCTCAGAGGTAATAGATAAAATCATCAATGACAACCAAGATAAAGTTCAAGAATATAAGGGTGGTAAAACAAGATTGTATGGTTTCTTTGTCGGCGAAGTCATGAAATCCACCAAAGGAAAAGCCAGTCCTGATGTCGTAAACTTGGTTTTGAGTGAAAAATTAAAATTGAGTGCCTAGGTGTACGGTCCCAGATCTTTTGCTATTTGCTTGACTTGTTTCTTTACATAGCTTCTAATTTAAATTCTGCTGTCTATTCTTTTTCATTCACAACCTTTTGCAAAACGTTTTGCTTTCTCTCTGCTGGTCACTATTGCTTATATAAAGCAAGTACAGTACTGAATGATGTTGCAAGCACTCAGTTCGGCAATATTATCGATTTAAGACGAAGTTAAGATTTCGATTTTTTATTCAAACTCTTCTGAAAGTTTTTATACATATTGAAGACATCTTGATAATTTAGGTGAGTGTAAACTTGAGTAGTTTCAAGGCTTGAGTGGCCAAGCAGCTGTTGTATTGATCTTATGTCAATATCTTCCTGAAGCAAATGAGTAGCAAAACTATGGCGAAATGCATGTGGAGATAAAATTTCTGGTAAGTTTAAAAATCTTCTTATTTTTTGCAAACGATTAGCAACATAAGTTCTTACCAATTTTTTTCCTCTTACCCCCACAAAAAGATGTCCCGCTTCGTCAAAGTGGGGACAAGCTTTTATATATTCTTGTATACACTTTTTTACTACTGGAAGAATAAATACCTGTCTTTGTTTATCTCCCTTACCTGTTACTATTAAACTTTCATTGCTAATATCACTAACCTTAAGATTCAATGCTTCAGTGATTCTTAAGCCCGTACCATATAGCAGAACGACAATTGCAATTTCTCTTTTTACCACCCAAGGCTCGCCTAGATCAGGCAACTTCATTTCTTCCAATAGAGTTTCTATGTTAGATATTGAAAGTGCTTTAGGTAGAGTTCTTCTCTGAATTGGCCTTGATAAAGAAAATACCGCTTCATTATTTATTTCATAATTGTTTTTTATATATTTGAAAAAATTTCTGATTACTGATAATGCGCGAGTGTTAGATCTCGCATTTACACCTCTTGCATAACGAGAGGTAAACCAACTTCTCAGTTCAGGTATGCTTAATTTTTCCAAAGAGCCAACATTTACTTCTTCACCAATGTGAGTATTTAGGAAACTTATAAGATCCTTGAGGTCCCTCATGTATGACTCCAAAGTGTTTGGTGAATAAGACCTGTTGTACTTTAGCCAATCATACCATTTTTCAATGATTAAACCGAGGTCCACAGTTACTTTTTAAAGAAAGCATCGATGCATGCATCCCTAAAGGCTTCATTTATATCAGGATGAGAGTGACAAATTCTGTATATATCCTCTGCTGCTGCGCCATATGCCATTGCAACCGCTGCTTCATTGATTAATGTATCAGCATATGCTCCTATGATATGCACACCTAGTATTGTATCTGCTCTGCTACAAGTCAGAACTTTCACGAATCCCTCAGCATCGTCAGTGACTTTTGCTCTACCGTTTGCAGCAAATTGACATTTACCAACTTTATACTTTCGACCAGCACTTTTTAGTTCTTCTTCAGTTTTACCGATTGAAGAAACTGCAGGGTGGGTGTAAATGACTGACGGTATGATTTCATAATCAACGTGAGGCAATTGCCTTGCTAGTATCTCTGCAACTGCCACCCCTTCTTCCTCAGCTTTGTGAGCAAGCATTGCTCCACCAATCACATCACCAATAGCAAATATTCCTTTCACATTAGTTTCATATCTGTTGTTAACTTGAACGAAACCACGATTATCTTTTTCCATTTTTTCATCAATACCAAGACCATCAGTACATGGTTTGCGTCCTGCTGCCACCAATACCTTATCCGCCTCTATAGTGTTTATTTGATTATCTTTTACAGAGCAAACTTTCACACTCAAAGAGTTACTACTTTGTTTTATCTCTTCAACTTTGGTGCTGAGTAAAAATTTTATTCCCTGCTTTTGTAGACTAGAAAGTAAAGACTTACTTAGTTCGCTATCCATTGCTGCAGCGATTCTATCAAAAAACTCTACTACAGTAACTTCAGAGCCTAGCCTATTCCACACAGAAGACATTTCAAGTCCTATTGCCCCAGCTCCAATTACAACAAGTTTTTTTGGTACTTCAGTTAAAGACAATGCACCAGTTGATGAAATGATATTTTTCTCATCAATATCAATTCCTGGTAGAGAACTAACATCAGAACCAGTTGCAATTACTATATTTTTTGCCTTCAGTACCTTACCTTCAACTGAAACTTCAAGGTTGTCTTGATCAAAAGAAGTAATTTTTCCAAGTCCATTGATCTTAGTAATTTTGTAAAGGTTAAACAGATATTCTATGCCTTTTCCAAGTTCTTGAACTCTAGCGTCTTTATAGCCTAGCATTTCTTTCAAATCGAGACTTACATCCTTAACTTTTATGCCAAGTTTTGATAGATTATTTTTCGCGCTAGCATACTGATAAGAGGAATGGAGTAATGCTTTTGATGGTATACACCCAACTCGCAAACACGTGCCACCAAAAATGCTATTTTTGTCTATACAAGCAACTTTGAGTCCAAGTTTTGCAGCAGCAATAGCGCATTTGTAACCACCTGGACCACCACCTATAATAATCAAATCATAATCAGTCATAAAAAACAAACCTATTTTCTAAAGAATAAACACCATTTCCTTCAGTCGTTATATACATCTTACCATGGGTAAATACTGGAGCATGAAACACATTACCAGGTATTTTAATTACCCTTCCTGTACTTTCAGATCCAGGAAAAACAAATATTGAACCTTTATTACTTGTTACCCAAAGCGTATGGGCATACATAATTGGAACAAACAATTGCACATTCTCTATAAAATCAGATGTCCAAACTGTTTTTCCACTTTGTATGTCGATGCCAATTACCTTATTATCTTTAGTCACCATGAAAATTCTTCCGCCTTCTTTTTGTTTCTCTGCAGGAATAAGAGGGCTATAATATGACTCAATGTTTGATATACTTTTTACTTGTAGTGGCCTTGACCATAAAATATTTCCTGAGTTTACGTCAATGCTATAAATATAAGAGTTGCTCGTAGCTATTAAGATATTATCGTGTACTCTAGGCGTAGTAGTTACATCTGTAAGCTGTGTATCTAAAAGATTTGTAGCTAATTTTTGGCTCCATAGTTTTTTACCTTCTTCATTAAAAGCTATTAACTCACCATTTGAAAATGGTGCTATTATTTTATCATTAGAGATTGTTGGTGAGATGGAATATAAACCTCGAACCTCATTTATACCATTTTGATAAGCCCAAATAGGGCTGCCATCTTTTATATCAAATGCATGTAGATAGTTATCAATAGTCAATACTACCAACTTATTGTTTATTACTATTGCTTTCCCTCTTGCCGGAGCTCTTAATTCTTTTTCCCATTGAATCTCCCCTGTTTTTGCATCTATTGTGTGTAGAATGTTATCCACTACAAAGAAAACATTTTCTTTGTAGCTCGATAAACTCATATTACCAATTTTTTTCCTACTTGAGAGGTATAATTTCCAATTTATAACTCTTGGGTTATCGATATCAAAGGAATATAAGGTACCGTGCTTGTCTGGTAAAATAACGCTATTTTCTGTAAGTATTGGAGCTACATATCCTTGAGATAATTTTTTATCTACTAAACTTATTCGTTCGCTTGCCATTGTATAGTTACTATACAATAACATTATCATGACAATTATTATTTTCATTATTTAGTGAAAACAAGATTCATTAATATACATACTAGAAACGTAAATCACAACGAAAATGTTCTTAATTGTGGATCAAAAGCATTAACGTAATGTCATGCCATTATGTAAAGATTCTCTTACTGTAATAATTTTTATCAAGTATTGATTAAAACACATTTCGATAGCTCAGACTAACGCTGTCAGTAATATTACCATAATATGAAATGGAAATGTACGCAGCATTTTCACGATGAAAGATATTGTTGTAATGTCATTCATTTAAACTATGCATATCAATTTGAAAAATGTACATTGTCTTATGCTATAGTACCTAAAAATAAATGCTCAACATACAAAATAACGCTTCACTTTGCAGGCAATGGATATTCTTGGCAGTACTTGCTCTTGCTTGTTCTGGACTGCTGTCAATAATTGTTATTTTTCTACGATTGCCTTTTATTTCTTCTCTCATTCCTTCTGCACAATATATCTTTGATAATGCACTGGTGATACACGTAAATTTGTCAATTTTGGTATGGATGTGCTCTATAATATCTCTGCTCTTCATCATAAACTTAAAAAACACCAATCATTGGTTTAACTTCTCATGGATTCTCTCAATCCTTTCCATGCTGCTAATGTTTATATCTGCATTTGTTCCAAATACTGAAGTTATCAAAAGTAACTATATACCTGTATTACAAAACAAATTATTTTTACTTGGACTCAGTCTTTTCATTACCAGCATATTGATAAATACAGCTCTAGCCTACATATCAAATAAACAAGACTCATATCTTTCAATCGGACAAATTGGCCTGGTCATTATACTTGTGTCATCATTTCTTTGTGTTGTTTTAGCACATAAAAATATGCCTCCAGGTCTATATCACTCAGACAAGAATTTATTTTATGAATATCTCTTTTGGGGAGGCGGACATTTACTGCAGTTTGCCTTTGCTCAAGCAATGTTTTTAGTTTATTTGATCATACTGAATGCTCGCTATATTAGTCTAAATAAAATTACCATTTTACCACTATTTATAAACACAGTTTTGACCGTAGGTGCGCCGTTTATATACTTTATTTATTCGGCGGATAGTGCTGAATTGATACAGTTTTTTACTTGGCATATGAGAATTGCTGGAGCAGTTCTGCCGTGCTTTTTAACAATATTAGTGTATTGCAACATAAAAACTCTACTCAATGATAAGGGCAATTATCTTCTCCACTCGTTTGTATTGTTCATTTATGGAGGTGTGCTTGGAGTGCTAACTATTGAAGGAAATGTCACTATCCCTGCGCATTATCACGGTTCTGTGGTTGGTATTACTATAGCTTTTATGAATTTTGTCTACTGGCTGTTACCAAAATTGGGCTGTAAAGAAATAAAAAGCTCCATAGTAAGATTACAGATTTACGCTTACAGTTTGGGACATTTTCTCCATATTACTGGCCTTGTTTGGCTTGGTGGATATGGTGCCTTAAGAAAAGTTGCAGATCTGCCAAGTATTTCATCAATGTTAGCACGCACGTGCTTCATTATAGGTGGTGCTATATCAGTTATTGGTGGAATGTTGTTTGTAATAATTGTGCTTTCACATTTGTTAAAAGGCAAAGCGCGTACCAACTAACCCACAGAAACAAAACTAAAAATTTTAGTGTGAAATTACTATATTTACTTTGTACTATGGCTCAAACAACCTGCTTCAAATTTTGGAAAGGCAGTGAAATGAAAAAAAACTATATCAAGCTACACTGAATTCTTATTTGCTACTCCTTGTGGTTCTTGTGTTCCATTTACTTGAGAGCTAGGTTGCATTATTAAACCACCAGCTAAGAATGCAGATACTGTTGCTATAACAACGATCAACCACATGTCCAATTTAGTTGTATGTTCAAGTGTAATATACACTACTAACCCAACAGCAAGACCAGTACTAGCAGTAGCGATGTATGTTGCTTTTTCTTTTAGTTGTTTATTTGCTTCATTTTTGACTCCTAATATTTTCTTTTCTTGTTGTGAATGCTGGATTTGAGTATTTAGTTTATTTTTTTCAGCTTTTAATTCTATATTTTCGTTCTGAGCTGTCTTCCTTGCATATTCTAAGGATCTATTTAACCGTTTAGCTCTATCCTTTTTAGTTTGTAAGTCTTTATTTTCCGCCTCTAGCTGCTCAAGTTTATTTATTTTTTGTTTCATTTCACTTTTCATTTCATTTTTTAATTCATTTCTTATTTTATCTTCTAACAAACTCCTAAGAACCTTTTTCATCTATCGGCTCCTC
>NZ_JAIUJX010000011.1:0-29390 GCF_053891855.1 Wolbachia endosymbiont of Protocalliphora sialia
TTTATAATCTACCAAACCGGTAGTTCTGTTTACTACTTTCTGACTCACTTTTTTGAACATTCCCAATAGCTATTGCAAATTTATCCATATCAATATCAGTGAACTTATTGAGCAAAATATTACTTAATTCTTGAAAATTATGTTTTTGGACATACATTAATCATTTATTTTCAAAGCCTCAATAAAAGCATTTTGTGGGATGTTTATGTTTCCCACAGAATGCAATCTTTTCTTACCTTTCTTCTGCTTTTCAAGCAGCTTCATCCTTCGTGTGACGTCTCCACCATAGAGCTTGGCTGTTACATCTTTTCTATACGGGTTAATCGTTTCTCTAGCAATAATTTTTCCGCCTACTGCCGCTTGAATCGCGATTTTATATTGCTGGCGTGGTATCAAGTCTTTCAAACGTGCACATATTTCACGGCCTCTTTTTTCTGCCCTGCTTTTATGAACAATGCAGGCTAACGCATCCACAGGTTCTCCATTAACTAAAAAACTTAATTTATCTATCTGACTTTCCTGATAATTGGATATTTCCCAATCTAAACTTGCATATCCCTTGGAAATTGATTTTAGTCTATCGTAAAAATCAAAAACAACCTCAGAAAGCGGTAATTTATACTTCAGTAGTGCTGTTGTCGTATTACCAACATAAGATAAATCCTGCTGTTCTCCTCTCCTCTCTTCACACAGAGATAGAATCTCTCCTAAATATTGATCAGGTACCATTATAGTTGCAGTGATCCATGGTTCTTCCACTATTTCAATTTTTGTAGGGTCTGGCATATCGCTTGGGTTATGGATATTTAAAACTTTACCATTTTGTGTTGCAACTTTATATATAACACTCGGTGCAGTTGCTGTTAGATCTAAATCAAATTCTCTTTCGAGTCTTTCTTGAATGACTTCAAGATGTAGCATTCCTAAGAAACCACAACGAAATCCATAACCTAGCGCATTTGACGTTTCAGCATCAAATGTAAAACTAGCATCATTTAAATGTAATTTTTCTAGTGCTTCCCTTAAATATTTAAAATCATCTGTGTTATTGGGAAAAATACTGCAAAATACTACAGGATGTACTTCTTTAAAGCCAGGTAATGCCTTGCTGCACGGCCTTTTCTCTTCAGTAATAGTGTCTCCTACTTTGCAGTCTGCTACTTCTTTCATTGAAGCAGTTATAAAACCAACTTCACCTGCTGAAAGTTCACCAGTCATAACTTTTTTAGGAGTGAAAATACCGATATTATCGACCTGATATGTAGCATTATTAGACATCATAACGATTCTCATGCCTTTTTTTAGTACTCCATTTTTAACTCGCACTAAAATTACTACTCCTAGGTAAGGATCATACCAACTATCAACTAAAATTGCTTGCAGTGGAGCATTTGTATCACCTTGAGGAGCGGGAAGTTTTGTCACTATAGCTTCAAGTACATCCTTTATCCCAAGACCAGTTTTTGCCGATATCAAAATTGACTCAGTTGCATCAATTCCGATTACCTCTTCAATCTGAAGCTTTATCCTTTCTGGATCTGCAGCAGGAAGATCGACTTTATTAAGCACAACTATTATCTCATGATTATTGTCAATTGCCTTGTAGACATTTGCCAGAGTCTGAGCTTCAACTCCTTGGCTGCTATCTACTACCAAAAGTGAGCCTTCACATGCGGCTAAGCTTCGGCTGACTTCATATGAAAAGTCAACATGACCTGGTGTATCCATGAGGTTGAGGCAATATTTATTACCATTATTTGCAGTGTAATTGAGTCTTACCGTTTGTGCTTTGATTGTGATTCCGCGTTCACGCTCTATATCCATTGAGTCAAGTACCTGATTGGTCATTTCCCTTGTCTCAAGACCGTTACATTCTTCTATCAAACGATCAGCAAGAGTTGACTTCCCATGATCTATATGTGCTATTATTGCAAAATTTCTTATATTGTTCATAGATCTACTTATTTAAGTAGATCTATTTTACATTTTAAGTATTACAAGAGCAATTATTTATATCTCTTTTTGCTAAAAACATTAAGCTGAAGTCCTTGCCAATGGGCGGCAATGCTCATTAGCTGATGCTTGCTTCACTGTGCTACTTGGATCTTCTTGCTGTCTACACGTTTTTACTGCATCAGCAAGACTTAGGTAAGCATTACCAACTTTAATCTTTACATCTTTATTTTTTTCTAAATCCGCATCAGTTGGTCTATCACTTATTATTCTAATACTATCATCACTGTTAGCACCTAATGTAATGCTACATTCCTTTCCGTCTACATACCAGTTAAACTTTATTCCATATTGAACTGTGGTACCTATATAATAATATCTAATCCCCTCATGTATTTCACCACTGATAAATTCTTTTTGATTGCCATTTGAGATAAAAAAACTAACAATTTTGTTTTTTTTACAAAAATCACTATTTAAAAATTCGCTTACTTTAATATCTGTGCTTTTATTGTCTTCTTTTAGCTTGATTATTGTATAAAGACGATCTTGATTACTATACTTTTTGATTGATATCTCATCAATAGTGCCGTTTTCTATGTACTTGCCAAACTCTTCTTTAGATTTCTTTTCCAATTCAAAGAGTTCTTTTTGGCTTTTTTGTTGTTGTATTTTTTCTAACTCTTCTTTCATTTTTTTTTGGAGTGATTCGATATCCTGGATTAACCCGGATTCATCAAAGTCGAAGATCACGAATGCTTGGCCCAATCTTGTCTTCAATTCTTTAATTATGTTTACTATCTTTAAGATAGACTCTAAGTTTTGATAATGTACAATAATTTTTTGAGCATTTAGGCTACCCTTATTGCCACCCCAGTCAGAACTAATGTTATCAAATATTGAATTAAGTCCTTTATAAATGGTTATCAATTCATTTGATTCCTCTTCGCCTATTCCATTACTTTTAATACTGCTAATACAATTATTGAATAACTCTATCTCTTTAGAATCTGCAAATAATACACCATACAATTTTTTATGTGCTACTGCATCTTGTATCTTTTGTTTTAGTTTCTTTAATTCTTCTAATTCATCACTATTTATACATTTTACCTCATAAAACTATTCAATATTATATACATAAACATTAGGGAATGTTAGCACTTTCTATATGCTTGCGCACTTCCTATTATTCCTTTAACATAGCTGACACTTTTTTTGAATGAGAAATCACTTTATTAATCATATAATTCTCATGATTGTTATCTATTTTAGGCAGCTCGTACAGATAATTCACCATTATTCCGGCTGACTGACTAATGCCTTTTTCAGAAGTATCAGCCATCCAGTTGATTTGTTTGATTGATGCACCATTGCTTAAATGAAAGTGTGCTACTGTATCATAAGCACCCCCACCACTGCTTTTAACCTTTAGCAAATAATGTGCACAAAGTTTCAGTAGGGACTGTTTTTCGCATTCAATGTTAGTTTTTATGCTTTCTAAAATTTCTATACCTGATTGTTTTATATTAAGCTTACCTAATAAAGCTACGTCTTGATTTTTTAGCCATTTTGTAAATCCAGGAACTGGAGAAAGAGTTGCATACACTTTTACGCTTTTAAATTCTTGCGATAGTTTTTCTACGACTCTCTTTATTAAAAAGTTACCGAGGCTAATTCCAGATAAACCAGTTTGAGTGTTTGATATTGAATAGAATATAGCAGTACTTGCACTGCTTGGGTCACTTGAAGGAACTGACTCGTCCAAAACGTGTTGAATACTATCTGCAATCTCATTCATCAGTGCAACCTCTACAAAAATTAAAGGTTCATTTGGTATTTTGTAATGAAAGAAAGCAAAACAGAGATGATCAGAATCTAGTCTGTTTTTTAAGTCACCCCAAGAGGAAATTTTATGTACAGCTTCGTATTTTATAAGTTTTTCCAACAATGATGCAGGTGAATCCCAGGTGATTTGATGAAGATCAAGTAGATCAACATCAACCAAAGTACAAAGTATACTTTTTAATTCGTTTTCTAGTGGACTTAGACTTTTATATTGATTCTTCAGCTTGAGTACATCAGAACGCATATCAACAATAAACTTAAGGCCCTCCGGTAAGGAGATAAACTGCTTCAATATTTTAGAGCGTGGCGATTCAAGGACTTTTATTAAGTCTTGTTCAAACTTATAGCTCGACTCAGAATCTTGATTTTTCTTATATACTTTTATTTCTTCATCTATTTTCGTTTTATCCGGATTGAACTTTTCTGCCAGGGTTTGTAAAAATTTTATTTGACCTGCCTCTGATAAACTCAAGTACAAATTACCAAGAGATACGGTGTTCTTACGTGCTGAGACTTCACCCCCCTTTGGGTTTAAGCATTCGTTCATCTTCAAGACTAAACTATCGATATCGCGACTACTACTTAAATCAGGGCCAATATTGCCAACCCATGACCTTACAGCATCTGCTACTTCACCTAATATTTTAAAAAAGCCCTTTGTTGCTTTCTTATCTTCAACTTTTACTATATCAGTTTTTGCTAATGATTCTTTTGTCATATGTTCCTTTTATCGTGTATCTATCTTAATTTAAAGAAAAATCTTAGTCTACAAAGAAGGCATATATTTTCATGGCACAACTATTTTGCAATCTATTAAAATTTTCGTAAAGAGAGTTAGATTTTTAATTTCATTATTTCTCTTACAAAAGTACTTTTATTATAAAAATGCCCTTTTGCCTCTTTCTTTTCCGGGTAAGGCTGATTTTTTAATTACCTAGTCGAAGTTACTTAATTTTTACACATCTATTGTAAAGTACAAAATCTGACTTTGGAATGAAAATGCTAGCTGATGCTTGGACTTTATTGATACTTACGCTACTTGAAACTATACTTGGTATAGACAATTTAATCTTTATTTCTCTAGCAATAGATAAGGTGCCAAATCTGCTGAGAGAAAGAGCCCGCCTGATAGGTTTTGGCTTGGCGCTATTGATGCGTTTTGTAATACTATTTTTTATATCACATATATTATCAATGGAAAAGCCTATATTTCACTCTGTATCACTAGATATTTCAGTAAAAGATTTGCTTATGATTGCAGGAGGGTTATTCCTTATTGTTAAAAGTTCTATGGAGTTATGGAGCGAAATTTTTGTACATAAGGAGAACAAAACAAAGGCAAACGTTAAATCACAATTTTTTTTAGTTGTGCTACAAATTATATTAATAGATTTAGTTTTTTCTGTTGATTCAATATTAACTGCTATAGCATTAACTCATAATATGATAATCATTGCTATAGCATTTACATTTTCCATATTAGCAATGCTATTTTCATCAAGTTATACCGCTCAGTTAATAAAATCCAGCCCAAGCTTAAAAGTAATTGCCATTCTATTTATTTTACTCATCGGTATATATTTAATACTTGAAGGACTTCACATAGAGCTACCAAAAGCATGTTTGTATTCTTCATTCATGTTTGCATTGTTTGTGAAAGCTATAAGCAAAATAAAGACAATGCGGCCTTGAAATTATTTTCTACAAAGCAAAAGTCTAATTTTTATTCCGGTGTGTGACGAATATCTGTACGAACATTTCGATGTCATCCGAGTAGCTGACACAGGTTCTTTTTTTCTGGATTCCAGCGTCACGCGCTGGAATGACATTAAATAGTTTTCCTTAAAATTTGAGTTATGCAAGCAGCCTCTTTGCTGTGATTCGAGTAGCTGAAACTGGAATGAAATTACTGCTACTCCCACTCAATAGTTGCTGGTGGTTTGGAAGTTAAATCATACACAACTCGATTTACTCCGGAAACTTTGTTAACAATTATACTACTGACGTCTTGCAAAAACCTCCAAAATACTAACGAATGTTGATCTTTATTTTCAAATGGAAATGCATCAGCTGTCATGCCATCAGATGAAGTCACAGCCCTTAAAGCGCAAACATATCCGTATGTACGATTATCTCCCATAACTCCCACAGTTTTTACTGGTAACAGTACAGCAAAAGCCTGCCATATTTTATCATACAGATCATAATTTTTCATTGTGTTGATATATATTTCATCTACTTCTTGCAATATTCGTACCTTTTCTTCATCAACCTCACCTATGATCCTCACTGCAAGTCCAGGTCCAGGAAATGGATGTTGAAATATTATCTCATCTGAAAGCCCAATTTCTTTGCCAAGCAGCCTTACTTCATCTTTAAAGAGATAGCGTAAAGGTTCTACTAGTTTCAGATTCATTTTTTCTGGCAACCCACCAACATTGTGATGAGATTTAATTGTACTAGTGTTTCCTGAAGCGTGACCTGATTCAACTACATCAGAGTAAATGGTGCCTTGCATTAAAAAATCCACATCACCTATTTTTTTTGCCTCTTCTTCAAATACTTCGATAAAAGTATTGCCGATAATTTTTCGCTTTTCTTCCGGATCAGTTATTCCCTTTAACCTACTTAAAAACAAGTTTGATTTATCAACGTAATTTATTGGAATTTCTTTTAACATAGCAGTGGTCTGGCTCTTACGCAATAACCCAGTATCGATAAAAATACAGTTTAATTGTTTTCCTATAGCTTTGTGTGTAAGAACTGCTGCAACACTTGAATCAACCCCCCCACTTACTGCAGCAATTACTTTTTTCTCCCCTACTAAGTTTTGAATTTTTTCCTTCTGTTTTTCAATGAATGACTTCATTGTCCAATCTCTCTCACAATTTGCAATATCTAAGAAATTAGAGAGAAGTTTACTACCATTTGTCGTAGGCTTAACTTCAGGATGGAACTGAGTACAGTAAATCTTCCGCTGTTCGTTGGCAATTATTGCGATTGTTTGATTTATTATACCTGAGGCAATAGCAGTAAATCCTTGCGGTATAGTTTCGACACTGTCTGCATGGTTCATTAGCACATCGACTTCGGAATTAACGTCCCAAGTATCCTTTATAATTGGGGATTCTTTTAGTATCTTGATTTTAGTTTTGCCAAATTCCTGATTGAATTCTTTTCTTACCTTTGCCCCGAAATAATGACAAATGAGTTGCTGTCCATAACATATTCCAAGTATAGGAGTGTTTATTGTTTCGTTAAGTTTTATAATTTTATGTGCTACTTCACTT
This sequence comes from Wolbachia endosymbiont of Protocalliphora sialia, assembly GCF_053891855.1. Classification (NCBI taxonomy): domain Bacteria; kingdom Pseudomonadati; phylum Pseudomonadota; class Alphaproteobacteria; order Rickettsiales; family Anaplasmataceae; genus Wolbachia; species Wolbachia endosymbiont of Protocalliphora sialia. Next base: position 7,092 of record NZ_JAIUJX010000011.1, read on the forward strand.
ACTTCAGAGCAATTGTCATTTACAGATTGCGGTCCTCCAGAAAAAATAAATCCATTGAATTTTGATACTGTTTCGAAATCGATATTGCTTGGAAATATTTCACAGTAAACGCCCATTTCCCTGATTTGTCTTGCAATAAGCTGTGTAAACTGTGAACCAAAATCAATAACGGCAATTGCTGACAATGTGCTCCTCCATATTATTTAAAGCAATATTTGATAATAAAGAAAACAATAAAGTAAGTAAACTAAGACCTGTTTAAAAACTTTAATATATGACTAAAGTAACTTAAATTTACCGCAACAGATTTATGATTAAGCTGTCTTAATTATCATTCTGATACTCTCTTCTTATCATAATAGCAACCCCAACATCTTTCCTTAAGTTGATACCATTGCCTGAACGGATACGTTTAATATATATATAAATTCCTATCTTTTATATCTAATAAACCAAGTGTTGGTACGATTGTTGCTTTCAGGAAGATGACGGTTTCTACTGTCTTAGCCAGTTTTTTTAACTTTTGATGCAATAAGTTTTGGTTATCTTTTCTATGCTCTATAAGCCCACCAATTACCATAACTTCGCCGCTCTTAATTTTTAACGTAGAGTTCATTTCTCTGGTTTCAATAATTGGAATGTCACTATTTAATTTCATTTTATTCTGTTGTGCGACATATTCTATATTTGGGTCTTTAGTGTAATTGTTAATTCTTGATAAGGTTGGGTGTATATCCATAAATATTTCGTTAGTATCAATGTTAATGCTTGGGTGGATTATTAACACCACACCTATTGGAGTGCTATTCATCTTGGTAATTAAGGCATGATTGGAGTTTCCGGTATCTTTCTGTATATCGGAAGTAAAATAGATATGGTTTTTAGTAAATGAAATCATTGCTTGCTGATTATTTATAGCATGTACTCTAGGGCTTGAAATTACGGTTGAAGTGCCAAACTTGTCTAAAGTTTTTACTAAATTTTCTAAATCAGAGTTCATTACCAGGCTAGTAATGGAACTATCTTGATTTGTTATAGATTTTGTTTCATTATGCAAATCATTTAAGTTGATACCAGAAAGGTATTTATCGTCTAATACAACTTCAACTATTTTGGCCTCTATCATTACTTGAGAAGACGCCAGTCTCTTAACTTTATTAATATATTCTTCAACAGCTTTATGAATATCCTTCCTGGCATTCAGAATAATGACACCAGCTTCTCTGTTGGATGAAAGAAATTCACCATCATCCACTCCATTAACATCCATTATTGCATTTAAGCCTTTTTCTAATGAACTCCATAAGTCACTGCTATATTGAGACTTTCTAACATTCCTGTCAGCATCGCTGCTTGTAACATTGCCACTAACGACAAAATTGCTTTGAGCAGAGTGTTGAATATTGATGAAGTCTACGTAATAATTTTGTGCGTATGGCAAATCCTGTTCAATTCTAATTACACCATTATTCATTGAGTAACGCAATTTGGCGCTGTTGGCTATACTCTGAATTACTTCATTTATATTCTTATCCTTTAGCTTTAAAATAATATTACCTGATATCTGGGGATCTATGTCTAAGTTAACGTCAGAAAGTTTTCCTATCTCAATCAGTAAATCCTTTACTGGTACTTTTTCATCAACATTAATCGAAAGAAACTGATTACTGGTTGTAAGATCGGGAAACTCTACCGGTAAAGGTATCATTTCTGGTATTGCTGGTTCGTTATTCTTCAAAGGAGTATTATATTGTTGCAACGAATAATCGTGCTTATAATTGTCTATATTAACAGAATGTTGCTTGTTAGGTAGATGTGTACAAGAAATAATGAAAAGGAGTATTAAACATTTTAAAATAGCCATGAGGGCAGCATACAAATCTATACTAATAGTTTTCTATAAAAATGTTAAAAATGTATTTAATTGTATCCGTTCAGGGGAGTGGTTTAAGAAATGATAGATAGGAGATTATGAAAAAGGTTTAGCCGCATGGAAGTGGGATGAAAAGAAGCACTGGTTTCACATGCGTCTGAACAGACACCATTTTACAGCATTTTAAATTTGTCCTGTGAAATGTTTGTACAGTTGCGATAAAAATTACTTGACAAATTTTGACAGCTTTGTTATTTTGATAGCGAAGATATTCTAGAGCTCGAAATCTATCTTCGTCTGCAGACTTTTCAACTTCATTAATTTATAACCTCTAGTTAAAGTATATTGTACTTATGTATAGATAACTTCTATCATAGCTATATACATTTTTCTGAGTTTTTTTGTATTACTTAGGAGGATCATCATGTTTAAAATCATGGATTACGCATATCATTGACATAAATGCCTTAAAAGGACAGATGGTACCTACGTCCTCTTTATATAGGTTATGTATTTGTTCAGATACGACTAAATTGTGTCTAGTGTAGAAAAAATTAGACAAATTCAGCCTTATATAGAACCAAATTCAACGGAAGTAGAATTATCCTCATTTCCATAATAGTAAGGATTTGCTTCTTGCGTATTATTAACAGCAGTTTTTAATAGTACTTCCTTATCACTATTCCATGCAACTTTCTCCATAATTGGAATATAATCCTTACACTTTTGATTATCTCCACAATCCTTGATTTTACCATCATCATTTAGATAACGCTTCAATGCATCATAGTATACTTTAGTGTTATTACCCTCTTTATCTATCATTTGTCCTAAGGTATTAACAAGTATCAATGGTGCAACTTGTTTTGCTTTTACAACACTTGTTTCACTGGACTCTTTAAAGAGATCAGGACATGATTCTCTAGAAAAAAAATTCTTGTTTAATTCTTTATTAGCATAATCATTGCCAGATTGGCAGAAACTCTTAACCTTCTCGTCCTGACAAGCTAACTCTTGTGGACTATCAATACATTTAAGACATTTCGTATTACCAAAGTTGGCTGCTGAACTAATAGTATCAGTAAAGGCAAATTTAAAATTTACTGCACTATAAATACCCTCTGATCCCTTTTCTATATATGGCAAAATTTTAGAATTACTATACATCTCAGGATAGAGTTCTTTTAATAAATCAGATGTATTAAAACCTTGACAACCTATCTTATTATTCGATTTATACAAATGAGCATGAGGCCCACAAATTCCTGGCAGGCTAAGATCTGGTGTTATTTCTCGAGATGTAATTTCTCCATTTTCATTCCCTCCTTCATCAGTAACAGGTTCGCCCGTACCACTTCCTTTTTTACATTCTTCAGCTATTTTTTTATACCACTCAGTCTCTGCTTTTGCTCGCTTAACCTCCTCTTCACATTTCGTAAGCTTCTTTTCTACTAGTTCAAAATCCTCTTTTACTACGGAACTATTTGTAAATTGCTTCTCAGTCGTAATTTCACCCTCAGTCATCTCGTCTATACCTTCTTTACCATAAAAAAGTTTGTTGGTATATAAATAACTACTATTAACTTGATCACTATAGGTATTTTTTGACATCGGAACCTCCTCTACAGTCAAAATTGAAATTGTATTAAAATAAAAAAACTACAAATTTAATGTGAGTAAAAGAAACCACATTTCAAGAAACTTCATGGTAACTTAGGAGCTATTATAAGCTAAAGTAGTTAAAAATTTAATAACTTGCATTATAAATATAGCATAATAACCAATAATTAGATTTTCTTTCAATTTCTATCTTATCTTCACCAGCTTTACATAGAGCACATCTTTATTCACTAGAGAATCATGATTCTTCTACTTGCATGTGATTAATCACTATAATCTTGAAGTGTGGTTTGTACGTAATTAGTTCTGGAACTTGCCAATGGATGATTGCTCTACATTTTAATCTCTGTCGCTGTTCACAACATTACACTCTGGAATTATATGCCTAATATCGCATGCTGATTTCTCTCTTTATTTTCTGCAAATTAATTAAATGAAGGGCATTAAGTATCCACACTACTAAAAAAAGTGTGGTACAAAATATAAACATTGCAATGAGTGGCAGCAGTAAAGAACCTTCTATTGCTACTCCACCTTTTCTAAAAATACTTGCTGGCTGATGAAGAGTAGACCATAAATTCACAGAAAATTTTACTATGGGAATATTTATAGCACTAAAAATGGCAAATACTGCTGATGATTTCTCTGCTCTTGCTTGATTATCAAAAGCGCTCCACAATGAAAGATAACCAACATACAGAAAAAACAAAATCAGCATTGAAGTAAGCCTTGCATCCCATACCCACCAAGTACCCCATGTCCCTTTTCCCCAGATGCTACCTGTGATTAAGCATATTGCCGAAAAAACTGTCCCTGCAGGAGCAGCAGCATGTGCCAAGACACTGGCAATACTATTGTTCCATACCAATGAAATGAAACTAAGTGATGCAATGAGTCCGTATATTCCAAGAGCAAGCCATGCAGAAGGCACATGAAGATACATAATTCGTACGATTTCTCCTTGTTTATAATCTCCTGGGGAGAAGAATAATGCTAAGAACATTCCAATTAAAAAATATGCAAGACAAATAACCCCAAGCCAAGGCAGGGCTTTCTTAGAAAAATGGGAGAAATTTGTAGGCTTTAATAAAAACATTTGTTTTGAGAATAATTGTATTAAAAATTTACCAATTAGTTTGAGTTTTATCAACAGGATAGTTTTTCTGTATTTACGTAGGTCAACAAATTAGCATAATTTGAGTAACAGATTGCTTATTTGCCATATGACCATTAAAAAGCTTAATCTACACTTAGTGTCAGATTCAAGTGGTGAAACTGTTATATCAGTTGCAAAATCAGCCCTGAAACATTTTCGTTCTGTAGAAACTATCGAATATGTTTGGTCTTTTGTAAAAGGAGAAGAGCAGATCGATAAAATTCTGGAGGAAATTGAGAGAAAAAGTGATGAGCATAACTTTGTTATATGCACTATTACTGATGATGGGCTCAGAAAATATCTAAAAGATAATTGTATCAAGTTAAAAATTCCATATCGAGCAATACTATCACATATTATTAGAGAAATCTCATCCTATCTTGAAATTGAAAAGGATGAAAAACTTGACCTGTATACTGAAATAAATAACGAGTATTTTCAGCGTATTGAGGCAATAAACTATACCATCAATCACGATGATGGACAAGGTATTCAAATCGATAAAGCAGATATAATTTTGGTTGGAGTTTCACGCACATCAAAATCTCCCACTAGTATGTATTTAGCTTATAGAGGCTACAAGGTTGCGAATGTTCCTTTTGTTAGTGAGGTACCCTTTTATATCGACTTAGCAAAATTAAAAAATAAACTGACTATAGGAGTAACAATCAACCCAAGTAGACTAGTAGAAATACGCAAAAACAGACTTACTTCAATTAATAACAAAGATAATAATATATATGCTGATTCTGAAAAAGTAGAAAAGGAAATTAAAGAAGCAGAGGAGTTCTTTAAGCAAAATAACTGGCCAATTATTGATGTTACGCAAAGGTCGATCGAAGAAGTATCAGCAACAATTATACAATATTTTAATAAAATGTGAAAAATTTATCAATTGACTAACTCTCTGTCAGTGATCATAATGTAAGGTAATTCTATTCTTACTATAGATATGAAAGTTAAAGGGTCACTAAAATCTCATCGTAACAGAGATAAAAATTGTAAAGTTGTGAAAAGGGGTGGTAAAGTTTATATTATAAATAAGGTAAAGCCAAGATGTAAAGCGCGTCAAGGTTCTTAGCTTTTTGTTTGCCTTTTTATGTCATATGTTTTTCATATGGAAGCATGGTTAGAAAGAAACAAAAATTGTTGTATTTAACCATAGCCCTGCTCATTTCTTCTCTTACATTATATTTTGGTATTAACATGATTACAGGCAGACGTGGCTTGTTAACATTAATTAACTTAAAAAAAAGAAATTAATTACGCGCGTCAACAAGCCCATGCATTTTAGTTCCACTCTAAGCCCTCTTGAGCTGGTAATGTTCAAAAAACTGCGTCAAAGCGAATTTTTAGTTCAACTCAATTTTCAATCTGTGGAGAAAGAAAATGTTGAGCTGAGATATAGTTAATATGTACAGCACTTTTCCTCCACCTTCCTTATAGCACAATATACCAACTTGTACAAGCTGGTAAATGAACCTTTGGTTTTAGTAAATGTCTCCTCGATAGGATTAGTGGAGCCGCCTAACTGGCCCGAAATACTTAAAATAAATTTTCCCAATTGTTTTGCCACGATTTTATGACCAAAGGATATTTTTCGCTCCATCAGCTCGAGTAAATAATTTTCAGCAATTTCTCTGCTTGAAGCCTGATATACTTTCTTCAGATCACTTATGAAAGTTTTTGCTGCTTCAGTAAATTTCTTATCTGATGTACTATACATTTCTGCTTTAGCTATTTATAGCAGCAGGAAAACTTTTTAATACAAGCTATTAGAATATCCTCTACTCCTCTTTCTTTTAGCTCATTTAATACCCCCAACCAGAACTTCTCTTTCAGCCAAATAAAAACCCAATACATCCTTTTTGCCTTCTTGATCTATACCCAATATGTTATACATGCACTTACTTACACAACAACCGTCTTCTTTCACCTTAAAAAATCATGAATACTATCGGATATATTGATTGTAGTGGACGACTACACCATTCATTGATTATAGGTAGTAATTTATCTGTAATTCCAGATATCTCTGCTGCAGATATTTTTTGCCTCAAGTTCAGTTGTTTACCTTTTTTTTCACTATCTGTGGTTCGCTCTCTATCTCTTGGTGTCAAAAGTTCAAATATTTGTCCTCAAAGTTTTTTCCGTCTCTTCTCTTTCAGTGGGTAAATGGTACCTTCCAGACTCGCTTCCAGTAGCCTTGTTACCATCTCTCCCCATCAATGGTCCCGTATAGATGATAGAATATTTGTTTCTAATTCTTTATAGTCTACCAATCCAGTAGTTCCATTTACTTGACTCATGTCAAATCTCCATTTTTTGTTTCTATTTTATTTTTACTTCTCGCTTTGACGCAGTTTTTTGAAGCATAAGGGTCAAGTTAAGGAAATAAAGGTATGAAGAAGATAGGATAAGAAGATATAAAATTCTCTCGGATATATTTTAGTGAGAGAACTAATGATGAATAAAATAACTTGCTTATCAAATTACCTCAACAAATTTTTCAATGAAATGGCAAATAATTGAAACAGAAAAGGAAAAGAAAATTGAGTAATTGATGATTCATAAAAGCTATAATTTTGGGTAATATAGGGGTTACAAACTGAATCATAGATACAATGTGCCAATTATTAAATGAAGAATCTGTGATAATAACGAAACAGGGTTTAGATTTCAGGTTTACTAAAGAAGCAGTAGAATTTATGAAAAGAATGTACAATGGCTTTATTTAAAATACCCTGCAAATTGATTGTAGAATCTTGCAGCAATTTAAAAGCATTGGATAGTAGCTTTGCCTAACAGCATGGAAAATCTATATAAAGGTTATGGACAAAGGTTATGAGAGTAACACTAAGTGTGGAATAAAGTTAAAATTAGTTTTTGATTACCTAAATCAGACATTGGATCAACTTAACATAACGGAGGGAGTAAGAAGGTTATAGGGAGAAGTTGCTAATATCTGACCTTGGTTCAAGTTCTTTTAAATGGAACGGGAGCTTATTTTATAAGTCGTTGATACCAATGTATATGCTATAGAAACAAATCAAAAAATGGAATTATTGGAATGTTTAGGAGACAAGCTATTTTTAGAAATGAAGGTGTTGTTGGGAAAAGAAGCAAAGATTAGAGTAAGAATGATATGTCATAAATTAACTGAAGAGCAGTCTCTAGCCAGAAGAAGAAAAGCTAATAAATTGGCAAAATCACATGATCTTCCAAAAGGAATCAGAAATTGTTGAACTGGTCAAAACTAATATTCCAGAGGATAAAATTAGTGCTGAGCAAGTATTACAGAGTAAGGTGGCAAATTGAGTTGTTTTTAAACTATACAAGAGCTACATAAGACTTAAAAGGGAAGCCACACAGAGTATTGTGTGAATTATATGCTAAATTATGTGCAATTCTCATATTTCATGAGTTGTACAAAATTAAAAAAGAATACAGAACTCAGTTTAACAAAGGCATTTATTGAGCTAAAAAGGCGGATTAGAGAGTTATTTTTAGCACTAAAGAATAGAGTTAATAGTTTAAATTTTTCTTAAAAAGATTACAATAACTTGGTCATGATTTTCATTAAAAGACAAGTACAGAAAAACTAGAGTATCTACTTTAACTTCCCTAAATTTGCTCGCAATCTCTTAACTTGATGCTTATGCTTTTTTGAATATTCCCAAGTGCTGCCAAGCTTTTGGCCCAATATTAATTCGGCTATTGATTTTGTCTTTCAGTGCTCGGGGAAATCTTACTTCGGTTAGCTATAGAATTTTTGATTTTACTGAAAAAACATTCCCGTTCTTTATAAATATGCTTATCATAGAAGCTCTTCACTTTTCGATGGAATCACAACTTCACATCCTTTGCTCTCAAACAAAAGCATATATCCTTTATCAGCCACTATAGTGGAGTTATAGATATTTTTCATTAACTTGTGTAATTTCATTCCTCTGGCCAGGAGTAAGTATAAATTTTAAAGGATTTCCCAATGCATCAACAAATGCATGAATTTTAGTAGTAAAGCCACCTTTATTCCTTCCTAAGAGCTTTGGAATCCTTTTTGTATCAGGCAGAGCAAGCATGAGCTCGAACTATCGTTCCATCGATTACCGCAACTTCTAAATCTGGATTTTGTTGCATATATTTTTGCCAAAACTTCCTTTTCACACCACCTTTTAAACCTCCTATGTATACTCCTGTAATTGCCGTAAATTTCTGGCAAAAGACGCCACTTACAGCCACTCCGAACCATATACCAAACCGCTTCCATAAATATTCTCAACCTCTTCTCATTTTTGCTGTGTATTCCTTTGACTCCCTTTAAGAATTCAAAAGTTTGTTCCCATTTTCTTTTTTCTATGTAATATTCCATTGATAGTTTCTCTATATTATTCACGGTCTCTTTTTCCTTATTTCTCCTACTTTTTCTTTACTTTATTTTCTCACAGTATATTTTGTTTACAGAACCTAGGAGTGCAAGCGTTTATGAGTCAGAGGATAAGTCATATAATATTTACTCGGTCTTAATACTTTGAATTTATATTTGAGTAAACGATAAACAGTAATTGGTATGAGTGATCTATTTAAAAGTGACATTTATGATAAAAATCTCAATTCTTTGATAAGAGTCATAAAGCTGAAGGATACAAAAAAAATTAATGAACAATATAATGAAACACTGAAAGATTTATCTCAAGCTCTGAAGAATTTTACAAACAACGCAAAAGATGTAGCTAAGTTTGTTATATATAGTGACTTGAATAATTATGTAGAACCTTTGAGCACAAAGCCACTCGGTTTTATTGGAACATTAAAAGGAATATTAGATAGAGTCTTGGGAAAAGATATTCCAACTAATGATAATGACATAAAAAATTTTGTTGGTGATGAATTATCAGGTTTCACTATAGAAAAAGCAGCCGAGTACTCAAATATTTTAAGTACAATTAATCTATTCAAGAAAGGACTTAAAGAAATTTTAGATTCGAAGCAGAGTGGAAAAAACAATAAAGAACATAAATCATATGAAGTAAGCTCAAAAAATAAAACAACATCAAAGCAGAAGGAAGATACTTTCAAGCTGCAAAAAGGAAAACAGCCGGCAGGAAAAAAGAAAATAAAACGGCCAACAACGGCACCTCCACCACCTCCTACTGACTCAAAAAAGGTACACTTTAAAACAGAAATAGAGAATGTATCTCCTGAAGATTCAGGCTATGAAAGCTCATTAAGTGAAGAGTCTGGACATGAGGAAATATCAAATTATCAAGAGAAAAAGAGTAAAGCGTCAACGAAAGATTCGCGGCACTCAAAGTTGCCTAAAGAGGAGCCAATTCACAAAACGAAACCTAAGAAAAATGCAGGAACAAGAAGAGGATATAAAAAGAGACAAGCTCCAGAGCCACCAGCGCTAAACGCTACCAATCAAGAAATTAGGCAAGAAACTAAAGAAGATAAATCTGAAATACTGTCAAATCCTAAAAGGCTAGATATTGTTGATCAACAAGTGAGCACGAAACCAATAATAGTAGAAGTGACTTCGCAAAAATCAGCTGAAAGTAAACCAATCCTGAAAAAATCTGCTGATAAAGCAGCATCAGAAGTAAAAGCGGTTATTATAAAAGAAAAAGTAAATAGCAAGAAGGACGGTAGAGTAAAGTCAATGGTAGAAAAATTTGAGCAAAATCAAATTGCTAAGAGCAAAGCCACCCCTGCAACACAAGCAGATATTGGTATGAAGAAAGATCCTGCACCATCACAAAAAACATCCTCCCAATCTCACTCATTTCCGGTAGGAAATAAAAGATCTAAAATGAACCCCATAACAGCAAAGTCCGATTGTAAACTTCCGGTTAGTAAAAAACCTCTTCTCACTCATGTTAGTGTAAAGAAAATAGCTGCACGATTTGAAAGCCATGGGAAGAAATAGTTGTAACTTATTGAACAAACCCTATAATATCCTTGATCTCTTTTATATTGTTATTTGCAATCTCTGCTGCTTTTTCTGCACCTTCTTTTAATATTTTATGTAAATGGAGCTGATCCGCCAAAAGACCGTTCATCTTCTCACGTATGGGTGATATAACACTGATGATTAAGCCAGCTAACTCTTTTTTAAAGTGTTTCATATCATGTTTATTCACTTCTTCACACACTTTTTCCACATTTAAATCACTAAGCACTGAATAAATGTTTACCAAATTGTTTACTTCTGGACGGCACTTTAAAGTAGCAAAATCAAAGCCTAGAATTGAATCTGTTTTTGCTTTTTCTATTTTCCTGACAATCAAGTCATCTGTATCGTCAAGGTTAATGCATGAGTATTCTGAAGAATCAGATTTGCTCATCTTGCTTGCTCCATCTCTTAAGCTCATTATCCTTGATGTACAATCCAAAGTTAAGATTTCAGGTATGATGAAATGACTACATTTATAATGATTGTTAAAAGCTGATGCAATATCACGTGCAAGTTCTAAATGCTGTTTTTGATCATCGCCAACAGGAACATATTTAGTTTGATACAGCAATATATCCGCAGCCATAAGTACTGGGTAGCTATATAAACCAAGAGAAGCTTTTTGTTTATCGCTGCCAGCCTTATCTTTAAATTGAGTCATACGATTAAGCCAACCAATTGGTGTATAGCACCCTAGCAGCCAGCCCAATTCTGCATGACCACTAACTGCGGATTGATTGAAAATAATCGACTTTTCCGGATCTATTCCACATGCAATATAAGTTGCTGCTGCTTTAAAAATATTATTTTTTAATTCATTTGCGGGAAGCTTATTTGCTGTGATTGCATGCAGATCAACAACACAAAAAAGAGATTTATATTTATCCTGCAAGCCTATCCACTGCTTAATTGCACCAAGATAATTGCCCAAGTGTAATACTCCACTTGGCTGAATACCTGAGAAGACAACTTCTTCCATACCTTGAGTGTTTTATTAGTTACTTTCGCAATCAGCAGATTTTTTAGAAAGAATAACCATTGCAGGACGAAGCAACCTATTTTTAATAGTATAACCAGTTTGTAGTACTTCTACAATAGTGCCAGGCTCTTTTTCATTATCTTCTCTTTCCACAACAGCTTGATGTAAATTGCTGTCAAAAGAGTTACCTATTGGATCTATTTCTTCTATTCCATGTTTTTTTAGATCACTCACAATCTTTTGGTGCGCCACTTTTATTCCCTCATGAATAGGATCATCATCTTTCAAGTTTTCCATTGCTTTTTTTAAATTGTCACAAGAGTCGATCATATCACGTGCAAATTTTGTGACTGCATAATCACTTGCATCGCTAATTTGCTTTTGCATTATACGTTTAACGTTTTCATTATCTGCAACAGCACGGCGTAAATGATCTTCAAGCTGAACTGCACGTTCTTTTAATATATTAAGCTCTTCACTTAAATCACCTGTTTGCTGATCTTCTTGATCATCCCCTTTTCGTTTACTGACCATATCGGCAAATTTCTTTTTTTTCTCTTTATTACTATCTGACATATCATTCACCCTTACAAACTTAATAAATATATAACAATCAATCTAAAAATATCAAGCGTTAGCTATCCTTGTCTTTCTATGCTTGCATTTAAAAAGTCAATCAAAGCAGTTTTATAAAGAGAATCAGAAAAAGTATCAATATTACTTTGCGCCATATTAATATAGTGTTTAGCTTCTTCCATAGAAACATGAATGGCATTATGATGATTAATATATTGTAATGCTTGGTCAAAATTTTGTCTAGCTGAAGAAAAAGATTTCTCCCAGAATTTTTGTTCTGATGGGCTGCCTTTTTCATATGCTATAATAGAAGGTAAAGTAACTTTACCTTCAAAGAAATCTTTTCCAAGTTGCTTTCCTAAAGTGCATTGATTAGCAGTATAATCTAGCACGTCATCAATTATTTGGAATGCCATGCCAAAATTAAACCCGAAATTCCTTAGCCTCTCTGTTTCATCACTTGTGGCTCCAGATACTACTGATGCAGCCTCGCAGCATGCAGAAAATAAAGATGCTGTCTTTTCTCCAATGATATTAAAATAATTTTTCCTAATTGTGTTAGGGTCAAAACGCGTTGTCATCTGCTTTATCTCACCCTTGACAAGCAAATTAGATGCCTTAGATAAAATAGAGAGAACACTTAAATTCCCACATTCTATAAGCCATCTAAATGCTAAGGTCAATAATAGATCACCAACTAAAATGCTTGATTTATTCCCCCAAATTTTATTTGCTGTTGCAACTCCATGGCGTGACTTACTTTCATCAAGCACATCATCATGAAGTAAAGTAGCGTTGTGTATAAATTCTACCGATGCAGCAATGTTGACCCTACTCTCTCCAGAGTAATTCAGCATTTTACATATAATAAAAATGAGCTTAGGCCTTATCTTTTTTCCTCCTGAATTAATAAGATGAGATGTAATATCGGTAGCAAGCTTAGTACCTTCATCATTGACATTTTTGAAGATAAAGTCATTCATAGCCAATAAATCAGAAGATACAATATCATCTAATTTACTACTTTTTGTTAAATCAGTGTTTAGCATTTAAGAGGACTTATGCTTCTTGCCCTTGTACTTTCTCAACTTTTTTCTTTTCTATTTTTTTCGATTCTGTTTCTAAATCTACTATGCCTTTTTTAATGAACCACATTACCCTTTCAGTTGCTTGCGCTCCTACACTTAGCCAATGTTTTAATCTATCAGCTTTTACCACAACACGATTTTTATTGTCTTTTGGCAACATTGGATCATATTGTCCTATTCTCTCAATAAAGCGTCCATCTCTTGGTGCTCGTGAGTCGGCTACAACTATCCTATAAAAAGGACGTTTCTTTGCCCCAAACCTTGCTAACCTTATTTTAACTGCCATGTCAACCTTTGTTCATATATTAATTACAATTTAAATACAATAAACAGCTCAAGTCAAACTAATTGTACCTCTTTTACCTAAAAATACAATATAGCCCCTCCAATCACTCATAAAAGGAAGATAATAAACTTTTTTATATATCATCAATCATAGCATGATTAACTTCTACTCTATACTTTGATTTTAGATAGCTAATTAACTGTTCCTTTAGCGATATCATCACACGTTTTCCGGTGTCAAGCATGTTTAATTTACCATTTGATGAATGCATTTCTTTTAGAACGCCTATTATAATTTCATTATTGTATTGAATAGGATCTGTTACCGAATTAGTTGTTTTCATATTGAAAATTTCTTCTATGAAAGAAAAAGGGTAGTTTTGTTCATTGCGTTGTATTTGCTGGCCTTTAACCAATTTTATACCTTGCATTTCTTCCAAATCTGTCTTTTCTCTTAGTTGAACTGCTACTTCTTGTCCCATTTTAAACATTTTTTCTTTTATAAATTCACTACGCCAAAGCTTTATGGCTGATTCCCTACTTTCTTCAAAATTTTGTAATTTAGGAGGAACGATATCACTGATTTTTACACCAACAACAGTATCTCCAACACCCTTAAAATAACTCTTCTGATCTTTCTCGCGTGAAAAAATGAAAGAAATGAAATCACTGGAATTTCCTACTTCATTACCACTTTGGTCTTTCCCACTAGCATCTACTGGACCAATGGTTTGTATAGGTAAATTGTAATTATTGGAGATTTCTTCAATCGTTGCACCATTGTATATCTTATAATTCACTTGATTTATGAAATCATTGACTTTTTCAAAAGACTTTTGATTGGTTAAAACTGACCTTATGTCTTTTTTTAAATCAACCAAGTCTTCATCAGAGATTTGATGTATGCTTTCTACCTTTATTACGTGCCATCCAAAATTGCTTGTTAAAACTTCACTTACTTCACCTGTTTTGAGAGCAAATACCTTTTCTCTCATATTTTCAGGTAAGAAATCCTTAGTTATATTATTTACTCTGGTTTCTTCAAGTTTTACTTTACTGAACTCTTCTATTATGTCTTCAAAGCTTGCTTTACTTTCTTCAAGCGCTCTTCTTGCTATTTCAGCTTTTTCTTTGGTAGGAAATATCACATTGAATATGTCTCTTTGATTTTTAAGTTCCTGATGTTCTATTATACTATCAACCTCTTCATCTGAAATTCTGATTTGATCTTCAAAATATTTTTGATCCAGAGAAATGTATTGCGCAGTTCGATACTCAGGGTAATAAAAATTGGACTTATTTCTTTCATACAAATCAAGTAAGGCTTGATCATCTGGTTCAGGAACGTTTGTAATTGCATCCCCAGTTATTTTAACAATATCAATTACTCTAGTTTGGTAGCGATTTTTGTATATCTGCTCATCAACACTCTCACCAAAAGTTATCGGATAATTATCTTTAAATAACGAAGTCATGAACATCATTGCAGGCAGGATTTTCTCTAGTTTTTCTATATATTCCTTTTCTGTTATATGCAGGCTATTTAGAGTTTGATGGAATTTATTATGGTCAAATTCTCCTTTATCGTCCTGAAAGTACTTGGTATTTTTTATATGGCTTTTGATAGATTCTTCTCCAACTTTTAATCCAAGTTCGCTAATTAGGTTAAACAATAGTTTTTGCTCTATAAGTGCGTTAAGTAAATCATATTTCAGCTTTTTTACTTGTTCTTTACTTATATCAGATCCAGAAATTTGCTTTTCATAATTTTGATATAGTAATTTATATTCATCTGATGTTATCACTTCCTTTCCTACTTTAGCTAATTCTTTCCTTTCATCATCATTTGATAAAAGATTGCCAATCCCCATAAAGATTAATAAGCAAACTAAAAGGAGAACGATTGCCTTGGTAAAAAAATTTCTAATACTCATTGTAAACTCAGTTAACTAACACTTAAATTTAGAATAGCAATAATTTAATCTTTGTAAATCTATTAACAAATTAGCTAATATGTGTAATATTGCAGTATATTAAATTAAATGGGAGCTTATATTAACCTAAGGGATGAGAAATATAAACTAAAAAGCCATTGGATGACAAAGTTAATGCTTTTTTAGTTTTAATGGTTTATATTTTATTTCTATAACAGTAAAGGAATATTAAAATGGGAGATGTTTTTTCGATGTCAATGGAATCTTCTAAAGACAATAAGGATAGAAATGAACAATTTCTCATGCAAGTAGCTGCTTGGTTGGTTGATAACACTAGCTTAACTTTTGATCAAATAGCAAAATGTTGCAAGTTATCCCTTGAAAAAGTACAAGACATAGCTGATGAGGAAATAGAAGTTGAAAAGTATGACCCTATTATTTCTGAAATAATTACTGAAAAAGAAATCGATGATTGCAAAAAAAATCCAAATCGTGTACCAAATTTGATTATAAAAAATATAAAAAAAAGGGCAAAGACGGTTAGGATTCTTGGCTTTCCTTCTACAGCAAGGCGTAGAAATAAACCTAATGCAATTTGTTATTTGGTAAGAAAATTTCCTATCTTGAACAATAATGTTATAGCTAAGCTAGTTAGTACAACAAATTACACAGTTAAGCAGGTAAGAGATAAATCTCATCATAACATGCTCAATATCAAACCTCAAGATCCTGTACTACTTGGTTTATGTAGCCAGGAAAATTTAGAAGTGGAAGTAGAAAGAGCGGAAATAGAAGAAGAGAAGAAACAAAGATTAAAAAATATAAATAATAGCTATTGATGATTCTCAAATTCTTGTACTTTGTTAACATTAAATTGACTTGTTAGTTTTTATCAGTATAATGTAAGTAAAGTATCTAGTTTAATAATTAAACCTAAATACGCACTAAAAACTAGCTCAGCCTGATTTATTGTTTTATAGTTACATTTTAGGTTAGTAAGCATCAATTAAAATTTTTGGAGGATTATGACAACAATCAATGAAGATGTCTTAGCAAAAGAAAAGGTTGTAGATCAACCTGAAAAAAGTGAACAAATTCATAATGCTAACGCAGTAAAACAAATAACCAGTGAAGGTGCTGAAAAACACAAGAAAACATTGGACCTGAGCGAATTGAAAGAAAAAACAGCAGAAGAATTGTTAGAGCTAGCTGAAGAAAGAAAAATTTCAACTAGTGGTAAAGGCAATGGCAGGGTGCTAAAACAGGAAATGATATTCAGTTTAATGAAGAAAATGAGTGAAGAAGGAGGCATAACCACAGGAAGTGGAGTAGTGGAAATATTGCCTGATGGTTTTGGCTTCTTACGTTCATCAAGTGCAAATTATGCTCCAAGTACCGATGATGTTTATATTTCCAATGGCCAAATAAAGAAGTTTAATTTACGTACAGGAGATATGGCATGTGGAGAAATAAGGCCACCTGGTGATAAGGAAAGATATTTTACTTTAACTAAGGTTCACAGTATAAACTCTACTGAAATCAGTGAATTAAGAAAGTACGTACATTTTGATAATTTGCTTCCGCTTTATCCTGAAAAAAGCCTCATCCTTGAAAACAACAGTAGTGGAGATAATAAAAAAGATATAAACATGCGTGCTGTAGATATAGTTACACCTCTTGGAAAAGGACAAAGAGCATTGATAGTTGCTCCACCTCGTACAGGAAAAACGATATTGCTTCAGCAAATGGCTCACTCTATAGCTACAAATCATCCTGAAATAGAACTAATAGTATTACTTATAGATGAAAGACCCGAAGAGGTGACAGATATGATACGCTCTGTAAAGGGTGAAGTGGTAAGCTCTACATTTGATGAACCTGCCTACCGTCATGTCCAACTTGCTGAAATAGTAATAGAAAAAGCTAAAAGAATGGTTGAACACAAAAAAGATGTAGTGATTTTGCTTGATTCTATAACTCGTCTTGCACGTGCTTATAATGCAGTCATTCCTTCGTCTGGAAAGGTTCTAACCGGCGGTGTAGATTCAAATGCGCTGCAAAGACCAAAACGCTTTTTTGGAGCAGCTCGTAATATTGAAAATGGTGGTTCTTTGACAATCATCGCTACAGCCCTTATAGAAACTGGTTCAAAAATGGATGATGTTATTTTTGAAGAGTTTAAAGGCACAGGTAATGCTGAAATTATACTAGATAGAAAACTTGCTGATAAACGTATATTCCCTGCTATTGATATTACAAAATCCGGAACAAGGAAGGAAGAGCTATTAGTTGATAAGGCCATACTAAATAAAATATGGGTATTGCGTAGGATACTTAATCCTATGGGGTCTGTTGAAGCAATGGAGTTTTTACGTGACAAACTACTTTTAACAAAGAGCAATGCTGACTTTTTTAACTCCATGAATCACTAAAAGTAAGCCAATTCTGATGGAGCAAAAAAGCTATGTTTATACAATTGTGTACCAGTGTTGAAATGACACCCTCAGAAGGGGATTGTATCTACTCTGAATCAGATGATAAATTAGATGCTTGGTAAGCGTAATTTGGAGCTTCCTGTGTAATGATTATATCATGAGCATGACTTTCTCTTAATCCTGATGAAGTAATAGTGATAAATTTGCAGTTTTTTTTCATCTCTTCTATATTACGGTTGCCAGTGTAGCCCATTGCAGCTTGCAACCCACCAATTAACTGACAGATCACTCCTGAAGCTGGACCTTTAAAAGGAACTCTTGCTTCTACTCCTTGTGGGACTAAATCAAGTTTTGAATCTTGAAAATAACGGCTAGCTGACCCTCGTTTCATTGCACTAATAGATCCCATTCCTCGATATTCCTTATATGCTCTACCCTTATACATGATAATCTCACCTGGGCTTTCCTCAGTACCAGCAAAGATTGAACCTATCATCACAGTATCAGCACCAGCTGCAATAGCTTTTGCAACATCTCCCGAATATTTTATTCCACCATCAGCAATTAGTCTGACTTCTTTTTCTTTACAAACCTCTGCAATATTCTTGATCGCAGAGAATTGTGGCATACCAACACCTGTAACTATTCTGGTAGTACAAATTGACCCTGGCCCTATTCCAACCTTCACTGCATCAACACCAGCATCAATCAACGCTTCAGCAGCCTCTTTTGTTGTGATATTTCCACCGATTAATTGAGTATTCGGATACATCTTTTTTATTTCCTTAATAGTGCTGATAACGTTCTGGGAATGACCGTGAGCGGTATCTACAATAACCACATCAACTTCTTCTTCGATCAAAGCTTCACATCTTTCTATACCGTCTTTTTTACCAGTACCAATTGCAGCGGCAACTCTGAGTCGACCTTTACTGTCTTTACATGAATTTGGATATCTATTGTATTTTTCGATGTCTTTAACTGTGATTAGACCTATGCAACAAGAATTTTCATCAACAACCAAAAGCTTCTCTATTCTATTTGCATGCAACAATTTCATTGCTGAGGCGCTGTTTACTGCCTGCTCTCGAACTGTTACTAACTTATCTTTTGTCATTACCTCGGAAACTTTTATATTCATGTTCTGGTCTTCAATAAACCTCACATCTCGATTAGTTAAAATTCCCACTAACTTGCGTTGATCAACTACAGGAATTCCGGAATAATTATACTCTCTCATTAATGAAACTGCTTCTGCAACCGTTTTATCTGGGGAAATTGTAATTGGGTTATACACGATCCAGCTTTCATATTTTTTCACCCTTCTTACTTCTAACACTTGTTCATCTATTGATAAATTCTTATGTATGCAACCTATTCCACCATGTTGGGCAATAGCTATTGCAAAACCTGATTCAGTGACAGTGTCCATTGCAGAGGATATGAGAGGGATATTTAGTTCTATATTATTTGTTAGATAAGTTCTTGTGTCTGCATCACGAGGCAATACATCAGAATAGGCCGGTAAGAGAAGTACATCGTCAAACGAATAACAAGCTTCCATTTTTTTCATATGCTTTATTTAAAGCTTATACGCCAATTAATGAAATTGCAATAGAGCTTTTGCAAAATTAGCCTGGCTACAGCTATTTTTAGATCAAAATAGGATAGAAGAGGTATGTAGCTCCTAATATATTTATCGCAAAATTACATTATTTGCTAGCAAACAGAACTGCTCAATAGTTAAGCTTTCTGGACGTTCGTCTCCACTCAGTTTAGCATTCTCAAGAGTAGTTGAGACATCACTAGTTATACTTTGCAAGCTATTTCTCAGCATCTTTCTTCTTTGAGCGAACACAGCACGTGTTAGCTTTGTTAAGGTTTCTAAATTTACTGCAAATCTTGGAGTGGGTAAAGGTTTTACTGTAATTACTGAAGAATATACTTTTGGTCTTGGAAAAAATTCCTTAGGTTCAATATCAAATTCCTTTTTTATGTCGCATAGTAACTGGCTTAGCACTGATAGGGAACCATAATCTTTAGAACTAGGTTCTGCTGTAATACGCTCTGCTACCTCCTTTTGGAACATTAACGTCAAACTCGTAAAAAATTTTATATTATTTAACCACTTTAAAAATAACGCTACTGAGATATTGTAAGGCAAGTTAGCAATGACTTTGACTGGACATTCTACCAGCTCTTTTTCTACAACATTAAGTGCATCCGCTTCTATAATTCTATATTTTCCCTGATGCTCATTTAGCAATTGTTCGTGATGTTTCACTAAACTACTATCTTTTTCTATAGAAAGTAGAAACTTTGGATTATACGCTAATATTTCTCTTGTTAACGCACCATACCCAGGACCAATTTCAATAACATTAAAATCTTTCAGGCTACCAACTAAGGCAACTATTCTTTTTGTTATCTCATTCGATAAAATAAAATTTTGCCCTAGACTCTTTTTTGGCTTCAGTGAAAATTTTTTCATATGATCTTAGTATGCAGTATTTTAAAAATTAGTTGACGAAAATTCATCAATAATTGTATATTGTTAGTGTATTTAATGCCGGCTTAGCTCAATTGGTAGAGCAACTGACTTGTAATCAGTAGGTTGTCAGTTCAAGTCCGACAGCCGGCACTCTTATCCATACAAGTAAAGTTGATGTCCTTTTTAATAGTAGCAAATTGGAAAATGAATGGAACACGTTCTTCATTTGTTGACTTTATAGGCAAACTTAACAACAAGAGCAACGAAATTACCTCTAAATTAGTAATTTGCCCTCCTTTTACATCATTTCCAAGCAGTATAGAGTTGAACAATAATATTAAAATAGGAGGACAGAATTGCCATCATAAAGAGTTCGGTTCTTACACAGGTGAAATTAGTGCAGGAATGTTGAAGGAACTAGGATGTAGTTACGTAATACTTGGACATTCTGAGAGGGCTCATGAAAAAGATAGTGAAATAAAACTCAAATCGAAAACAGCAATAGAATCAGGATTACACCCAATCATCTGTGTAGGTGAAAATTTAGAAGATTATAAAAATAAAAAAACAAAAGAAGTAATAGAATATCAATGCAAAAACCGTTTGCCAACACAAGGTGAATATACCATAGCATACGAACCGATATGGGCAATAGGAACAGGAAATGTGCCAAATAATGACGCAATTGCTGAGGTGATAGAGATAATAAAATTTTGTACTGGTAAAAAACACATTATATATGGTGGCTCAGTCAGCTCAGAAAATATAGAAAACTTGCTCAGTATTCCAAATTTATTAGGAGTTTTAATTGGTAGTGCAAGCTTAGATTTTGATCACTTTTATAAAGTTATACAACAAGTTGAGAAAAAATTTTCTCTTATCAATTCTAAAAGTAGATAAAAGGGAATTACTTACTATAGGAATAGGGCTATCACGGGCGTCTCAGCAGATTCCGCTAACGCGTATCCCTCGTCATAACGTCACGGTATCCGCTAACACGTAGCGAGATGTCGGTTGTCAGAGTGACACTGGGATCCAGAAGACTTAATTTCAACCAAATAATAAAGGCTGGATTCCAGCGTCGCGCGCTGGAATGACATCTTTCTTGGTGAACTCAAATCACAATGTTCGTACGGTTGTGGGCTTATAGCTTAGAAAATTAACGATATTTTATTTCCCGGTGAACGCTCTATTTTGTTTTCCAACTCTAGTTCCAAAAGAGCCATTAGAGCTATGTTGGTAGAAAGTCCACTTGCTAATATAAGTTCATCTATATCAACAGGTACAGAGTTAATATGATCAACTATAACAGATTTTGCCTGTTGTAATTTTTCTTGTTTTTGGTCAGCAACGGTATCAAATAGACTTTTTTGCTGAAGAGGCAAACTAAATCTCACGCTCTCTATTATATCATCAGCGGATTCAACAAGTTTAGCGCCGTTTTTAATTAGATAATTGCTACCACTACAGCGTGAATCTAGAGGGAAACCAGAAACTGCAAATACCTCTCTTCCTTGATTTAAAGCAAAATCTGCTGTTATTAGAGAGCCAGAACGTCTCGATGCTTCAATCACTACAACACCCAGCGATAGACCAGATATAATTCGATTCCTTTGAGGAAAATACTGAGGCTTTGGTTTAGTAGCAAATGGAAGCTCAGTAATTACTAATCCGCCATTTTCAGTGATTTTTTTGTATAGATCAAAATTCTCTTTTGGATACACCACATCAATTCCGCTTGCTGTAACAGCAATAGTGGGGTAATTTTTGTATATTACACTGTTTGCTGCAGTGTCGATTCCTCTTGCAAGTCCAGAAATTACGATGAAACCAGCTTCACTTAAGTCAAACGCCAACTTACTGGCAAAATTTTATAATGCACCCCATAAACTAGACCAAAAAAAAA
>NZ_JAIUJX010000012.1:0-8841 GCF_053891855.1 Wolbachia endosymbiont of Protocalliphora sialia
AGAGGAGCCGATAGATGAAAAAGGTTCTTAGGAGTTTGTTAGAAGAGTTGTTAGACCAAATATTGCGGAAAATTCTCAAAAAAGCAGGAGTGCGTGAGTTTAAATCACAGCTGCATGAGCATTGTTACTTAATAGCAATCTCCATCAATAAGCTACCTTCATTTGTAATAGTTTAGACTTGATCTGACAAATTAGTTGCAATAACCTCTATGAATCACACACTTTATGACCTCAACAGTTGCACCAATAGTATCTTTTATTTGAGTTGCAAAATTTTCTCCAGTGTAGCCAGCATCAACTAGTATATTCTTAACTTCAGAGAGATTTTCTTTAGCATTTGCAACCATTTTTACAGCACTGCTACGGTCAGTTACTTCTGCCGTTGTTACATGGATTGCATGTGGCAAACCTTGTGTATCTACTGCAATATGACGCTTTATTCCTGAAATTCTTTTACCAGCATCATAACCCTTTTCTTCAGCAGTATCTGTGTTTTTAACACTTTGAGCATCGATTATACAGAAACTGGTTTTCTCTTTCCGACCATTGCCTTGTCGAACCTCTCCAACTAATTTTTTTTAAGACTAGTTGCAGCAAACTTGATTCTTCTCCATTTTTTTTATTCCAGGTTTGAAAATAGTAGTATATGTTTTCCCACTTTGGAAAATCCTTTGGCAACATTCTCCATTGGCAGCCACTTTTCAGGACGTATAGCACTCCACAAAACACATCATATAAGTCAAGTTTTCTTGGCCTTGTTTTCTTTCTGCTGCTTTCCAGTATTGGTCTGATTTTTTCAAATTGCTTTCTACTTATATCACTTGGATAACTTTTTTGCATATATATACCACACTCTTAATCTATACCTACTTTACCTCTTCTTCTAGAGATTTTAAACAGGTTCTAAGAAGAAATAGAAGCTGTCTTAAACCTCAAGTCATCACTTTGTTACTACAGCACATCATCGATGTTTTGGTATAGAGTAAATGCCTTTTTTCATTTAGTAAATTTCTTAAATATTTCTAGTTAAAAGAGCCTGTCAGTTATTTTTGGCATTTCATTCTTTAATATATTAATAACTATCTTGATTAAACATTAATTACAGTATATTATTTAACTATAATTAATTAATGGATAATGACTATGAATTTAGAACACTTACGACGAGAAGGGTTAGATAACAGATCGTTAGAATTAAAACAAAAGTTAAAACAAGATGTGTGTAAACCAATACTTGGAGTTGGATTATCAGTAGCTGCAACAGTGTTGTTTAACGAAATAAGTAAGGAATTTGGAGAATCATCTGTACCTAGTTTCATAATTGGAGCTGGAGTTGGTGCGTTATCAATGGCTTATGCAAGAAGAGCATCTTCTCATGTTTCTACAAATGTGGAAAATGTTGCCACTGAACAACCAAATATTCTAGGACCGAATACTATTCATGCTTCCACAAATGTGCAAAATGTTGTCATTCAACAACTAAATATTCTAGGACCGTGTACTATTCATACTTCCACAAATGTGCAAAATGTTGTCATTCAACAACTAAATATTCTAGGATCGGATACTATTCGTGCTTCCACAAATATGCAAAATGTTGCCATTGAACAACCAAATATTCAAGTATGGGATACTATACTTGCTGCCTAATTTTTAGAGTCATCAAAATAGCTGACACTCAGCTTTTTGATGACCCTCTTTTAAAATAATTGATATTTTACAGTGTTTTTGGTAAAATAATAGCTTAAGGCTTAGAATAAAAGTTTATGAGTGAAGCACAAGGTCCAAATATTGCAGAATGGCAGGCACAGCAGCAACATCAGGAAGCCGCTAGTGAGAAAAGTGGTTTCGGTCTTGGTCATAGCGACTCTGTTGCAACAATTGTGGATGGAATGAAGTGGATGTTCAACTTTCATGAAGGAGCAATTGCTGCTTATAATAATGTGTTCGAAGGTTTGGTCAGTGGTAGCAGTCTAGTAACGTTATTTGGAAAATCAGGTAATATGTTTGGCATAAAATTTCTTGAAAGCCTTGCTGAATATTTTTCAGGTGGTGGTGGAGAAGATATGCCATCAGAAGGAATGGATATGGATCATGGTGATGGAGGGCCTCATCCAGATGATTATCCCCATGCTAGCAATGAAATGGCTCAAAGTGCTGATGGTTTGCATGATATGCATGATGCAGGTGATCATCATGGCCAATCTTTTTCACCTGGTCCTTCACCATCTGTTGGTGATGATCATGAGCTTGGTTACTAAATAACTAAGAAGATTTTATTGTAATTAGTGAAAAAAGTTTCAGTTTTAGGATCAACAGGAAGCATTGGAAAAAAGACTGTAGATTTGCTCTCAAAGAGAAAGGAAGAATATCAGGTGGAAGCACTAAGTGCCAATTCTAACTTTGCTCTGCTAGCACAACAGGCAAATCTACTTAATGCAAAATATGCTGCCATTTCTGATGAAAGGTTCTACAAAGATTTAAAAGAAGATCTACTTGGTACAAACGTCAAAGTAGAAGTTGGTGCTCCAGGTCTAGCAAATGTTGCTTCTCTACCTGTTGATCTCTCAGTTATTGCAATAGTTGGCATCGCAGGCCTTGAGCCAGTTATAAAGGTTATAGAAAGCGGTACTAAAGTTATTGCCTTAGCAAATAAAGAAAGCATTGTTTGTGGTGGCAAGTTACTGCTTGAAAAAGCTAAAGAAAGGAGCGTACAAATAATCCCTATTGACTCTGAACACAACGCAATTTTTCAAGTTTTGCAAAATGATGATAAATGTGTAGAAAAGATTATACTCACTGCCTCTGGTGGACCATTTTTAAATTATAGCCTTGAACAATTAAGAAATATCACAGTAAATCAGGCACTAAGTCACCCTACTTGGAAAATGGGAAAGAAAATCTCAGTTGATAGTGCAACAATGATGAATAAAGCACTAGAAATAATAGAAGCACATCATTTGTTCAATATCAGTCCAAATAGAATTGAAGCAGTAGTGCACCCTGAATCGATAGTACATGGAATTGTCGTTTATCACGATGGATTCAGCTTTGCTGTGCTTGCAGAAACTGATATGGAAATTCCCATTGCATATGCTTTGTCTTGGCCAGAAAGATCAACTTTGAACTACAAGTTAGACTTAACAAAACAAAAAAAATTGACTTTTCAAGAACCAGACCACAAATGTTTTTCTTCACTAAAGCTAAGCATGGAAGTGTTAAATTCTTCTTCTCCACATACAAATAGTATTGTTTTGAACGCTGCAAATGAGATAGCTGTTAATGAATTCTTGAAATCACGAATCGGCTTTTTAGAAGTAGTAGAGGTAGTAAAATCAACAATAGAAAACTTTGACAAGTACTCTGATATTAACTCACTATCTGACATAATAAGTGTCGATTTTGAAAGCCGTATTATTGCTAACAAAATTATTGAAAATAAAGGTATCCGTTCAGCAGAGTGGTAAAATAAGGTAGACGAGAAAAGACAACTAAATGGTCAAGTAGACCCATTTCATACTCCTGTCATCTCAGTACCTTGCCTTTTTGTCATCCTAGTAGCTGACAACGTGATCCAGATTTCCATAATGTCATCCTAGTAGCTGGCACTGGGATTAAGAAAAGCAGCTAGTTTCAGCTACTCGAATGACAAGACTAGAAAGAAATGGGTGTCATCCCAGTGCTTGACACTGGGATCTAGAAAAATTTACAAAGCTTATGCTAAATTCAATGAGATTAAATGAAAACCAGCATCAAGTGCTGGAATGATACCTTACCTGAACAGATACATCACTAGCACGTTCGTTCACAATAACTTGAGAGAAGCTTACATCATTAATAACTGTATTTGCTCTATACAGATAACCGCATCCTATTGCAAGAAAAAGCAACGAAGTTGCAGCAAGTGGAACTGGGTTGTCAACTACGAAACATAGACCAACAGCAAATACTCCAGATAACAAAAAAGCATAAGCATAATTAGTTAGTTTGTTTCCTTTTTTGAGCAACTGCTTCTATCTTTATGAACTCTGGTTCTATTATTTTCTTAACATATCCTGCAATACAATCTCTTGGACTTTTGTTTTCATAGTTTTTAATATTAGTTTTGATCTTTGGATGTGTGAGTAATATTTTTACTATATCTATACTTCCCATCTCGCAAGCAATGTGTAAAGCTGTATTTTTTTTCTTCTTGCCGGTCTCAATTTCCTCCTCTGCACGAGCATAATTTTGAGGTATAAATCCTTCATTAACAGGTTGTGAATTGTCAAGGTATATGCAGCGAAGATATGGACTCCTATCTACTACTTCTCTCTCCTCAAATTCGTAAACTGGATAACCATCATGTTCCTTTGGTCTTCTCTCCATAACAGCTTGCTTGCTTTTAATATTTACATCAATTTTTTTATGCTGTACAAGCAACTTAGCCATAAGCTCTAAATATTGATGTTCCTCGTTATTACTAGTAACAAAAGCTGAAATAATGCACATCAAAGGTGTCATTCCATCTTCAAAAGCATTAACATTCGCTCCTTCTTTCAATGCTTGTTGAAAATGATTCCAAGCTTCCTCAGGTGTTATTCTTTCACCACTAGCATTTTGAAATTCAATAGCTTTAAACAACTTTTTTGTTGCTTCACTTGTACTAAACATTTTAACCCCCTATCACAACAAACTTGATAAAATTATACATAGAAAAAATTAAAATATTAATTATTAAGCTAATGATCCAGAATATACTCCTTCGTTAAAGGAGACTGAGCATTTTCAAAGATTTCTTGAGTACTTCCGAATTCAACAATCTTGCCATTGCAAAAGAAAACTATGCTGTCAGATAATTTTTTAGCTTGCTTCATCGAATGAGTTACCATAATTATGGTGAACCTCAATTTCAATTCTTGTATAAGATTTTCGATTGCATTGGTTGCCATTGGATCAAGAGCAGAGCATGGTTCATCCATTAATAAAATAGTTGGCTTTACTGCAATTGCACGAGCAATGCATAATCTTTGTTGCTGGCCACCAGATAAATTTAGTGCACTATCTTGCAATCTATCTTTCAACTCTTCCCATAAACCAACCTTAGTTAAACTACTCTCTACTATTTCATCTAATTTTTGCTTATTTTTCACCATGCCATGCAATTTAGGCCCATAAGCAACATTATCATATATTGATTTTGGAAAAGGATTGGGTTTTTGAAATACCATACCAACTTTTGCTCTGAGCAATACAACATCCATATCACGTGAATATATATTACCCAGCCCATCGATTACCAGTTCACCAGTCGCTCTACATCCAGGTACGTAATCATTCATACGATTAAAACAACGCAAAAATGTCGATTTACCGCACCCAGAAGGTCCGATAAAAGTTGTGACTTTCTTTTTGCAAATATTCAAATTTATATCGAATAAAACTTGTTTAGAGCCATACCAAAGATTTAAATTTTTAACGAAAGCGTATTTATCGTTCATACTAAATCCTGCATTGAATAAAGTCCTGGTATTTCCTGTTTATTCTCGCACAACCATATTGCTGCTTGAACCGCCCCTCTAGCAAACGTTGTGCGATCAATTGCTTTGTGATTTAATTCTACTCGTTCATCGGAATTGACAAACATGACACTGTGATCTCCTATTACTCCACCTCCACGAGATACTGCAAAGCCTATTCCTCCTTTCCCTCTTATATTTGAATTATTATGTGAATATTGATTGAGCTCAAAATCCACTTTTGCAGCGTTAGCAACTGCTTTACCAAACTCTATAGCTGTTCCAGATGGTGAATCCTTTTTTAAATTGTGATGCATTTCCCAAATTTCAACGTCATACTCATTACCTAAAAGCTTGGCAGCTTCTTTTACCAATTTCAGCAACACATTAACTCCTATACTCATATTTGCTGACCATAATATTGGAACTTTAGCAGCATATTCTTTTAAATTTAGACCTTCTATTCCAGTTGTGCCACTAACTAGCGGTTTTTTAAATTTCACGGCCGCCTTAAGGCAGTCTAGCATACATTCTTTAGTTGTAAAATCTATTACAACATCGGACGATTCAAATACCTCACTAATAGAACTTGTAACTTTGATTTCTAAATTGCAATTATTGCCTACAATAGGCCCAATATCTAAGCCTATATACTCACTGCCCAAGCGAGCAACAGCACCTGCTATTTCCACTTTGGTATTCGTAATTAATTCATTGAGTATTTTCTTACCCATTCTGCCTAAGCAGCCTATTACTCCAACTCTGATTTTCATAAAGCTTTTTCCACTATGTTAGGCTTTTTTTGAAGCTTTGTCATCTTTATAAGCTTAGCATATTTAGCCTTACACTGATAAAACTATAGCTATACATCGATGAATCTATTGAAAATTGATACGAGGAAGATACAAATTGTAATTAGTCAATTTTCCCTATGGAGAAAACTTATAAAGAAAAAAAGAGCACCAAAGAAGATGCTCTTTTGTGAAATTAACTAGCAAGAACGATTATTACTAGCAAACTTTTCGTCAACTGTTAGTCGCATAAGTGACGAACTTGGTACTACTTCATCGCAAAGCAATCTTCTTATTTCTGAGCTTTTTGCTTTTGATAAGTAGTTAGATAATTCTTGAGAAAACTCCAATTTTGCTTCTTCTGGAATAAACAATGTGTCTAATGCATCATGAAAATCACCATCTAATTCCTCTTCTGCATCATAAAACTCCTCTTGTTCATTATCCTCATTATCAACCTCTTGCTGTATTATCTTGTTACTAGCATCAGTATTATGCTCATCTTTTTCTTTATGTGCATTAACTAAGAGAGATTTATTACAGTTAGCGTTCTTTGCTTCCAGACTAGTAGTTTCTGAGCTTGGCACGCCACGCGCTTTAAAACTTTCAATAGAATCTATTACAACAAATGTTGACCCCTTCTTGAAGCCCAAGAACTTTTTCATTTGCGCTACCTGACAAAGTTCGCGTTTATCTTTTTGTAGCATATTAATAATTAGAGATACGGAACCATCATCGTTATCTCTCTTACTAAAATTAATGTTAAAATCATGTTCATTGCAGTGTATTTTCATACGATATTTACCGTTGTTTCTTGGATGCTTATAATCCTCTAGATTTTGTTGAATATCATCTGCAAGACGTAGTTCTAAGTTTCCGTTAAAAATGTTGATAGTAGAAGATTCTCTTGTTACTGCCAATGATGTTAGTTGATCAATAGTTGTATTGTTAACCGTTTGTTGTGCCATAGTAGTGGGTGTTTTAACTTCAAACGGCTGATTAGATATACTATCTACTTTAACATTTGTTACACCATTCTCCAATCCTAACATTTTTTTCACATGCTCAATATCATATTCAACTAATATTTTATCGCCATCGATATACTTCCCATCTTTGTTCTTCTTTATTATTGATTCTACAATGAAATGTTTAGCAGACTCAGGAGAATTAACACTCCTACCAGTAATGCAATATTTTCCTTTATTACACTTTAGATATACAAGAAACTTAGGATGATATGCGTCCTTGGTTAAACTACCTTTATAATCCTTAATGTTTATACACTCTTCCAAATTTAACCAAAAGTTATTCCCTTCAAATTCAAGCTCACCTAATACTGATGTTTTTTTTGTTTTTAATGGCTTGTAATTTATCTTATCCACTTTAACGAACTCTTTGTTTTTACCTAAGCCCAATACACCTATCATTTCTAATGGATTACTTAATACAGAACCTTCATCACTTTGTTTCTTTACTGAAGTTATTGACACAGACTTCCTCTCACCACCTATATTTTTCTGTGAGCGATAAGGACCAGTAATATGAAAATCTCCACTGTCACATCTTACAAATGCATGAAATTCATCATATTGATATGGATTTTTATATTTCTCTTCAAGGATTGTATAATTTTTATTTATCATAGTTAATAGTAGTTCACCATCGATAACTTCAAGACAAACTTTGGGTCTATCTATCTGCTTTGGCAGTATTAGTTGATTACCATCTAGAGTTTTTGGCAACGTATTACTTTTATTTACATTCTCACCTAAAGGTCTTTCTGGTGGTGTACTTTTTTGAGCAGCATTTGCTTTACTACTAAACAACCAATTCCAACCTGATGAAACTTTTTTTGTAATCCACGAAATTCCCGTATGATCAGCAATCCACTTAAAAAGCTTTTGTATACTTTTCCACATACTTTACTCCTTAATGAATTTACTTAATTATTACATATAAAACTTAACTTGTCAATTTTCTCCTATGGAGAAAACTTATAAAGAAAAAAGAGCACCAAAGAAGATGCTCTTTTGTGAAGAAAAGATACTCTTTAGAAAGGTGATATAATAGGTATTGATGAATTTATAGCTGGCTTATCTAGCACCTTACTAGGTTTACCAGCTTCTGAGCTTAGTACCTTGCTATCACTTGCAGGCACTTTAGATGTAGAACTTGCAACTTCAGGTTTCTGAGATATTTGATCTATAGTACCAACTGTACGCTTACTATTTAAACCCAACATCTTTTTCATTCCTTCTAACTCACAAGACAAAGTTTTACCATCATCTACCGAGTCCACTATAGCCAATATTTGATTATCTCAAAGACTACAGAGACTACATCGATAAACGGCTAGCAAACCCCGACGAAATAGAAGGTATAACCACAGGAATAAAGGAGCTTGACACGATAACTGGTGGCTTCAAAGAGGGAGAGTTATCCGTGCTTGCAGCACGCACTTCAATTGGTAAGACCTCAATAGCACTACACATGGCTCTAGAGGCTATAATGCACCCATTTGTCTAGACCATTTTTTTCAAAGTGATCCG
>NZ_JAIUJX010000012.1:11841-24416 GCF_053891855.1 Wolbachia endosymbiont of Protocalliphora sialia
TTTTTTTTTGGTCTAGTTTATGGGGTGCATTATATCTAGTTTATGCAGGAGATCTATATTTATTGTTGAGTGTGATTTTAGGCATTTCTGCTAAAACGCAACTTTTAAATCGCCAAAATTTCTCCTTGCCTTTACTAATTCCGATTCTTGGAGTGCACACATAATCTGGTTTGAGGTGATATTCATAGAGACAAAATTCATGACTTATAGTAAGGTCTTGTTTATTATGTTCTTTTGTAATGTTTAATTTTTTGCACAGTATGCCTGGCCCGCCTAAATTTGCTTCAAGCGGTTCAGTGAGCTTTAATCCTCGTATTAACACTGCTGCTGGAAATCCTTCTGCTTCTGTTACAATATTTAGACAATAGTACATTCCATATATAAAATATACGTACGAAAACCCTGGCGTACCAAACATTACTGAGGTTCGATTAGTATAGCCTCTTGCTGCATGACAAGCTGGGTCATCCATTCCTATATACGCTTCAACTTCAGTTATTATTCCACTAAAATTAGAAAATTTCAGAATCTTCCCTAGCAGCTCCCCAGCTACGGTTAAAGTTGGCCGTTCATAGAAATTTCTTGGTAATATTGTGTTATTCATCATAGAAGTACAAGTTACTTACATTTGTAAGCAAGTTATACTATTTTTGCTTTTTCTTATTTATTTAGTCAAGAGCATCTCTGAGAAGTAGAAGTTGGTGTTGTTGTCACATTTGTTACATCTGTTGAAGGCTGCTGTAAAACCTTGACTGATTCAGAGCTCTTTTGTTGCAATTGCGGTACTAACGCTTCATATAAAGATTTTGGCTCACGTCTCTTAACTATTTTGACTTCTTTATTTGCACTCAACTGCTCTGCAGTAACACCGTTGCCTTCAAGTAGAGTTACACCATTCTTACCATCAATGTTAACTTTAATTTTGCATTCTCTTCCATCAACATACCACTTTAAAGTCATTTCATATAACCCACTAATTATTTCATAAACTCTTTCCTCATTATCACTATCATTATTAATATAGCAACATGCCCCTCTCTTTTTTTTCGTGATTAGGATGACAAAATGTAATTGTTCTTACACCATACTCTTTACATACACTACCGCCTAGAAGTTTAGCTATATCTACTCCTTCTTTACTGGAATGTAGCACAACTCTCACGGTGGGGTAAACAATATTACCTTCCCTTTTGCCTTCTTTTATCATTATGGACTCTATGGTATATACCTTCGATATCTCTGCCTTAATTTGGTCAGCAACCTTGCTTACAATCTCTTTACCATGATAGTGAGATTCTCCTTTCTTCGGAGAAAAAGGCTCTTTGTTCGTAGTATTAGTGTCAGAATCATTCTGTAACTCAAAGAATTTATCCCATTCTTCATCACTGTCTAATTTTATATATCCACGCTTGTTTTTGTCTAATGCTGATTTAGACTTATTATGAGTACTATAGAATGCTGAAATGGTTCCAAAAAGCTTTTTAACATAACCTAAACCTAACATACACCACCTCTTACCATTAACTAAATATCAGTATGCAAACTTTGTCATAATTAATCAATAACTAATTTACCCTAAATTAAAATGAGCTGATAAAAAGGTATAAATTGAGATTAGGTAAAGCTTTTGGTATAATATCTAGTTAATTTTGAATAGGCAGGTGATCTTAGTTACAAAGACGTTTTTTATCTCATTTATTTTTGGGCTCATTCTTTTTCCCTATTTTATAAAGCTTCTAAAAAGGATAAGCAAAGATGGACAACCAATCAGATCGTATGGACCAGAAAGTCATTTAATAACAAAAAAGAATATACCACCTATGGGTGGAATAATAATACTCACTTCTGCTCTACTACCAATTCTGTTTTGGAGTCAATTAACACCAGAAATTTCATTGCTGATATTTATAACTTTATTTTTTGCTCTGCTTGGATTTATTGATGACTGTTTAAAATTAAAGGCAAATCATCACCAAGGTTTAAGTGCAAAAACCAAAATACTCATTCAGTTTGCCGTTACTCTGGTCTGTATGTTTATACTTAAGCTACAATCTGCTGAAGGTTTTACAAAAATTTCTCTATTTAGAGAAGTAGCAATCGACCTTGGCTATCTATATCTTCCGTTTGCTGCATTTGTTATTGTTGGCTCTGCCAATGCTGTGAATCTCACAGATGGTTTGGATGGCCTTGCTGCAACTCAAGCCATTACTTCCTTTGCTTTTTTGGGACTAGTTGCATACATCACTCGGACAGATGTAAACATTACTTTCTTCTGCATTGCATTTATAGGAGCTATTTTAAGTTTCTTGTGGTTTAACACACATCCAGCAAAAATATTTATGGGTGATATTGGAAGCCTATCAATCGGTGCAGCTTTAGGACTCACTAGTGTTCTAATTAAAAAAGAAATGCTTTTTGCCGTTATTGGAATAATCTTTGTAATAGAGACTTTATCTGTGATTATTCAGGTATCATATTTTAAATATACAAAATTTAGATATGGAGTAGGAAGAAGAATTTTCCTTATGACACCAATACATCATCACTTTGAAAAGAAAGGGTGGTCAGAAAATACAATAGTTATAAAATTTTGGATAATTTCTATCGTTTGTTCGATTTTTGCTTTAACTTTCTTATTATAGGAACTATGAAATATCCAGATTTCACATTAGAAAATACATTATCAGGAATTATAGCAGGAGTAGATGAAGTTGGAAGAGGTCCGCTTGCTGGTCCAGTGATATCTGCAGCTGTAATATTTACTGATAGAGATACGGTTATTGATGGAATAAACGACTCAAAAAAGCTAACCCCTAAGTGTAGGCAAGTTCTATACGAAAAAATAACGTCTGTTGCAAAATTTGGTATAGGAATGGCAAGTGTAGAGGAGATAGACTCATACAATATCTTGCAAGCAACAAAGCTTTCAATGAAACGTGCGCTGGTAAATTTAGATTTAGAACTAGATTATGTGTTAGTTGATGGTAATCAACCACCTGAAGTAAAATGGCAAGTAAAATCTATAGTGAATGGTGATAGCTTAAGTATATCAATCGCAGCCGCTTCAATCGTTGCAAAAGTTACAAGAGATCGGCTTATGGAAGAATTGCATAATAAACATCCTCAATATAATTGGTATAAAAATAAAGGATATGGAACAAAAGAACACCTCAGCGCTATTGGCCTTCATGGAATTACGAAGCACCATAGAAAGAATTTTGCACCTATAAGAATACTATAGCCTTTAATCACTTACCTTTTTTGAAAGGTATGTTTTCATTAAACAGGCAGACTGTACTTGATCCGTTTCTTAAGGTAAATACCGAGCTTACTCTTTCAATTATCAGGTAGTCATCAACTGTACGAAAATTTATCAAGGACTCATATCCTGCAGAATCAACCATAAAAACTGCCGGGAAATCAGAGTTTATTTTATTAAATTGTAGATATGTAAATTTTCCGTCATCAAAAACCTTAATTGGTATTATTGATTGACTGCCTTTAACGTGCGAGATGGAATAGTTAAAATTCAAGCCTTTCTTTATAACCTCAATATCACTTATATCAGGGATAGTGGTGTGACTAGCTTGCTCTAGAATATCACCGTTACTCGTTGAATAAATTTCATCACTGTTGAACAGTGGATAAAGAAACCTTACTTCATATGCTAACCTTGGATCATCTAGCCCGTTTGCTTCTTCAGCATGAAACTCGAAATAATAAACTCTTTTATTGGTAATTATAGTTGCATTAGTATCGGCAATATCATCTATAGGCTTAATAAATAATCTATTACCTTGAGGAAGGAGTTGCCAACCGGTTGCATCACCCATTGAAAGACTCTCTATTACCTCCCCTGGCTCAAACAATATGCTGGATTGATAACCATAAAAGCCCGTGTACTTATGTATAGCCTGTGGATTATAATTCATTACCTTTATGTGGTTATCACCAGCTATTGGTCGTGGTTCCTGTTTTGCAAGTGCATCACCACCACAAAAAAATAATAGCGCAACAAACAGTAACCTAACCATAGTATCAAAATAAACTGATCTTTATTTTATCATTGATAGACATGTACTGCAACTGTTAAGCTATCCCAGTAGTAAGCGATAGAAAATGCAAGCTTCATAATAATTCATTACTGCAGGAAAAAATTCTTTAAACATTATTTTCATATATGTTAAAATAGGTTGTGAGGTAAATTATGAATGGAATAATGAGCAGCTTTTCAGTGCTGTTCTTAGTAATAATATAGAAGAAGCTGAAAGATTAATAAACGCTGAAGCGAGTGTACATTCAGTAGATAAGCATGGGATGGCCCTTTACATCATGCTGCTCAGCGTGGCTATGTAGATCTAGCAGAGTATTTGATAAAAATAGGAACAGATGTCAACTCAGTAGATAATTTTGGAAATACCTCTTTACATTTAACTGCGCATAGCGGTTATATAAAAGATAATGGTGTGTGGGTCAATATAGAAGAGACTGCTAATTCCGTCATAAAAATACAGTGGAGTTGTTGCTTAAAAAAGGGCAAATATCAATGCAGCGAACCATCAGATGCAGACTCCTTTACATATTGCAGCAGAAGGAGGACATAGTTATTTGTTAGAGGAGCTGCTTAAAAAGGGAGCTGCTGTTAACTTAGCAGATGATGAGGGAAATACTCCACTTCATTGCGTTGGTGGTATGGGCGGCGGTGAAGACGATAAAGAAGTAATAAAACTTTTACTTAAAGCAGGGGCAAATATTAATTTAGTTAATAGAGAAGGAGATACTCCTTTAAGTAGTTATGATTTAAGAAGTAGTCATCTTATACCAATTCCCGCTATACAAGCAACGAATAGACAATAATGGAAAAAAAGCCATACTGAAGTAAGTAAAATAGCGAGGTTTAGATGGCATTAAGATCAAAATTATTGGATGAAAAAGTGGTAAAATCAGCAAAAGAGATGCTGAAGAGAGTAAGAAATAATGCGTATGTTGCAAAAAAACTAAATGCTGTAATTGCAGCAAAAAAGCACAGTATAACAGCTGTAGCAAAAATATGTTGCATTTCGAGAAAGGCAATTACTACATGGATAAAGCACATAAAATTTGGAAGAGAAGAAAAATTATTTGCTCCACCTCAACGCCGAGGAAAACCCCAATATTACTATTAGAGAAATGAGAATAAGAATCCAAGAAAGATTTGGTTTGAATATCAGCAAATCCGCAATACATCGTAATATGCAAAAAATGAAATTCTCATATATCACACCAACATAATGGACAAGATAAAAACAAGCAAGAGGAGTTTTAAAAAAAACCTCAATGAAACTATTGTCATGCATTCTGAAAAAGAGCTATTTTTCTTCGATGAATCACGGTTTGGTACACATTCAAAAATTGGACATGGGTGGTTTAAAAAAGGCAGTAGGACACAGGTTAAGGTAAAATTAGGTAGGGAAAATTTTTATCTCTATAGTGCAGTTAATCCCAGAAATGGAGAGAATTTTAGCTTATTTGCACCAAACGTCAACACTGATTGTATAAATATATTCCTTGAACAGATGTCGCAATATTTAGGAATAAGAAAGGCTTTTCTCGTGATGGATTGCGCTAGTTAGAAAAAATTTAAAGGTACCTAAAAATATCGAAATTATATACCTACCACCATACTCACCTGACCTCAATCCTGTTGAGAGGTTTTGGTTATATATAAAACAGAACATTTTACGCAATAAAATCTACGATACAATTGTTCTGCTTGAATGTGCTTTGTGTAAATTTATTACCTCTCTTTCCCCTTCCACGGTTAAACAACTCTGCAATGCTTCTTATTTGGTTCATTAATTTGGTATTAGTGCAGATATAAAATTGATGATAGTTCACATTACAAAACTAAAAGCTGCTGGGTTGTTTATCAATCAGCGAAATATTCAATTTATGGATGAGTTAGTGAGGTTCTGGAGAGGAAGAAATAACAATTTCTTGCAGAATTTACCAAGGTGGTTTTCAAAATTTAACAAAGAAGTGTCAAAGCTCAAGAAAGAGAATAGTGTGCTATATACCTTTCTGAGAGAAAGTAACATTAATGTGCTAGTTAAAATGTGGGAAGAAAGCGAATATATAAGAAACAAATTTATTGGTAGAGATTTAAATAAGGAATTAAAAGAGATTTTAAAAGAACGGTATTCAAAATATGCTGACATTTTAATCAACAAAGCCGATGACATAAGAAGAAAAATATTTCTACATAATAATAAGCTACTACTTGATCCTTTGTCAGAACATTATCAATATAGCTTCAAAGATATGACGTTTACTGATATCAGAAATTTTTTTGACGTTCATAAAGAGGATTTTAGAAAAAAATCACAAATATCTCTAATTGACTTGATAGATCTAAGTGACGTAAGAAAAAACACTCCTATACTGAAAGTACAAGCATTTGTTGAGATTATTAGGAATGTAAAACCTAGCAGAAATCTTGATAATTCAAACGCTGAACAACTTCAAGCTATTGATAGAAAAATCCCTTAATTGTACATAGGCCAAGTTGGCTTATGTGTTCTTATTCTCACTTTGTAAACATGCCAATAATTTTATCCATTATTCCGCCCATATTTGCTTCAGCTTGAGTGTGTGCTATCTTACCACCGTGTGAAATTAATTTGGGATCTGCGCCAGGTGATATATTAACAAATTTACTACCAACAACTCCACTGCTAGTGATTAGGGCTGAGCTATCAACTGGGAGTTTTATATCCCTACTTATACACATGTCGATTCGTGCTATGTAGGTAGCTTTGTCGAGTGATACACCAGTTATGCTTCCGACTTCCACACCAGAGATCTTGACACTATCACCAACTCCTACACCGTTAGCATCAGTAAAAAGGCCATGTATTTTATAACAATCCTTATAGTTTTTCTTTATGTAAGATAATTTATCAATAGCGAAGAAGATAAGAAAAACAGTAAAAATTAATACAAATGAACCAGCAGTTATTTCAAGTATATTTGACCTTCGCATCTTTAGTTATTAGGATTCCAGCTTTCATAGTAATTTTTCACCTTTTGGTTTGGGTAGTATGCATCTTTTGTACCTGTTAAATTAGGAATTTTTCTTTTGTTATTATTCACTGGTACTGCATTATCAGTATAATGCAGCCATATATGCCATGCTGGAGGAATTGTTGTAGGCTCAGAAACATTGTCATATATTACCCATCTTTTTCCTTTACTTGATTCATAGTAAGAATTTCCGTTTTCGTCCCTTCCTATAAGTTCACCTTCTCTCCGCAATAGGCTCGTTACTGCATTATAAATTTTAGACAACATAAAGGTGTTAAAACAAAAAGTATTATATATACTAATACTTTAACGATGTATTAACAACAGTTTAATGCAATTACCAATTCTACAAGTTATTATACCAATAATTGCATCGATGTTCTGCTTTCTTACCAGGAAACATAGGGTGTCCTGGTTTATCTCTTTTTTTACAACGGCAGCTACTTTCTTTATTTCATTAATGTTGCTAGTGAAAACATACAATGGTGAAATTATAACTTATTATCTTGGAGATTGGGCTCCTCCATACGGAATAGAGTTGAGAATTGACATATTGAACTCCTTGATTCTAACTTTGGTGAATTTTATAGCGCTGATTAGTGTGCTTTATAGCTTTCATATTAATGAAAAAGAGATTAGCAAAAACAAAATCTCTGGTTTTTACTCTCTATTTCTACTGTGCCTAAGTGGATTACTCGGAATTTTAGTAACAAACGATATATTCAACCTTTATGTCTTTTTAGAAATTTCATCTCTTTCTTCTTATGTTTTAGTTTCAATGGGAAGGGATAAGAAAGCTTTAGTTGCAGCATTTGAATACCTCATTAGTGGTACTCTAGGAGCAACATTTTACTTGTTTGGCATCGGCCTTTTATACTCTATGACCGGAA
Organism: Wolbachia endosymbiont of Protocalliphora sialia; assembly: GCF_053891855.1. NCBI lineage: Bacteria > Pseudomonadati > Pseudomonadota > Alphaproteobacteria > Rickettsiales > Anaplasmataceae > Wolbachia > Wolbachia endosymbiont of Protocalliphora sialia. The sequence continues at coordinate 19,794 of NZ_JAIUJX010000012.1, forward strand.
CGCTCAACATGTCTGACATGGCTGAAAGAATAGTACCATTATACGATAATAACATCATAAGACTTGGTACATTATTCATTTTTGTTGGTCTCTCAATCAAAATGGCACTGTTTCCACTCAGCAGATGGCTGGTTAACGCATATAGTGAAGCACCTAGCTTCATTAGCATATTTTTTTCAGGTACAGTAACCAAAGTGATGATATATGTTTTTATCAGAATCTTTTACACTGTTTTTCAGCAAAAATTTTTCTTACCACTAAGCACCGTGATGATCATCCTTGCGCTTTGTGCTGTTGTATTTGGATCAATATCTGCAATGATCGAAAAAGATATAAAAAGACTGTTTGCTCACTCCAGTATCAGTCAGATTGGCTATATAATTTTAATGCTGGGTTTAAATTCAAAAGCAGGTTTGTTTTCAGCAGTTCTTCACATAGTAAATCATAGCATGATAAAAACGTCTTTATTCATGACTGCAGGGTGTATTTCTTATAAGTTTGGTATGACAAAAATAGAAAATTTATCAGGACTAAAAAAGTCAATGCCCTATACAACACTTGCATTTACTCTACTTAGTTTCGCATTAATCGGTGTACCTTTGACAAATGGCTTTGTAAGTAAGTGGTATATGATGAAAGCAATTATCGAATCTCATGCATGGATTTCCCTTGCAGTTTTTGCTGCTGGCTCTTTTCTTGCACTAATATATATGTGGAGAATGGTTGAGAAAATATATTTTGAAAACAGTACAGCATCAAACGCTGGAATGACACTTAATGAGGTACCATTGCTTATGCTCTTTTGTCTATTATTTATGGCAATTTTAACGGTAATAACTGGGATATATAGTAGTCCAATTCGGTTGGTAATTAATAAATTTGCTTTTTGATTTTCTTATGTTTTATTGTATCTCAAAGTCTGTAAAGTTTTTGCTGTGGATAAGCTGAAGAAGATTCACTTATTATTAGTCATTAACGTAATAGCTCTGTTTTGCGTTGGCATTGTTGTGCAATATTCTTCTGCTGGAGGAAAGTGGGCTCCATTTGCAATTCACCAATTGGTCATATTCTCTTTCTTCTTTTTGCTTGCTATAGCTATGTCATTTATAGAGCTAGATTTTTATTTGAAGCACGCTTATTTTTTTTACATAGTAGCAGTAATTGCGCTGTTAGCAGTAAATTTTTTTGGCTCGCATATAATGGGTGCAACAAGATGGATAAGAATTGGGTCAATTAGTTTACAACCATCAGAATTTGTAAAAGTGGGCTTAATACTTGCACTTGCTTGTTATTTTAATAAACAAAGTGTGTATAAAATGATGAAATTTCAAAGCTTATTTAAGCCACTTATAATTATTTTCTTACCTGTATTCCTTGTATTGAAGCAACCTAATTTAGGAACAGCTGTAATAATATTGTTTATAGGAGCATCAATTATATTCACAGCAATAATGGAAAGATCTCATTTAATAATTTTTGGAACTCTTGGCATTTTCGCAATACCAGCTATTTGGCCTTTTTTGCGCCCTTATCACAAGCAAAGGATATTATCATTTTTGGATTCATCAGTAGATCCACTTGGAATAGGTTATAATGCACAGCAATCTCAAATAGCTATTGGTTCAGGAGGTTTGTTTGGTAAGGGATTTGTTAATGGGAGTCAAACTCAACTTGGATTTTTGCCAGAGAAACGCACAGATTTTGCTTTTGCGGTACTTAGTGAGGAATGGGGGTTCTTAGGCAGCATGACTTTGATTTTACTCTATACCACATTCCTCGCTATAATATTCTCTATCGCTTACAGGTCAAAAAATTATTTTTCTAAGTTAATATCTATCGGGGTTTTCGCCTTTTTTGGTGCTCATTTCTTTATAAACATTGGAATGACAATAGGCCTTTTACCTATAATAGGTGACCCACTTCCATTTCTATCCTATGGCGGAAGCACAACTGCTGCGAGCTTAATATGTATAGGATTGCTACTTAGTTCCGTGGCATCTATAAAGGACTTAAAGCTAAGTTTCCGATTTCACCCATAGAAAGAGCTTAGACAACCATCACTCTGCTAATGGTTAACGTCTTATTCTTCAATGAGAATCCCATTTTACGGTGCTTAAATCTATTCCCTCTTGTACCATTTCCAAAAGTGGGCTCATTTCTCTTAGCCGTCCAACATTTTTAGTAACAAGATCTGCTGCATATAGAACTTCATCTTTAGTTGTAAATCGGCCAAGGCCAAATCTAATTGATGAATGCTCAAGATCGTGGCCATTGTTTAGTGATCTTATGACATAAGAAGGCTCAAGGGATGCAGATGTGCATGCAGAACCAGAGCTTACTGCTAAATCCTTGATTGCCATGATAAGAGACTCACCCTCAACATAAGGAAAACTTAAGTTGAGGTTACCAGGAATCCTATTTTCATAGTCACCATTTAAAACAACATCAGGAAATGCTTCTTTTATTTTGTTGTACAAAATATCTCTCAGTTCTTCTAATTTACTTGCTTCTGCTCCCATTTCTTCTTTAGCAATACGTGCCGCTTCACCAAAACCAACTGCAAGGGGAGTGGGAACTGTTCCAGAGCGCATGCCTCTCTCCTGTCCACCACCACTAATTAGTGGCGTCAATCTAACACGAGGATTTTTTCTACGGACATATAATGCACCTATTCCCATAGGTCCATAAATTTTATGGCTAGAAAGGCTCATAAGATCAATGTTCATTTCATTTACGTCTATTGGAACTTTTCCAAAGCTTTGGGCAGCGTCTGTATGAAAAAATATATTATGCTTTCTACATATTGCACCAATTTCTTTGACAGGTTGCATTACTCCGATTTCATTATTTGCCATCATCACTGAAATCAGAATTGTTTTATCAGTGATTGCCTCCTCAAGTTTCAACAAATCTATAATTCCGTTTTGCTTAACGGACAAATATGTAACTTTAAAGCCTTCATTTTCTAGATGTCGACAAGAATCTAAAACGCACTTATGCTCCGTGCAGACAGTTATTATATGATTCCCCTTATTCTTATAAAAATGAGCAACACCCTTGATAGCCATGTTATTTGATTCAGTTGCACCCGAGGTAAAGACGATTTCTTTGCTGTCTGCATTCACTAAATCAGCAATGTGCTTCCTTGCTTTTTCTACTGCTTCCTCAGCTTTCCAACCAAATGAATGGCTACGAGAGTGTGCATTACTAAACTCACCAAAATAAGGTATCATCACCTCCAAAACACGAGGATCTACTTTAGTAGTAGATTGATAATCGAGAAATATTGGTAATTTTATTTTAGTATCATGTATTTTCTTACTTTCAACATTCATAAAGCTACCAAAGAGACAAAATTTACAACTATTTAATAGCACTAAAGCTTAATTTTTTCAAGGTATAATCTTGCCTAAACGAAAGTTGTCAGCGCTCTCTCCTACGTTATTCCAGTGTCCCTTTAATGTCATTCCCTATGATCAGTGTTTGACACTGGTAGGTCGAATACGCGCTAGGCAAACCTACCAGCGCTAGCAGCTTCTTGCTGTCCATTTGTTAAGACTGGTTTATCAACTTGAGTATCAGATTTTGACAATGCATATACAGCACTGCCAACTACTAGCGCTATAGCTGCAGTTTTAGCCACTGCTATTGGTGTAGAGGGTTTTGACTCAACTGTAACTATTCCAGTTGCAGAAAGTGCTTTCGCTATTAAAACACCTGATAATGCAGTTGCACTACCGGCAAAAAAACCTTTCGCAATTGCTGATGTGCGTTGTTTTTCCTCTTTAGTTAAATTCCTAGAAGCAGTTCTAGCATGATTTTTCACATTAACATAGGAGCCTTCACGTTTTTTTGGCGGAGTAAATACATAATCTCTTTGAATAGCCAAAGATGAAGGTGTCACTCTATAGTCATCTTTTATATTAACATTCGCACCGTTTCTTACGAGAGATTCTACCACGTCTGCATGGCCATTCATAAGAGCTAAATGTAAAGGTGTCCATCCCTCCTTATCTTCTTGTTCATTAATCCTGATTTCATCTTTTTCCAACAGAGCATCTACTACCTCTTTATAATCATTTTCAGCAGCTAAATGTAAAGGTGTCTTTTTATTCTTATCTTTTATATTAACATCTATCCCTTTTGTTACTATTAAAGCCTTTGTCAAGCTCGTATAGCCTAACTTAGCAGTTAAATGTAATAATGTGAATTCATTATCTCCAACTTCAAATTTATAATTTACATAAAAATTACTCTCTTCCCACTGTTTAAATACCTCTTCATTGCTTGCCTTTAGCTCTCCTTTTACTTTTTCAATTACGTTCCTTTTATCTAATTTATTATCACTATTAACCGTACTTAATACTTCCCGCCACTGCTGATAATTTATTGTCATAATTTTTACCCTAATCTTAAATAATTTATTTTAATTTTTAAATAATTAAAATAAGAAATCAATATTTATTTTAAATGAGCTTATAATCGAAATTGTGGGTAGCAAATTATTGCCTCTTGAATCACAATGTTCGTATAGCTGCAACCCTGAAGCTACTATCTCTCATCCACTGAAGGTATTGCACAGTGCTGTCTATAATGCACCCCATAAACTAGACCAAAAAAAAA
>NZ_JAIUJX010000013.1:0-23396 GCF_053891855.1 Wolbachia endosymbiont of Protocalliphora sialia
TTTTTTTTGGTCTAGTTTATGGGGTGCATTATAACCTCTAGCACTTCTGATATCTCATTCGGCTCTAATATTTCATGTAGTTGTTTATCTTGGAAATAAATAATATTAAACACTGAGTTGAAAATATTGTAAAATGCATCTGAATCTTGATTTTTATATTCACTTATTACTTCTACGAATATTTCATCAAGTTTTTTTCCCTTGTGCTCAGCCAAATTATCTATCATAGCTACTCTAGCATCAAGTTGAACTTGTTTTATGATTGATTGTTTTTCCTCTTCTGATAGCTCTTTGACCTGATTTTCGGATTTCTTTTTTCTGTTAGCTTTAAAATAATCTGTGTGCGAAGTAGTTTGACCTATATCCCGCTCTATTTCTTGAGGGACTAAATTTCTTGTGGCATCCTCATTTTTAGCTTTTTCTGCATGCTTTAGCTGTTCATTCAAAAATGCCTCGATTTGTTGCAAGCTATTGAGGTTGATGTTTTTAACTTCTGTTTGTAGCGTTATTGTTATGCCCTGCAGGAGGATTTGAATTGAAGCATTACTTATGAATTCTTCTACAGTTTTATTAGCTTTATGGTAGTTGTTGTATAGTTCTTCGCTTTCTTTTGCTACTTTTATATTGGCTGTGAAGTTTTTCTCCTGAGAAAGGCAGATTTTAAAAAAGTCAATAAAATGTTTTATTTGAGGTAATATTGTATTAGGGTTTACCTCTGTTAGCAGCTTGATCTTAAATGAAAATTCTTGTGTATCACTTGTAACACTTCTTGAGCGAATAGTGCTGATTTCTACTACTTCATCGGAAAATACTTTGCCTATCTCTTTAGATTTATCTTTGAAAAATTTAGGTAAATCTTCTACCTCATATTTTTTCTCAGCTCCAACTTTGGTGAGATTTTTTTCTGTGTCTTGAGCTTTATTTTTAAATAAATTCTTTGCTTGTTTCTGCAGTGTGGTATTAAGGTTAGTAACATCTTCCTTTATGTTTTCACAATCTTTTTTAAAGGACTTAGAGAAATCTTCTATTTCATGTGTTACCTTATTTTGAATTTCGGAAGCTGCTGTATGTATGGTTTTTTTAGCCTTATCCATAAAAGACTTAAATGAATTTTTTGTTTGCTCCCACGGAGTTGTGGTATCATTACTGTGCATGTTTCTAATTTTTTAATTTATTAATATAATATTAACAAAAAAATATAATTAGTCAATAAATTAATAATTATAGCACCCTTGCATAACAGCGGCGTGTTGGATTCAATAAGAGCAGAAAAAGTTACTTTACAAATCTCATCAATCTTCTTATCATAACAATAAGAGTGTTTATCCTTGTTTTTAATCTCTGCAGATTTAACAACAAAATTCAGTAAAAAACTCAGGTATATATTGGCAGATTACATAAAATTATAGCGGCTGCATGTCTTTTTTATTTTTTCTACATTCAGCCAAAACGCGCTTTAAATAAGCGTTAGCACATTATTACAATGCCGATTTACATTATTATAGGGTTAAAACTCACTACTGGGGGATTCTTTTGCCTTTTTTTGCTTGGTAAATTTCTTAATATTTTGGATTAGTTAGGAGTCCTATAGAGATGTCATTTTAGTGCTTCTTATTACCTGTTCTGGATCCCAGTGTTATGCAACTGGGATGACACCACAGGGGCTACTTGAATGGCAAGAAAGAGGGCTACTTGGATGACAGGGAAAGGAGTACCTAAATGACAGATCAAAAGCTTTTACCTTTTTTCTATTTAGTAAATTTCTTGATGCTATAACTAAAGCAATTTAGTAGCACGTAGTATAATATCAAACCTTTTTATGCGCCAACTTTTATCTACTTCCATCATGTTTCGCAGTAGGTCTATCTGCTGTTGTACCAAGAGGTATTGCATAACAACTGCATTTAAGCTTTCGATTACTCCTTTACAAAACGTATTTATGAAGAAATCGACCGCGGTGAAGGGGGCTTTGTCTCAAGTCGTAGATAATTTATTGTCTATAAGTTGACTATACTAACTTTTTCATATATAATATTAATATATTATTAATTTATTTTCAGGAGTAATTATGTTAACTTTTAAAAAAGATCGTAAAACAACAGACACGGCAGTTATATTACTTGCTTCTCTGTGTGCCATTGGAAGCGCAGTATTAATATTCTCATTACCATTTTTAGCGCCTGCAGCTTTAGCTTCACTTGGAGCGTTTTTTGCTACATTTCCTGGGATATTTATCTCAATACTTGTTTGCTCTTTACTACTGACTTTAGCATTTGGTGCTATCGTTACCGCATTTGAAACATCTAAGAACCGTAGTACAACAGTGAAAGAAAAAATGGATGGGAAGATTGTTGTTGATAGTGCAGGATGTCTGCAGTTGAAAGTAACAGATGAAGCTCTTGAGTTTCTCAAAGAAAACAACCAAAATAAGAATCAAGATGGCATTGTTATCCCCGATGAGTATCGTATAGATTTTCCCTTCAACGATAAGAGTTACTACATAACTGCTAAAGATGAGTCAGGTATATCTGACAATAATAGCTGCTTAAAAATAAATTCACTAGCAGTAAAAAATGATGAAGGTGAGTTTAAATTAATAGATGGAAGTGACCAACAGCTCAAAACGTTAAGTTTAGGCTCTGAAGAAAATGATGCTAAAGAACTAACCATTGAACTTACGCCAAGCTCAATTGTTAAATCACCAGAAGCTGAACAACAAAAGAACGAAAGATCATTATCCAACTAAGTATAAAAGGGGTAGACTAAATAAGTCTGCCCTTCATTTTTTAGTGTTAGGTTACTTAAACTTATTGTAGAAACTGCTGCAATGTTAGTATATTCATTAATAACAATTGGTGCTGGTGTATCAAAATCAATTAACTCACATACTGCAATACGCAAAATAGATAAGCTTATAAGATTTAACCGTGAAAGTGACCAGCTTGGGTGTAAATAAGACTCTATTATTTTATCATATTCTTCACTGCTTTTTATAACCTTACATAACAAGTTTTCTAAGAACTGATGTTCAAATTCTTCACATTCAAATATATCTTTCAACGTACTTATGTAATCTTTAAGCTCACAATTTTCCAATTTAAAAGTGTAACCTATGAAGATATTCAAATAAACAACCTGTATGGTTGCTATACTCCTTTTTATTCAAATAGTTTTATTGATGATATTAAAGATTTCACTATAATAAAAATTTAAGCTGGCGTTTTTAAGGTGAACAAAGAGCTAATAAGTGAAATACCTTTACTTGAAGATAAGGTAATTTCTGAGATTGAAAATGCTGCTTCTTTGCAGGATTTAGAAAAAGTTAGGTTGTCATACTTGGGGAGAAAGGGTGTAGTAAAAGCTTATTTCGATGACTTAAAGAATATAGATGATGCAGGAGAGAAACGCGACCTAGGTGCAGTGATTAATGTTTTACGCAATAAGATAGACCAGCTTATAACAAGCAAAGAAAATGAACTGAAAGATAAAGAAGTTAAGTTAAAACTGCAAAATGAAGCAGTTGATATCACACTGCCTGTCAGACCAGAAAGAATTGGCAAGATTCATCCACTCAGTAAAGTTATAAGTGAAGTGAAGCTCATTTTTGCGCATATGGGCTTTAAAGCAGTTGATGGTCCTGATATTGAAGATGAATTTCACGTATTTGATGCATTAAATACTCCAAGTCACCACCCTGCACGAGAGGAGCAAGATACCTTCTATTTAAGGAATAAAATAAATGATAAAAGAATGGTGCTGCGCACTCATACCTCATCTGTGCAGATTAGAACCATGGAAAAGACAAAAACTTTTCCAATTAAAATAGTGGCTGCAGGCAGGGTATACAGAAATGACTTTGATGCAACTCACACTCCTATGTTTCATCAGATAGAAGGACTTTATGTTAATGAAAATGTCAATATGGGCCAATTAAAATTTACTATTCATTGCTTCCTTAGTAAATTTTTCGGAGATAAGGGTCTAAGAATACGCTTTCGTAATAGTTTTTTCCCTTTTACTGAACCTTCTGCGGAAGTGGACATAAGCTATAAAGATAGTAAATGGATTGAAGTACTTGGATGTGGTATGGTGCATCCAAATGTCTTTAAAAATGTTGGAATAGACCATACTAAATACAGTGGCTTTGCATTTGGAATTGGCATAGAAAGGCTTGCGATGCTGAAATATCAAATTGGTGATCTAAGGAGTTTTTACGACAACAAAATCAATTGGCTCAACCATTATGGTTTTCATTTTTCGTTTTTAAGATAAGTGACAAATAAATCTTATACATTTGTTGTACTTGCTGCTGGGCATGGTAAACGAATGAATTCAAGCTTGCCTAAGGTTCTGCACAAAATAGGTAATTTCTCCATGCTTGAGCACGTCATTTACAATGCAAAGCAGCTAAATCCTGAAAATATTGCTGTTGTAGTTGATCAGCCTTTAATTGAAAGACTAAAGTGCTTTGAGGATATAAAATTAATTACACAAGAGTCAACGCTCGGCACAGGGGATGCAGTCAAAATTGCAATGAGAAACCTGAAAGAATTATCAGACATAGTTGTTGTGCAGTATGGAGATACTCCGCTGATAAAAAGCAGCACAATAACTAAAATGATAAGCTGCTTAGGAGAGAGCAATGCTTTAGTTTGTCTTGGGTTTAAAACTGATAATAAAGGATACGGTAGACTAATTATTGAGAACGGTTCCCTAAGAGAAATAGTAGAAGTACAAAATGGTAGAAATAATGATGAGGAATTTCTTGCTAATGCTGGAATAATGGTTGCATATACAAAAGATTTACATGAATTAGTGGAGAAAATAGAGTGTAATAATCAAGCTCGCGAATATTACCTGACTGATATAGTTGCCATTGCAGTAAAGAGTAATTTAAATGTTGGCTATGTTATTGCTGATGAGGAGGAGGCAACTGGCATAAATAATAGGAATGACCTTGCAACGGCCGAGTTTTACTTTCAAGAAGAAAAAAGAAAGTTTTTCACTAACTCTGGAGTAACACTTGTTGCTCCAGAAACTGTTTTCTTCTCTCTTGATACGCAAATTGGTATGGATTCGATTGTTTACCCATACGTTTTTTTTGGTCCTGGAGTAAAAATAGGATCTGGTGTTAGGGTTGGTCCATTTGCCAAATGTGAAAATACAACAATAGGTGATGGTGCAATCATAGGTAATTTTGTTGAAACAAAAGCAAGTGATATAGGTATAAATACTAAGATAAAGCACTTAAGTTATATAGGAAATACTCAGGTAGGGCAGGGGAGTAACATAGGTGCAGGTACCGTTATTTGTAATTATGATGGGAAAAAGAAACATAAAACAAATATTGGAAGCAATTGTTTTATTGGTGCCAATAGTTCATTAATTGCACCGCTTAATGTTCATGATGACTCTCTAGTTGCAGCAGGTAGCGTTATAGTAGAGGATGTGCCAGAGAAAAGTCTTGCAATTGCAAGAGAAAGGCAAATAACTAAGAAAATAAAATAACTCTAATTTTTATTACGCGAATTATGTTATTTTTAATATATGCATTAGTATACATGTATATCAATATACATGTTAAAAATGAAAAAGTTGCTGATTTTGGTGGTCTGTTGTTTCCTGTCAGTACCGTCTTTTGGAGTTGATTGGATTAAAGATAGAATTTATACTTCTTTGTCATATAGCCGGCTTGGTGTTAATTATGACGTTGGTTTTCACTATACAAATAGCACTAAAATTTCAGTTGGCTATGTAATCAAACCTATTATTAATTCTGTAATCAAACCTACTCTTGATGAAGAATTTGGAGGAGTTATAGGGCTTATGGCAAAGCTTCATTATCATCATAAATTTGAAGGTACGAATATGACTCGTTATATTACTGCTGGTGTTGGTGCTGTTATAGTTCGTACAATGAAGGCTAAACCTAATGTAAGTAGAGCTGATAATGTAGGTGAAAACATAAGTACCCTATTGGCAGAGGTTTTCGAAACTATAGTCAATGATAAATTTTTTTCTTATCAAATAGGTGCTGGTATTAATCTTCCACTTTCTGAAAGAACAAGTGTTTTTGCTGGCTACAAATTGCAAAGGTTTCATAAAATTTTCCATGGAATTGAGCTAGGAATGAGCTTTAATTTGTAAACTCTGATTGAATATTTTTAGTAAAGGCTAGTGGGAAATTATATTGAAGCGAAAGTAAGTGATGTAGACTCAAATGATGATTGCAGCAGATAGTGAAAGATATGCCAATTTGCAATTGCAAGAGAAAGGCAAATAACAAAAAAAATAAAATAATTCCAATTTTTTACTTGCAATTTATACTATTTTTAATATTTATATGCTTGTATATGCATATATTAATCTTTGGAGGATAAAAATGAAAAAGTTACTTACTTTGTTGGCTTGCTGTTCTTTGTCAGCACCGTCTTTTGGAGTTGATTGGGTTAAAGATAGAACCTACACCTCTTCGTCGTATGGCATGCTTGGTATTAATTATGATCTTGGCTATCACTGTATAGATAGCATTAAAATTTCATTTGGTCCTGCAGTTAAACTTGTTATGAATGAAGGGATTTTAGACGCGGGACTTATGGCAAAGCTTCACTATCATCATCAATTTGAAAATACAGATATTACTCCTTATGTTACTTTTGGTCTGGGAGGTGTTGCTAAAATTCCTCTTTCAGAAAATCAAGGGCCAGACGTAGAAGAATTTTTTTCTTATCAAATAGGTGCTGGTATTAATCTTCCACTTTCTGAGAGAACAAGTGTTTTTGCTGGCTACAAGCTGCAAAAGTTCCATGAACTTTCGCATGGGGTTGAATTTGGAATGAGTTTTAATTTGTAAAATCTGATTGAATGTTTTTAGTGAAGTCTGGTTTGAATTTTTGTTGAAATAAAAGCAAGTTATATAGGCTAAAATGATGATTGCAGTAGGTAATAAAATGTGAAAAAGAAAAGTTTGGCAATTGCAAGAGAAAGGCAAGTAGCTAAAAAAGTGATTCCGATTTTATTATGTAAGTTATGTGATTTTTAACTTTTCTATGGATATATATGCGTATATTCATGGTTAGAGGGTGAAAATGAAAAAATTACTTACTTTGGTTATCTGCTGTTCTTTGTCAGCACCGTCTTTTGGAGTTGATTGGATTAAAAATAGAATCTACACTTCCTTTTCAGGTGGGGTTGGTGCTAATGTTGATCTTGGCTATCACTATACAGATAGCATTAAAATTTCAGCTGGTCCTGTATTGAAATCTGTTTTGTTTGGAGGATCTTTGGCAGAGTTAGGATTCATGGCAAAGCTTCATTATAATCATCAATTTGAAAGTACGGATATTACTCCTTATGTTACTTTTGGTGTAGGAGGTGGAGCTAAAGTATCTCAACCAGCACAGCAAGGTCAACAGCTAGACGTAAAAAAGTTTTTTCCTACCAGATAGGTGCTGGTATTAATCTTCCACTTTCTGAGAGAACGAATGTTTTCGCTGGCTATAAACTTCACAAGTTCAGTAATTTTTCTCATGGGTTTGAACTTGGAATGAGTTTTAATTTATAAGCTCCGATTGAATGTTTTTAGTGAAAGCTTGAGTTTTTATTAACGTCGTAAAGTTTTCATGATACTAAGAGAATTTGAGAGTAGTCAAGTTTTAAAACTTGACTACTCTCCAAGGAAAAGCAGATAAAGGTAGAAGTATTTCATGTTTTTATTTATATTGACAGTATGTGTAACATCATTTACGATTAGTGTTAATAACAATAATTGATATTTGTCATGTTTGCAGTAATCGAAACTGGTGGAAAGCAGTATTTAGTAAAAAAAGGCAGCATAATTAAAGTAGAAAGATTACAAGCTGAAGAAAAAGAGGAAGTGGAAATCAATAAAGTGATTTGTGTTTCAAGTAATGGCTTATCTTGTTCATCTAATGCTGTTGTTAAAGCTGAAGTACTGGAGCAGTGTAGAGATAAAAAAATTATAATCTTTAAGAAAAAGAGAAGAAAAAATTACCGTAGGAAAAATGGTCATAGGCAGTATATTACTGTTCTTCGTATCAATGAAATTAGTCTTCAAAAGTAAGAGGTAAGATATGGCAACTAAAAAATCAGGTGGTAGTTCCTGTAATGGTAGAGATTCGGCAGGGCGTCGGCTCGGGATAAAGAAGAATGGTGAGGTTATTCCAGGTAACATAATTGTACGTCAAAGAGGTACAAAATTTCATCCTGGAAAGAATGTTGGTATGGGTAAAGATCATACGATTTTTGCTAAAACGAAAGGCTGGGTGAGTTTTAGAAAATCAGCAAATAAAAAGACGTTTATTGATGTTGTGCCTACAGATGATATGCAAGCCTTGGCTTGAATAGATACGGGTCTGTAGCTCAGGTGGTTAGAGCGCACGCCTGATAAGCGTGAGGTCGGAGGTTCAACTCTTCCCAGACCCACCATTTAAATTTGCAATAGTTTTGATATTGTGTAACTAAACGATGGTTTTACATAAGAATTCAGTAACCAGTGAATCAGTAGCAGCCGGTCATCCAGACAAAGTAGCAGACCAGATTTCAGATGCAATACTTGACGAATACCTTTTTAATGACTCTTCTTCTCGTACTGCAATAGAGACTTTAGTTACTAAAGATAATGTTATTATAGCTGGGGAAGTATTTGGACCGAACATTGAAAATAGCAAGATTGAAAGTATTGTACGGAATACAATAAAAGGTATTGGTTATGAGCATGATGGTTTCCACTGGGAAACAGTGAAAGTAAATATATTGCTACATGAACAATCAAATGACATTGCAATAGGTGTGGATCAAGGTGCTGGGAATCAGGGCATAATGTATGGCTATGCAACAATAGAGACAGAAAGCCTCATGCCGGCACCCATTTTTTATGCACACTCGATTCTGAGAAATATCATGAGTATGGTCAAAGGGGTAAAGCTTGGTCCGGATGCAAAATCGCAAATCACTTTGGCGTATGAGAATAACCTTCCAGTGCGTGCTGAAAGTATTGTTGTTTCAATACAGCATCTTGAGGATCTGAGTCAATCGAAAGTGAAGGAAATAATTTATCCTTACATAGCTTCATCTTTACCTGAAGGGTGGATGTGCCCTAAAGAAAATCTCTTAGTCAATCCAACAGGTAGATTTGTTATTGGTGGACCAGTTGGTGATTGTGGATTAACCGGACGAAAAATTATGGTTGATACTTATGGAGGCTATATTCCACACGGTGGAGGAGCGTTTTCTGGAAAAGATGCAACAAAAGTTGATAGATCCGCAGCTTATATGGCGAGATACCTTGCTAAAAATATTGTCTTTGCAGGTTTAGCTGAACGTTGTCTTGTGCAGCTTTCTTATGCAATTGGTGTCTCAAAACCTACTTCATTTTACATTGATACATTTGGCACGAATACAATAGATGAAGAGAGGATTAAAGGGTTTATTGAAGGTAACATAGATTTATCAACTAAAGGCATAATAAGACATTTATCACTTAATCGTCCTATATATAAACGTACAGCCTGCTATGGGCATTTTGGTAAAGAATCGGAAAGTGATGGTGGATTTTCTTGGGAAGGTGTGGACTTATCTACTGATTTTTGTAAAGAATTTAATATAGAAGAAAAAAAGAGAGAATTTCTTTAAACTATTAAACTCTTTTATTTCTAGCTTGATACTGATATAATAACTTATTATAAATTGTAAGTAACTTTTTAGTAACTATACTAGTTTTAATATTTATGAGGCTTACAAGATGTCCGACAAACCAAAAGAAGAATTTTACGATATTGCTGTAAGAGAGTCATCTGGCCTTATTGAAAAAATAATAAAACATCCTTCTAACAAACTCCTAAGAACCTTTTTCATCTATCGGCTCCTCTTTCATTAGTATATAACCAAATTCCTTTGCTTTTTTAAGCAAATTTTTGACTACTCTCTCTTTGTAAAGTGTTTCATAATAGTTCATTCCTTTCTCTACATATTCTTGTCCATATTTCAACATTTGATAAAAGATACATGCTAATTTCCTTGCTGTCGCAGTTATTGCTTTTGGTGCTCCTAGCCTTTTTTTCAGCCTTCTACTATATGCACCTATTGCACTTTTGCTTCTCAACACACAATGGGCAGCCATTCGAAATGCATTCGCAGCGCGGTTAATAACTTTACGAGTTCCTGTTCCAACAATTTTTCCTCCTGTAATTTTATTAGCAGGGCTTAATCCAAGCCAGGAAGAAAAATGTTTTTCTGTTGGCCATTTATTATGATTTATACCTGTTTCCGAAATGATAGTTTGTACACTTAATACATCAAATCCCGGGACTTTAGTAAAATCTATCCCGGTTATTCGATTTAAATCCTCATCCGCAGCAAAATCTGGACCATTCTTCTGCTTCCGCTTTCGTATTTTATTCAACATCCTGTTCTCATTTGACTTTGCCTCAAATGTTTTATAGTAACTCTCTATACTTTTATCACATTCCGTTATTTGCTCTTGAAAAAAAGTATATGCTGCATATTCTTGTTTTAGTGCAAACAAGTGTTCTTCTCTATAGTCTTCTGTTAATGCTTTTGCTATAGTAGGCTTGTCATTCTTCATGTTTGAATTTCTAAATTCAGCTAGTTTTTGGGGGTCTTTCTCTCCTTCAATTATTGCTTTAATAATTTTCATGCCTGTTAAACCGTTGATATCACTAATAACCTTATGCAATTGAATATTCATTTGAATTAGCGCTTTTTGCATACGTTGAGTATGTTTAGCTGCATTTTCAATTAGATTAGCACGTTGTCTAACGTAACTACGCAATACACACATTTGATTATCCGGTCTAAATGATCCTTGAAGCAGTCCATAGCTGTGCAATTGTTGCAGCCATTGACAATCCTGAACATCAGACTTTCTACCAGGCACATTTTTGACATGTCGCGCATTTACTAGTTTTACCTCAAATTTATATGATTCTAATATTTGAAATAAGGGAATCCAATATACTCCAGTTGACTCCATGGCCACAGTTCTAACCTGACACTTTTTTAACCACTTTGCTAAGTTGTGTAGATCTACTGTAAAGCACCCAAATTTTTGGATACGTTGTTCATCTCTTCCTTCAGGTACACATACATAATGTACAGTCGAGCCAATATCAATCCCTGATGCGTCAGGGTTTATTATTTTTAATTTACTTTTTGCTTCTGCCATATAAAATTCCTCCTATACTATTATGATAAGAAGCACTTCAGCTTGGGACGGTTAGGTTATACAATCTTCTAAACGAGGTAGTCCAGAAAGAACTCCATCAATGGCTTTACCGTTTCCCCCAAAACCATGCTTTCAAACGGGCATTTATAGCACCATTGATTGTTTCGGTTATAGCTGCAGAAGCGCTTCTTCGTAAAACTATATCCAAAAAACATAAAGTAAAGAGAAAGAGTTTCTTTTTGGTTTTACAGATTTCGTCTGTTCAGGCTTTCAATGTAGCTATTGCATCTTCTGAGCTTTTTTTAACTTCTAGTTCCAACACGTCCTCAAGCAATTCTGCTAGTTTTATTTTTTCGTTGGAGGGCAGATAGTATGGATCATATAGAGCATTAACAAGATCTTGTAAATCAGAAAATTTAAAATCAGGCATAATAAACCTCAATACTAAAAATTTATCGTGTAATACATAAAAAACTAAAATCAAGAAATTTTGTATTATAAACTAAAATGTCAGACATTAAAATTGCTGTATTTGCTCAATTGTGCTAATTTAAAGCTTAAAACTGAAAAATATTTATGTTGGAAGAAAAATACAGCTTTAGAGAAGTTGAAAACAAATACAATGTATTATGGGAAGGAAGTAAAGTTTATAAATGGAGTAGTGAAAAGGGTAACACTTTCACTATAGATACGCCCCCACCAACGATATCAGGAAAGTTGCATATTGGCCATATATTCAGCTATTGCCACACAGACTTTATTGCAAGATTTCAGCGTATGCTGGGAAAAGATGTATTTTATCCAATTGGGTTTGATGATAATGGCCTTCCGACTGAAAGGTTAGTTGAGCAAACCTATAAAACCCGCGCAAAAGAAGTTGGCAGAGAAAAATTTATAGAGATGTGCCATGAGGTTATTGAAAAATCAAAGCAAGAATTCAAGGAATTGTTTAAATCAGTTGGCATTAGCTATGACTGGGATTTGGAATACCACACGATCAGCAAGGAAGCTGTGGCACTTTCTCAAATGTCATTCATTGATCTATATAATAAAGAGTATGCATACAGAAAAATGCAACCTATTCTTTGGGACCCAGTCGATAAAACTGCAATTGCACAAGCAGAAATAGAGGATAAAGTCTTTGAGTCATTTTTGAACACGATAGTTTTTTCCACTGAAGAAAATGAGCAGATTAAGATTGCAACTACACGGCCTGAGTTGCTTCCAGCATGTGTTGCAGTTTTTTGCCATCCAGAAGATGCACGCTACACTCAGCTGATTGGAAAAATAGCCGTGGTGGCAATAACAGGAGCAAAAGTTCCAATAATAGCTGATGATAAAGTTAAAATAGATAAAGGTACTGGGCTTGTTATGTGCTGTACGTTTGGTGATGAGCTCGACATATATTGGCAGCAAAAGCATGGTCTGCCGATGAAAATTATTATCGATCAGGATGGTAGGATAAGTCTAGATTCAGTGTATGGTAATAATAGATCCCAGTGTCAAGGCACTGGGATGACAAAGGGGAGTGACATTCCAGTGCTTGACACTGGAATCCAGCCATTAGAGGAGACACACGCCCCAGCGCGTGACGCTGGAATCTACGATGAAATAAATGGCCTAAAGGTTAAAGAAGCAAGAAAGAGAATTATTGAAATCCTAACTGAAAAGGGCCTTTTGATAGAAAGTACTAACATTTCTCATTCCGTAAAGTGTGCAGAAAGATCTGGCGCATCACTTGAAATATTACCAACTTATCAATGGTTTATCAAGACTTTAGAGCAAAAAGCTCAAGTGTTAGATAAAGTAAAAAAGTGTAGTTGGCATCCAAAGTCTATGCGTAAACGCATGGAGGTATGGATAGAAGGGCTAAATTGGGATTGGTGCATTTCAAGACAGCGTTATTTTGGTGTGCCATTTCCGGTGTGGTATTCAAAACGTAAAGGGGAAGAGGGTAAAATCATTCTAGCTGAAGTAAAGGATTTACCTGTAGATCCACTCAAAGATTTGCCGAAAGGGTATAGTAAGGAAGAGGTTAACCCAGACCAAGATGTAATGGATACGTGGGCCACAAGTGCGATCACTCCTCAACTAAGTGCACTGGCAGTAAACAGTGAGCTCGGTTTACCAAGCCATCGGTATGATAAGATATTTCCTGCAGATCTGCGCAGCCAAAGCCATGAGATAATAAGAACTTGGGCTTTTTATACGATTTTGAAGGCACATTATCATGCAGATTCACTGCCGTGGAAAAATATCATGATTAGTGGTTGGTGTTTGGCTGATGATAAAAAAAAGATGAGTAAATCAAAAGGTAATATCATCACTCCTCATGTAATGCTTGAAACCTATGGAGCTGACGTAGTACGCTATTGGGCAGCAAACTCAAGACTTGGAGTTGACACAGTCTACTCTGAAAATATCTTCAAAATTGGCAAACGACTTGTTACGAAACTTTGGAATGCTAGCAAATTTGTTTCCATGTTTATGGAAAAACATCAAGCATTGAGCATAAATTCCATCAGTGAGACGATGGATAAGTGGATATTGTCCAAATTATATAAAGTGATAGAAAAAACGACGAACAACCTATTACAGTTTGAATACTGCGAAGCTTTGAGCGCAATAGAAGAATTTTTTTGGAAAGATTTTTGTGATAATTACTTAGAGTTAGTTAAAAAACGTGCATATGGAGATGCATTGGACAACGAGGCAAACATGAGTGCGAAACAGAGTTTGGCATATGTACTCAATATTATTTTGAGGTTATTTGCACCATTTTTGCCATACATTACAGAGGAAATATATCATCAGTTGTATAGTTATAACTCCGTTCACAATAAAAGTAATTGGCCTAACAAGGAAGAACTTATCTATGATAAGTATTCTGAGGAAATGGGAGATAATTTCGTGCAGATATTAAACCTTGTGAGAAAAATAAAAGCAGATAATAACGTATCAGTTAAGCATCTTATACAAAAGTTGATGATAAAAGCGAGTGTAAAAGAGGATGAGTTAAATTATTCTGCTCAGCATGATTTGCAGTCAGTTTGCAATGCTGAAGTGATAGAATGGGTTGAGAGTACAGAAGCAGAGCTTATAACTGAAAATAGAAAATTTACTGTAAGTTTATTGATTGATGTAACTTAGCATTCGTATTACTATACTAATTATTTAGTTGTGAGGTAATAATGATTGGTAATTCATATAATAATAAAATTGAAGAACAAAAAGATGATTATCATGACTTCATTCAAAGGTTTTTGTTTTTGCTCGGTAAGATAAAAGAAAAGAATAAATCAATTCACACTGCTGTAGCTAGTTTTCACATATTATCTTTTTTAATAAAATACAATGCCAATTTTAATGAAGATGAAGTGTATAAAGCCATTATCCAAGATTTCAATAATGTAAAGGAGGCGAGACTAGAGCTTCAAGATAAGGCTAAAAAAGTATTGAATGGGTATATTGAAAGTGGTGTTGAAACAGTGTCAATATATGGTAGTTGTGCAGAAGTTAAATTGGGAGCTAATAAAAACAAATTCAAAGTCAGTGAGTTTTTGAATAGTAATTTCTGTCAAGATAATGGAATTTCAGGATTTTCAACTCTGCATAGCAATGGAAAAAATGGAATGCACGGTTTTGTTTCTGAAGAAGGAATAAGGCACTATGTTGTAACTGATGGTGCATACGAAATGACTCTGAATTGGTGTGATGAGGACGGAAAAAAGTGCACTATTATAATTAATATTGATGCTAATGGTATAGAACTTATCGAGCGTAATCGTGTTACTGATGATCAATTGAAAGCAAATAAAAATGTAAAAATAGGTAACTTATTCTTGTATCAAATAAAATTTAGAAATAAGGAGAAAGGCAATCATAAATCATCTGAGATTGTGATAGAAAATAGTAATAGAAATATTAACATTCAAACAACTCAAGAAATTGAGCTTGGCAGCAAAGAAGCTCAAATAGGCAGTACTAAAATGCAAGACAAAATTGCACAAGTTGTAGATGACAGCTTAAAAGAAAGAATTAATAAATTGGAAAAAGAAAATACAAGATTAACTGGAAATAATCAAACTATATTAGAACAATTACAGCAAAAAATGAGAGAGGTAGAGGAATTAAATGGAAAGGTAAGGGAAAAAGATGAAGTTTTGGCTGAAGTAACACAAAAACTCAAGCAGCTAAGTGATTCGGTAGAGAGTGAATTTGAAAAGAGAAGAGTAGAGAAGGAAGAGTTAGAATCGAAGTTAAGGAAAGCACAAAGAGAGATACAAAAGTTAAGTAAAGAAAAAGCTGAATTAGTGCAAGAAAAGCAACGCTTGGAAGAATATGCTAAAGTTCTAGTTGTCAAAATAGAAAAACTAACTGATCAAAGAAAGCGATCATATCTTAAACTGGATGAATTAGTGAATAAAAATAGAAGGTTAGAACAAGAATTGAATGATACTAAAAAAGAATTAGATGATAAATATAATCAAATCCAGAGATTAGAAAGTCAATCACATGAATTAGAATCTAAAAAAGTAACAGAATTGATGACATGTTTAGAAAAGAAAGAGAAAAAAATAGCAGAGTTAGAAGCGCAGTTGCAAAAAGAAAGTTCTGAAACTTATGATTTAATACTTAAATCATCGGATTTAGAAGAAGAAAAAAGACGATTACAAGAAAAGTTAGATGAAAAAACTCAAGAAGTGATGAAACTAACTGTAGATTTAGAAGAACTAAGTAATCAATCGGAAGAGAAAGAAGCTGGGTATCTCAATAAGATCAAAGAATTAGAAAGAAATCTTGATCAAGGAAGAAAAGAATTTGAAAAATTGCGAAGTGATCTAGAAGAAGAAGATCAAAATTGTTCTGAAGAGTACGAAAAGTTACTATCTGAGAAAATTACTATGAAAAGGGGAATTTCACGTTTAGATGATCAATCTTCATTATCTCATCAAAATTATGTCAGCTTTGTAAAGGATTGTACGGGTTTGATAACAGAGATGGTAAGTTTGTTTCAAGAGAGTATAGGAGAAAAAGACAATGTGACTATGCCAAGGAGTACTATGCTAGAAATTTGCGAAAGATTTGATGAATTGATTAAGCATTGTGTAGAAAGTGATCAAGAAATACAAAAGATGCTTGAAGAAGTATTTGAACAAATTAATGATAGCCCTGCTCCTTCAGATATAAGTAATGGAGATTTATCAGCACTACCAAATAAAGAGCTGGATGAAGCTTCATATTCAGAAGATTTTGGATATTCTAGTAGATGTTCTACTCCCGTCTGATGGGAGTGTTAAATAAACTGTGTCAAACCGCATTTTTAGTTCAACTCAATTTTCAATCTGCCAGGAAAGAAAACATCAAGTTGAGAGATAGTTAATGCCCAATCATGTACAGCACTTTTCCTCTGCCTTCTTTATAGCACAATATACCTGCTTATACAAGGCATTTATGCTGGTAAATGAGCCTTTGGTCTTAGTGAATTTCCTAATTTGCCTATGTAGCCCCTCTATGGGATTGGTGGTGTAGATTATCCTCCTAACTGGACCAGAATACTTAAAATAACCAGACAAGTTTTCCCAATTATTCTGCCAAGATTTTATAACCATAGGGTACTTTGTGCCCCATTTTTCATCCAATTCTAACAGATAATTCTCGGCAATTTCCTTGCTTGAAGCTTGATATACCTTCTTTAAATCGCTCAAAAAACTCTTCGCATCTTTACCGGCCACATACTTCAGTGAGTTGCGTATCTGATGCACTATACACATCTGCACTTCCGCATTAGGAAAGACACTGTTTATAGCTGCAGAAAAGCTTTTTAGCCCATCAACGCAGGCAATAAGGATATCTTCTACTCCTCTTTCTTTGAGGTCATTTAGCACTCCCAACCAGAAGTTAGCTCCTTCACTTTCAGCCAAATAAAAACCTAATACTTCTTTTTTGCCATTTTGATCTATGCCTAATATGTTATACATGCATTATATATTATACTTGTACCTCTATCTTTCATTTCCTCGAGAAGCTTTCTATCATTTATTAGTTTGTGCAAAATGTAATCCGTAGCAGGACCTGGTTTACGAAAACGAAACATATTATTTTCTGCAAAAATAGCCTCAGCTAATTCGATAGACTTTTTATCCTCATCTATAAAAGCCTTTTTGTCTCTATTTAACCGTATGATTTTAGCCTTGCTATCGCTGCGTAGTCTAGTTTGCCCTATTAGCCTCTCAAATATTTCTGTCTTCATATATATCTTAATATAGTTAATATTAACTATATTAACTATATTAAGAAAAATAAATGAAAATGTTAATAAATATTAAGCTTTTATTAAAAAAGTAAAGTCTTTTTATATTTGTATGAGTATACAAGCAGTTTGATTGTTGTGATATATTTTCTATCGCACCCGGCTGCAGTGCCAAATATTAAGAACAATGTTCGCTTTCTAGCTTTCGCTTCAATATCTGTGAGATTGTGCTAGATACCCTGCACAACTTGCTTCAAAATTTCTGCTTGTTGCTGAGCATGGATATTAGCATAACCACATTCAGGAGATGCAGCAGCAGGTCTTGCAATGCACTTAGGTCTTTTTGCTTGAGCATTGAGGCCAGACAATACCTCTTCTATCAATGGGTTGACAAAGAACCATCCTCCCATATTTTTTGGTTCCTCTTGACACCATGTAATTTCAGCGTTCTTATATTTTTCAAGTTCACTGCCTAGTTTATCAGCCGGGAATGGATAAAATTGTTCTAAACGCACTACTGCTATATCGTTTATTTTTTGTGCTTCAAGCATTTCAATTATGTCGTAATAAACTTTACCACTACATATTACAACTTTACGTATTTTATCACTTGCAACTAAACCTTTTCTACACTCTGGAATTACCGTAAGAAATTTTCCTTCAAAGTCAGAAAGGTTAGAAACTGCGCTTTTATGACGCAATAGTGATTTAGGTGTAAACACCACTAAAGGCTTACGAAAATCTCGATTAATTTGTCGGCGTAAAGCATGAAAATAATTCGCAGGAGTAGAGCAATTAACCACCTGCATATTATCCTCTGCACAGAGCTGCAAAAACCTCTCTATACGAGCAGAACTATGCTCAGGCCCCTGCCCTTCATAACCATGAGGCAAAAGTAGAACTAGACCACTTGACCGCAACCACTTTGTTTCTGCAGATGAGATAAATTGGTCGATCATAATTTGCGCGCCATTTGCAAAATCACCGAACTGCCCTTCCCAGAGCACAAGTGAATATGGAGAGTCAAGGCTATATCCATATTCAAAACCCATCACAGCATACTCAGATAGTGCGCTATCTATAACTTCAAAGCGAGCTTGCTTCTCACTTATGTTGTTTAGTGGAATAAACTCTTCCTCCGTTGCTTGATTGATAAGTCTTGAATAACGGTGCGAGAAGGTGCCGCGACCAGAATCTTGTCCTGACAAGCGCACTCCTATTCCTTCTCTAAGCAATGACGCGAATGCGAGACTTTCAGCAGTTGCCCAGTCTATGTTGCTACCGGAATTTATACTTTCTATTCTTCCATCAAGTATTTTTCTGACCTTATTATTGATATTAAAACTGCTTGGAATATTGCTATTTATGTGTACGCCCAATTTTTTTAGCTCATCTGGTGAAACACCAGAGTCCGTATAATATTCACTCAAATCGTTCAACTTTGCTCTCCTGAGTTTTAACCACACTCCATCAAACCAGTCAGCTTTCTTCGGAGTATAAGTCGTTGACTCAGTAAGGCTTTTATCTAATCTTGTTCTAAATTCGCTGCGTAATTTACTTACTTCATCGCTACCTAGCACTTTCTCTGCAGTCAGCTTCTCTTCGTACAGCGTGCCTGGAGTTTTATGCTTTGATATTGCTTTATACATAAGTGGCTGAGTAAAATTTGGCTCATCGCCTTCATTATGGCCATATTTGCGGTAGCATATTATGTCAATCACCACATCCTTTTTAAATTTCTGCACATACTCCATTGCCAAATTCGCAACAAAACTCACAGCTTCTGGATTATCTCCATTAACATGAAATATTGGAGCTTCTATTGATTTTGCTACATCAGTGCAATAAAAAGATGAGCGTGCGCAGGATGGGTTGGCGGTAAAACCAACTTGGTTATTAATAACAATATGCACGATACCACCTACTGTATAACCTTCAATGTTGCTCAAAGTAAGGGTTTCGGCAACCACTCCCTGCCCGATGAAAGCTGCATCACCATGAATTGACACTCCAAGCACAGATCTTATATTTTGCTTCGCTCTTACTCTTCCAGCTAGAACTGGATTTACCGCCTCAAGGTGAGATGGGTTAGGACATAAACTTAAGTGTATTTTTTTACCACCAGCAAGTGCTCGATCAGAAGAGTAACCAAGGTGATATTTGACATCACCAGATACCTCAAGACCACTTGGGTATGCAAGATTGCCTTGAAATTCAGACAGCATTGCCGCATATTCTTTCCCCATAACTTTGGTTAGAACATTAAGCCGTCCTCGGTGGGCCATACCAAGAACTATTTCTTCAATACCAAAAGCTGCAGAATCACTAATAACTCTTTCAATTGCAACAATAGCTGACTCCCCACCTTCGATAGAAAAACGCTTATATCCAGGAAATTTCATATGGAGAAATTGCTCGAACATCTCAGATTCAATCAAGTGCCTTAGTATTTCTTTTTTATCCTGAGGGCTTAGCGTATAGACCTGATTTTCAATTTTCTCCTGCAGCCACACTCTTTCCTCATAAGAGGAAATATGCATAAATTCAAACCCGATGTTCTTGCAGTAAATATCTCTATATATTTTAGCATCATGCGCTGGAGAGATATTCAAATATTTCTGATAATCTATTTCTTTATTTACATGCGGTGATAATGGATTTAAGTCCGCAAAAAAATGACCGTAAGATCTGAAAAAATTTGCTAAACTAGAAACTGAATCATCCACCTTAGTTACATGTTGTGCACCGCAGGCCTCCGCTTTATTAACTTCTAAATTGCTTGAAAAAATTCTATACCAATCCTCCCCGATTGATTTATCGCCCTGCAGATAACGGCTATACATTTCTTCTACAAACTCTGCATTATCAACATAAAGGCAGCTTAGACTTAGCATAATCACTACAAAAGATATCAAATACTTATAAGTATAACTTAAGTTTTTTAAAAAAGAACTTTTTTGATCTCTGTAGATTAAGCTAATGCATTACCGCTTTCTCACAGATGTACGAACATTCATTTTTGAAGGTAAACTGCACAGCAAATGTTCAGTGCATGACACCATTTATTTTTATGGTTTTGTCTATTTTATTTTGCCACTCTGCTAAACGGATACATTTAATTCCATTTTTATCGAGCAGATAATTGTCATATATTAGCTTAGTTCTCCTGTTATACTTAAATATAAATCAGCATAGCCCTAATTTTTTTATATATTTTACTTCTTTCTCTATATTGAATAATAGGCTTGAAAATAAATGGTAAACCTATAATTGTTAAGCTTAGAGCTAGGATTGAAAGTACACAAAAGGCTTTGTGTTTACTATGCAGCTCTTTCAAGTAAAGCATCAAAAATCTACAGAATTTTTTGTAATTTTCTTCAATATTTTTTTTGCTATGAGCCTTGTCAATAAACATACCTATTGCGGTATAATCTTTACTACACTTAATTGCCCCTTTTTCTATTAATAGCTGAGCTATATCAAAATAATCCTTTTGAATAGTAAGATGCAGAGGTGTAAAACCTTGTTGATCACAAATATTCATATTGGCTTTTACTGCTAACAACATTCTTACAATTTCTACATGGCCTTTTTTAGCTGCAAGTAGCAGAGGAGTTCTGTTGCATCTAGTGACGGCATTAACGTTTACCTTAAGCTCCAATAAGAACTTAACTGCTTTAGTATCACCATTATAGCTAGCTTTATGTAACCTGGTGTTACCGTTACAATCTTGGTCATCTGCTTCTATTCCCTTTGAAACAAGAAATGTTACCATCTTCCTATTATTATTCTCAATAGCGCAATCCAGTGCATCAAAACCATGTTTGTTTTTTGTGCAAATAAACTCTTTTAACCTAGCTTTTGCTTGCTTTACAATAAGCTTTATCAGTTGCATTTTGTTGTTATATGCTGCTAGAAAAAGCGTAGTATTATTTTCTGCATCTTTTGCTTCTATGTTTGCACCTTTCTTTATCAGATATTCTATAATCTCTGCTCTACTTTCATAATGTGTAGTACATTGATAAATGGTCAAAAATAAAGGAGTACGAAAGTTGTTATCTTCACATTCAAGATTTGCTCCGCTATCAATTAAAATCTGGACGCTCTTTTTAGAACCGTATAATGAAGCTATGTGAAGAGGAGTATAGCCTTCCTCAGCATCTTTTTCATTAATTTTTGCGCCTTTTGCTATTAAAAAATCCATTAATTCTGTGTCATCTTGTAGTGTAGCAAGGTGAAGTGGAGTAAATCCATTTTTATCTCTAGAATTAATTGTCAGTTGATTAACAAGAAGTTTAGCAATTTTTTTGTGTCCATGCATAATAGCATAATGCAGTGGATTTCTATTTTCGTTGTCCACAACATTAAAGTCAGCTTCGTGCTCTAATAATGATTTTACTCCAACTAAATCGCCTTCTTTTGTAAACTTATGCAAGAGAGTGACTCCGCTTACATCTTTTGAGTTAATATCAAATCCACTTTCTACCAATTGATGTATGTCTTCCTCACACGCCATACCATTTTAATTAAACCCTTTTCGCATTAACAATACTCCCACTTAATTAAGTTTGAATGAATCTGCAAGAGATGTATCATAATTTATTTAAGTTACTAAATTCCGATATATTAAAGTCTACAATTTCGTTAATATATGGATTAAAGTGCCATTCCTTTCTTGTCATCCAAGTAGTTAACACTGTCTTAACTTACGATAGTGCCATCCCAGTGCTCCGACACTGGGATCCAGCCTTTCTTGTCAGCAAAAACTTAGAGTAACTTTTGTGCTCAAAAAAAACTCCTGGATTCCAGAATCATGCGTCAATGTTAAACAAAGTAGCATAGAATTCAAGAGGACAATTCCTAGAGAATTACTAGACCCAAAAAAAGGTAAGTCATGCTAATGTGATTTGAAAAGGACAAGCTAAATTTTTTTAATCTACAAAATGGAAAAATATAATTGATTAAAGATAACGATTGAAAGGTTGGAAAAATAAGTTAAAGAAAAGATTAATCGATATTATGCTGTATATAGTTGAATTCATAAGCAAGAATAGCCTTTTTACATTCTATAAAAGCAACGGGAAGTTGAAAAATCTGTGCCAGAAAATTAAAAGGTACCACTGTTGCAAAAGGAGCTGTTACAAAGGGCCATTCCAAAAAATGTTGAGATCGATGTAGAAGAGCAAATTAATATTGCAGAAATTGACACTCAACTATGTAAGTCTATCAATGAAAATAGCAAGAATCTTAGTATACTCAACCTATATGTGAAAAACTAGCAAAAAAAGCCCAAAATGCTTCCAATGATTTCTTTTTAGCTGAAATAAAGCTATGTGATGCTTCAGAAGAAAAATTCATCTCACTCCAAAAATCATGAGATTTCAAGCATTCCCAACAAAAAATACAAAAGGAAGGTAAACGATGGCCCTCCCTCTGCTACTTATTGGCTAGCTATTTCTAAAAGAGGCTTATCATCTTAAGTGCTGAATATGTAGTACCACCAACAATAACTCCTGTTACTAATGCAGCTGCTATAGCTATGGCCAATATTGATCATTTAACACTGGCAATACCATATCTAATACCAACTGCTAATGCAGTTATAACACTACCAATTATTATTAATAGTTTTATTATGTATTTTTGAGAATGTTTGTCACTATTCTCTATTCTAGATATGCTATTTCAAGTATTTCTAGCCAACCATAAATTTTAGTTTTTTGCTCTTCATCCTGCTCTTGATTTTTTAATATTTCTAAGATCCCCTTAAGTCTTTTACAATCATGCTGGTCTACACCAGCAAAAACTTCTTTTAATATCTTGTTATCTTCAGCTATATCTAAAATAGCTTTAATGCCTCTCTGATTATCAATAATTATAGAAAAGCCAAGCGGTGTTAGAGTATAATGCACCCCATAAACTAGACCAAAAAAAAAA
>NZ_JAIUJX010000014.1:0-9801 GCF_053891855.1 Wolbachia endosymbiont of Protocalliphora sialia
CAAGGTAAACCTGAGATTTTTAATAGTGATCAGGGGGTGCAGTTTACATGTTATTTTTATCCTTTATATTTATACTAGCTCCTTCCTCTACAAGGTATTTAATAATATCTAAGTGACCATATATAACAGCAAAGTGCAAAGGACACATACTATCTTTGTTTAATGATTTTATTATAGCCCCTTGCGCTACAAGGTATTTAGCAATATCTAAGCGACCATATACGGCAGCAAAGTGCAAAGGATTCATACCTTTTGTGTTCTTTAGATTTACATCACCCCCTTTCCTTACAAGATGCTGAACAGTACCTAAGTGACCATATATGATAGCATAATCTAAAGAAGTAAAATTCTTTTCATCAATACCATTAATAACTTTACTTAATTTATCAGGATATATTTTCTCTAATATCAGCTTAATAACCTTTTCATTACCATCTTTGGCTAGCAAATGTAAGATAGTACCTCCATCATAAATAGAATCAATAAATTCATTAACTAATCTACTATATTTACTTGCATGATTCCAAACAGACTTAACGTGATTTGGATTCGTAAGGCAAAATGATGTCATCATTTCTCTTAAAGTTTCTTCTTCTATTCCTGTTCGTTCTTTCTCTACTCTTACTGTTTTTTGTATCCCTTTATGAACTCTTGCTATTGACTCCTCTAGCTCAATCACTGAAAACTTATTGAGTAGATTAAGAGCATCCAAAACTTGTTGCTTACCTTTTTCTGATTTCTTCTGGAGGAAAATTTCTTCTATATCAATTTGATTGGGATCCAAGTAAGCCATATATGATACAATATCATGCGATTGCTGCCCAACATTTTTTTCTCTTCTTATTTTATTAAGGTTAAGCTTCAAAGTTGTAAATAATTCTTTGGTGATACCTAATGCTTCCAAAAGATCAGGATTTGATTTTTGTATTGCTTCATTATAGCGTTTTAGATATTCGCTAATACTAATCTTTTCTTGTTTTATATATGCTGCTCCTTGCACCAAAGCTAATGGTAGATAATTCAACGCTTCTGCTAACTCTACTAGATAGCGATTCTCTAATTTATCTTTTATCCCTAAGGCCCTTTCAATAAATGTTATAGCTTCTCCTAGAGAAAATCCATCATTCAACTGTATCTTTTCTATTTCTTTTTTCCAATTCTTGCTACGAGAAGTAATTAAAACGTAAGGCTTTTCTCTATGAAAAAACAAATTAGGAAAATAGGATGGTAAAAATTTTTCGATCTCCTTATACTTACTGGTGTTATCAAAGATGAAAAGACTTTTTACGTCTCGAAAATACTCGTATACATCCTGGACAATAGATTCTATTTCTCTATCTCGAACAACATTAAAATCCATATCATTATCATTTTCTGTAGGAATTTCTAATTCTTTAGCTAAATTACGAAATGAATTGAAAAGAGTGTCATATGTTTTAGCATTTATCCATATAACTTTTGTCCAAATATTACTCTCCTTACTATATGCGTAGCTTCTAGCCAATTCACTTTTTCCTGTTCCATATTCTCCATTAATCAAGACCATTCGTGACAGTTCTACTTCTTGATTTTTACTATCTAACTTCTTTTTTAATTCATCTAACATCACTTCTCTTTTAATAGAGAACTCTGATAAATAATCCAAATTAAAGGAAAATGTATTTTTATCTTCTTTTTCATGACGTATTCGCAAATCCTTAATTTCTTCACGCAAGTCTTCTATATCTTTTTTTTTCGTCAGATCATTTCCATTAATCTCTTTTAATATACTACTAGCCAATCCTTTCTTTTTTTCCTCATCTAAAATACGCACATACTCTCTTTTTTTAGATGTTGCACTAAGTACATATTTTTGTTCTAACTCTTCCCAATTTTCTAATTCCCACGTAAAGGGAAGCCGATAGCCGTATTTTTCAGCATAGTCATATTTCTCTAATAAACCATATTGATAATAGTGAACAATTTTATTCTCTGTTTTCTTTATTCCTACCCATGTATATAAATCTGAGGTCATTAAAGTTTTACTACTTTGTTCATCTTTTTTTATGTGATATCCATAATCCCCCAAAGATAGTTTTCTTTTTTTTGAATTACCAAGAACAACACCTTTAGTTATAAAATCAACAAAAAGGTCTTTTCTCTCACTAAAATTTGAAGAATAATCCATTATTCTATATACAGCATCCATTGCTAATTTCTCAATTCCCCTCTGCCAAGAGGAATTGACATCTACAATCTTTATGAATTGTTCCTCAAATTTTTGAAAAATTTCCAAGCCAGCCTCTACTAAACTCTCTCTCCTATTATCTTTAAAAGATACAACTCCTAGAGAAACACTTTTTGCTTTTTCTCTATGTCTTCTTGCAAACACATCACCCATACATTCAACAGCTTTAGTAAAACTTAATCTATATAGATTCGGTGGAATAAGATTATTCACAATTGATGCAAACTGACCTGCTATTTTGCCCACTTTTCGTGTTTTTGAATCTGGTTTTGCTTCTTCAGAATATTCAAATATCTTTTTCTCAAATTCTTTAACAAAAGTCTTAACAAAAAAAGTTGCTTTTTTCACTATTTCATCACTTGTAATGCTTATACAGCTAAACATTTCTTCATCATCAGTCGATGTACTACTGCTGCCTATAGATGAAGATCTTGTTACTCTAGGGCTCTCCTGACTTCGTCCACACTGAAGTTCTTCACTAGATAATATATTTTCATAATCAACTATTGCTGATCCAGCATCTACATAATCCATTTGATTATCTGCTACTTGTTCTCCTATATTTTCTTTACCTAACATAAAACCGCCTATATTTTAATATTCATATTTTGATTGTTTTGTCGTAAACCTCTTTTCTGAAGATTGATTTCAACATTTGATTCTTATGCAGCTGTACCAAACCAATTTGCTGTAGAAACCTTACGGTAATCCTAAGTAACTTTAATTGCTGAGTAACAGTGTGCTTTTCTTTTGACTTCTGACTAAAATAGATATATTCTCAAAAAATCGAGAATTGCTTTCTGAGTGATATACATAATACAATGCATCTAACTCACACCCCATGTTTTCATTACGTTAGACTGCATTGTAGCTAAAAAGATCTAGCAAAGCAAGGACTTTTTTGCATACTCTAGCATTTTAGTTTTTATTTTAAAACTAAAGCAGCTCAGTTTCATGTACTTTTATTTCTTTATCAACTGTTATTTTTCTTCTTCAATGTATCTGTGAGTAATGATAACGTTGCTGGTAAAGCAATTTTTTTATATAGCAAGATTCAGCTATTTAATAAAAAGATCGTGGCTAGACCAAAAAATATAAGAGCTGAGAGAATATCAGTTGTTGCTGATGTTAAGATTGAAGACGAAACAGCAGGATCGGATCTAAAATGATGAAGCATTATAGGAATGAAAGTTCCGATGAACGTTGCAATAATTGACATCATAATCATGGAGACCACAAAAATCATCTCCACTTTGACATTGTGAAACCTTATTGCTAACACTACTAATGAAATAGTAGATAAGATCACCCCGTTTATAAGACCTATTAAAAATTCTTTCATCAGTATTCTTTTTGCATTTTGCTCAGTTAGATATTTTGTTGCGATTGCCCGGATAGTTAGTGTTACTGTTTGGGATCCTGCATTTCCGCTCATCGATGCAATGATTGGCATAATTATTGGCAGTACTATAAAACTTTGTATTACGTTATCGAAAAAGCCAACTACTATAGAACATATTATTGCAGCTAAGAGGTTAAACAGTAACCAAGGTAGTCTTTTAATTATAGTTTTATGTATAGGGGCATTTATATCAGATTTAGAAGATACACCGCTTATTTTAAGCACATCCTCTTCTGCTTCTTGTTGAACAATTTTGATTACATCTTCAATAAGGATTACACCTATAATTTTACCATTCTTATTTACTACTGGAGCTGATAATAGAGCGTAATCTTTAAATATTCTTGCTACTTCTTCTTGGTCCATTCCAGTTTTAATTATTTTTATATCTTGACTCATTATCTCTTTTATTATTGTTTCTCCTGAGTGAGATATTACCTTATTTAAGTTGAAAATGCCTATGGGTTCTAATTTTGAGTTAATGATGAAAATTTGATAAAATGTTTCTGGTATTTTTTTATAGTTGCGCAAGAATTCCATTAGCTGATTTATCGTCCAATAATATGGAGCTATAACCATATTTTTATGTATCAACCTTCCTGCACTTTCTTCTGGGTATGATAACAATTCCTCTACTAATTTTTGAGTTGCATTGGGTAAGTAGTTAAGTATATTTTCTATAGACTTTCTATCTAAATCTTTCACTATAGCTACTATGTCTTCTATATCAAGAAGCATTAGTAACTTTGCTGTATTTTCTATTCCCAATATTTCTATGATCTCTACTTGTAAATCTGGTACTACATGTACTAAGGCATCACTTAACAAATGTTGATCGAGGATATTAACTAATTTCTCCCTGTGATCACTGATCGAAGTAGATAAAAAATAAGCTAACTGAACGCTATCTATCGTTTTTACAATATTACGAACATTCTCTAATTCTTGATTATCGAGAGACTCTATTAAATCATCAATAGCCTTTTTGTCTAAACCATAATGAGAACTTGTTTTAATATTCATTACTTTACCTTATTTTTTTAATAAATATACACACTTGATTTTATTGAACATTCAAGTATAATAAAATTATTTTGAATTAACTATTATATGGTTAAATTTCTATTTTGTTTGCTGTTATTGTTAGTGATAATAAATATATTAAAGTCTAAAGTATAATGAAAACCCATCCAGAAATCCTTGAATACTTTCAAGGCTTAAATAAAAGTATTTCTCTTATCAGGAGGTGTCTTTGACATAGAAAAATTGAAGTTGCGTCTTGAAGAGCTGGATTCTCAAGCATCGAATGATAATCTGTGGCAAGACAATCAAAAAGCACAAGAAATTTTAAAAGAACGCTCTAAAATTAAGCATGACATAGAATCGTTTTCAAAGCTAGAAAGCGATTACAACGATGCTATCAGCTTGATGAAATCTGCTATTGATGAGAATGATGAAGAATTTTTTTCTGAAGTTAAAGGTGAGTTAGTAAAGCTAGAGAAATTAATCAAACTTAAAGAGACAGAATCTTTATTTACTGGTGAAGCAGATAACAATAACTGCTTTTTAGAAATCCACTCAGGAGCTGGTGGAACAGAGAGCAATGATTGGGCTGAGATGCTCATGCGCATGTATACAAGATGGGCAGAAATTTATCACAATTTTAAAGTTGAAGTTGTAGAAAAATTAGATGGTGATGCAGTTGGTATAAAATCTACAACAATAAAGATCATCGGAGAAAAAGCTTACGGGTGGGCAAAAAGCGAAAGTGGAGTTCATAGATTGGTTAGAATATCACCATTTGATGCAAATGGTAAACGTCATACCAGTTTTGCAAGTGTAGGAGTAACTCCAGTGATTGAAGATTCAATAGATATTGTTGTGGATGAAAAGGATTTAAAGATCGACACTTACCGTGCTTCTGGAGCAGGTGGTCAGCATGTAAATAAGACTGAAAGCGCGGTACGTATTACGCATATTCCAACAGGCGTTGTAGCTCAATGCCAAAACGGTCGTTCTCAACATAAAAATAAAGATGAAGCACTTAAACTACTTAAAGGACGTTTATATCAAATTGAATTGGAAAAAAAAGAACAGAAAATGGCCGAAGAATATGGCAAGAAATGCGATATAGGTTGGGGCAGTCAGATCAGATCGTATGTTATGCATCCATATCAAATGGTAAAGGATTTAAGGACTGGACATGAAGTTGGCAATATAAATTCCGTTTTTGATGGCAATATAGATTGTTTCATAGTTAGTGTATTGGAGTTAAAATGAGATTTATTAAAAAGCTAAGTTTTATGCTCTGCTAATAAGGGGAAAAGAAAACCAAAACCTATTGAGAAAAATGGAACAATTTTGTGAATATATCTATTATCCAAGTAGCTGATGAAAATGGCAACTCGTTTCTTATGGGCACAAAAATGTAATATGAAGAGAAATCTTCGTACATTAAGTTGTAGCCGCGCAACGTCTGCCATTGATGATTATTTCACCTACTGTAACTGCTGCTAAAATAAAGCAGTAATAAACTTGTGTTAACAAAGAAATAGGTGAGACAGAAGCAATGCTACCTGCTAGCAGCAGCTGGGAACCATAAGGCAAAATGCCTTTTGTAACGCAAGCAAAAATGTCTAACAAGTATGCACTACGGTATGACGGAATATTATGCTTTTGCGCGAGCCTTTTTGCAATATCGCCACTTAATAAAATAGCAATGGTATTATTAGCAACTAAAACAGTAAACATAGATGCTATGCCCGCTATTACAAATTCAGCTTTAGTTTTTGTGATATTGCTTTCATCGATAAGTTTGTGTAATGCCTTTTGACCCTGCTTGTACATTATATGACTCAATCCGCCAATAAATAGAGCAAATATTACTATCTCGTTTACTTTTTTGAAACCGTCATATATGTCATGAGAGAGTTGAATGATAGTATAGTCAAAAAAAGTCATCCCTAATACACTAGCAACAATTATATTTATAGTTATTGTTACTAAAGTAGTAACTTCAAATAACCCCATGATTATTAAAGAAATATAAGGAATAATCTTTATTACTGATAAATAATCTAAATTTGATGTAGGAATAATTTTTGTACTATCTGCCATAATTGCCAGATAGACAAGCGTTATAATGCTGGCAACAAATGCTACTTTAGAATTCACTTTAAGTTTATCCTTTATCGTGGCCCCCTGTGAAGAAACAGATGCAATAGTAGTGTCAGATATCATTGAAAGGTTATCACCAAATACGGCACCTCCAACTACAGTTGCAGTTCCTATTTCAAGACCAAAAGCCCCACTTTTCGCTAAGTTAACAGCTATTGGTACCATTAGTACAACAACTCCCATAGACGTACCAATTGCAGTTGATATAAAAGCGGAAGCCAAAAATACTCCAGGCAGTAGTAATTTTGCTGGAAGGAAATTGAGAATTAAATCAGCAACAGTATCTGCACTACCAATTGATTGAGTCACCACAGAAAATGCTCCAGAAAATAGAAAAATTAAACACATAGTAAGGGTGTTTTTATCACCCATACCCTCAATGACAGTATCGATGTTACGTTGAATTTTATCTGCATTGCGTGCAACAGCAAAAAATAGCGCCGGTAGTAGGCAATTTATCGGTGAAACTTGGCGAAGCGGATTATCAATTCCAATAAAGGAAAAATAGATACCACTTCCAAGGTATAAGATTAAAAAAATAACCAAAGGAAAAAAAGCTGTCATTTTACTGCCTTAAAACTCATAACTATAACTAGTTAAGTAGTTTTAAGCAAGTTTGGTTTTCTGTAAGTTGATACCAGTTTTTTAGACTCTCAAGTATTACGCTATGGAAAATGCGTTGACTATTGTACCATAACATATAGTATCAAAATGTTTTATAGTATGAGGTAAAGCTATGGTAATGTCATATGAGCAATGGGAAATAATACTAGGTATAGTTGATCAGAAGGAAGATTTAAGCAAAGATAATGTAATTGAAAAAATAAAAGAGCTACTAAATAAAGCAAGGATACTGGAGAGAAAAGAAGTATTAAGAATGTTAGAAGGGGTATCGCATAAATTAGAAATATCAAACGAGATTCCAATAGTGCAAGAGACACCAGAGCCATTAAAAAAGAGACTAAAAGTGCAACATATACCACAGACATTAGAGAAATCAGAAAAAATACTAAAAGAGCAAGGAGTATCAGATGCACAAAAGATATTTAAAGAGAGTACTAAAAAAGTTAGGTGTACAAGAGACATCAGAAGAGCCAAAACAGTGGCGCTAGAGGATGTGCTAAATGCACGAAAGATCTCAAAAAAGGTACCAGTGATGCTAGATACACAAAAGATACTAGAAACACTAGAGATACTAAAGAGAGCAAGTGGAAATGTGTATAAAGAGTGGGAAGAAAATAAGTTTGATATAAATTATTGGTTTGAAGTAGATTGTCTCCATGAACGCTATTCATACACGTTGTTGTATTTAGCTATTGATTTTAAGCTGGACAGTTTAATAGATGCTTTGCTTGAAGTAAAAGAAATTGATATTAACGCAAGAGGTCCATTTTCTCAATGGGGTGCTTTACATTGGGCTGCTGAAACAAGCAATATAAGAGTAGTATTAGAGCTAATAAAAAGAGGGGCAGATGTTAATCAGGTGGATTCATATCAACAGACTAGTTTACATCAGCCAGCTGCAAATGGCGATGTAGAAATAACAAAAATCTTAATAAAAAATAATGCAGATGTTAATTCAGAGGATCTAGGGAGATTGACTGCTTTATATAAGGCTGCCAGTCATAGCCATACAGAAGCAGTAAAGATCTTAATGGATAGTGGAGCAAAAGTTAAAGGCAATGGAGCACTTAAGCTTACTCCTTTACATATTGCTGTCGCAAATGGCGACAAAGGAATGGTGGAAGTCATAACACAAAATGATAATAATATTGGCGAAACTATTGAGAAAGTGGATGTATTTGGATGGACTCCTTCATATTGGGCTGCTGCAAGGAATGATACATTAATATTAGAGATCCTATTAAAGAAGATATCACAATGTAAAGCAAGTGTTGATATAGAGGATAAGTTAATGGGGCGAACTCCCTTACATATTGCTGCTGCGCTTGGTAATTTGGAAGCAGTAAAGCTCTTAATAAACTATAGAGCAGATATTCACTATCAGGATACATGGGGATGGACTCCTTTTGATTGTGCTGCTGCAAGAGGCAATAAAAAAGTAATAAATTATCTAATAGCCCATGGAGCAAGTATTGAGACGAATGATTCATATAAAATACTTCTCTTTACTTCTCCACATAATCTTCGAGGGACAATAGGTACCCTAATACAACTTGAAGTGTGGAATGATGTGATGAAATTGATGGGAGCTGAGTTTTTACGTCGTGCTGCCAGACATGGTGATACACTAATGGTACATTTTCTATTAGAAGCTGGAGTAAATGCTAATGCAGGTGATGATTTAGGATCAACTGCTTTACATAAAGCTGCCAAAGGTGGCCATGCGGAAGTAGTAAGGACCTTAATTTTATATGGAGCAAATATTAATGCACAGGATAGCTCAGGGCAATCTCCTTTAGCTTATGCTTTCGAACATAGACACTGGATAGTAGTAATGACTTTACTATGTTATAACGCAAGTACTTTATTGCCTGATCACTGCGGTGAAACTATAAGAGATTTAGCTGAACGTCAAGGCATAAGTAATCTTCTAGTGGAAGCAGAACAAAGAGCACTAGATATACTTACGCGGCTTAACTTAGAATCAAGTATACTCAGAAACAAAGCATTAATGAAAGTGCAACACACAGCTTCACATATGGTGCAACACATAGCATCATATATGTTGAGAGAAATAAAATCACGTCTATCTATCAGCTTTGAATTTATGATAAGAGATCAAGCTAACCAAATTGAACAATTACAGTATAACGCTAAACTTAATGAAAAAAGAGTAGCATTTATAACTGACCAAATTAAATGTATGCAGTTAGGAACTAATACTAAAGCGTGTCCAGCTGAAATAGATGAAGTAAAAGAACAAATATTACATAGTCCTTACAGGCGGACATGTAACACTACAAATGTTAATGTAGAAAAAGCAACACCTTTAGCTAACAACATTGAGTATACGAAGTTAGGCCCTAGTACT
>NZ_JAIUJX010000014.1:9811-20378 GCF_053891855.1 Wolbachia endosymbiont of Protocalliphora sialia
CACCTTTAGCTAACAACATTGAGTATACGAAGTTAGGCCCTAGTACTTACCTCTCTAAGATGAAAGAAATATCATTAATATCTTCCTCGATTATAGGAAAGTATTCGGCTATTATAGAAATTCCTTCAAGTTCGTTTTAAACAATTACGCTCGAATGATAGATGTAGAGGTAACAGACACTGAAAGTACATTAGGTAAGATTGTGTGCTATTAGATTTCAGTGTACGCTACTTTCATTATAAGATTTCTGTAGGTAAGATGTCAGAAGGTATCAAAACCATATTAGTAGAAGATAATAATGTTAGGCTTGATAGGTACATTAGAAGAATTTTTCCCAATCTAAAGCAATCTACAATCGAAAAATCTTTAAGGAAAGGATTAATCAAAGTCGATAATTGCAAGGCAAAATCTAGCGATAAAGTGAATTCTGGACAAACTATAACAATAAGATACTTAGATTATATTGAAAATACTAACTCTGAACGTAAATATAATGAAAAGCTAGTAAATTTGCTGAGAGAGAACATATTATATGAAGATGAGTACATATTAGCTATAAATAAATCCGCGGGGGTAATCGTTCAAGGCGGTGTAAAGGTAAAGATTAGCATTAGTGATTTACTTGACCAAATAAGAGAGAGAGAAATATTTAAAATTGTTCACAGGCTGGATAGGGATACAAGCGGAGTAATAATATTCGCACGCAATGCCAGCGTTGCCAAATACCTTATGGAAGAATTTAAAGGACGGAGGATAAAAAAAACTTACCTAGCATTAACTTTTGGTATACCGAGCAAAGATAATGGAACAATAGACTATCCGTTGGTGAAAAAATATATTTCAGGGCAAGAAAAAGTAGTCGTTGATGAAGATTCACCTCAAAATGCCACTACGCATTTTTCAATTATAGCAAGGTTAAAACATAATGTTGCTTATTTAAAATTACAACCAATTACTGGCAGAACTCATCAATTACGTGCACATTTAGCTCATATAAATTGTCCTATTCTTGGTGACGGTAAATATGGCGGTAAAAAAGCTTTTATTGATGGAGTAGCAAATCAGATTCACCTACATTCATATTCTTTGTCTTTAAAATTGCCAAATAATAAAGAAGTCACTATTACTGCTCCTGTCCCTAAACATATCGAAAAATCTATTGAAGCGCTATCTTTTGACTAAAGCGATTTCACCAATCAATTTTTTTGTCTTTGGCTTTAATTTGAAGTACAGATATTAGGCTAATCAATGCACAAACAGTAAGGTAAATCCCTGCAGCAAGTTTTGTTTCGGTTTTTTCTATAAGCCACATGCATACCGATGGAGAAAGGCCGCCAAAAATACCTGCAGATATGTTATGTGCGAGGCTAAAGCCGGTGCACCTAACTTTTGTTGGAAATAACTCGCAGGCAAGAGAATTATATATTCCAAAAGATGCACCTATCGGCACACTTATCAACAGAAAAGAGAGCGTGACAATATAGTGGTTATCATTTGATAATAGCGAAAGTACCGGCAAACTGACACAAGCTAAAGCTAATAACGTATGAATGATCACGTTTTTTCTTCCAACTTTATCAGACAGTATTGCAAACAGCACTGCAGACGTCCCAAATGTAATTTCAACCATAATCCTTACTACATTTTTAATATCAATATCTGAAAGAATAAGCTCTTTTACAGATATGTTGTAAAACATGATTACTGAATAAACAATTGCGTTTTGAGCAATGCCAAGTCCAATTGCTATCACAAATGCCTTTTTATAGTCCCTGATTAATTCTAAAAATGGAGAATCAGATAAGCTTCTATTTTGATCATGAATTTTATATGCTAGACTCTCTTCCATTATGTACCTTATTAAAAAGCCTATTACACCCATAACAGAGCAGAAATAGAAGAGCAACCTCCAGCCCCAAATTTCATAATTTTCACCTGTAAACTCTTTGCAAACAGCTATCATTACAAAGCATGTAATAGAACCAAGAGCACCACTAAAAGCTTTCATGCTACCTAAAAAGCCTAGATTTTTTTTATCGCTTGAATGCTCTATTAAAAAAGCTGAATTGATACTTGTTTCTCCACCTGCTGCCATTCCTTGTGTTATTCTACAAAGCAGAAGCAGCATAGGAGAAAATATTCCTATTTCTTTAAAGCTTGGTATAATCGCAATTGCAGTAGATGATATCGAAGCTAATATTACGGAAGTCAGCAAAATTTTCCTTCTGCCGTATTTATCTCCAATGTAACCAAAAATAAATGCACCAAGTGGTCTAAATCCAAATCCAATTGCAAAACTGCCAAGAAATTTGATTGTGCTTAAATAATCACTTTCTGAAGGAAAAAAAACGTTGCTTATTATATGCGCTAAAACTCCAAACAGAGTTACTTCATACCATATAATCATATTGCAGATTATGCTTGATAGTATTGCTTTTTGAATATTGTTCATGATTTTTAACTCACTATAATTTAACTTACTAATAACAAGTATTTTTGTCTATAGATTGTAGTTTAGAACTTTGTAACTGTTTTAGTATAAAATTGTTTACAATATGCTCAAAAGATATTCATTAAATTTTCACTATTATATTTTATATTCAACATTTATTGTAATTATGAGGTTAGTATGAGTGAAAAAGGTATAGACGTATCTCATTGGAATGGAGAGATTGATTGGTCGAAAGTTGCAAAGGATAAGGTAAGGTTTGCATTTGCCAAAGCAACTGAGGGAGAAACTTTTCAAGACACTAAATTTGAACAAAATTTTCAAAGTATGAAAGATAATAGTGTGCAAGCTGGGGCATATCACGTATTTAGGATGACCTCAACACCTGAAGGTCAGTTGAATAACATAGTTAACGAACTTAAAAAAGCTAATTTTGAGCCAGGTACAAATAAGTTAGCTGTTAGTGCTACAACTGGTATTTGCGAAGGAAGAACAACAAAATGTGATGATCCTACAAAACACACTAACACACAGAGAGCCGAAAAACTTCATTCTTTATTGACTCAATTGAATGAAAAAGGATACAGTCCAATTGTATATGCTTCACCAAAAACGTGGAATGATTACTATACACAAGAAGAACATAATTTTTCTCACTACCCATTATGGGTTGCTGATTGGAGAGGAAGATCGGAGCCTGAATTACCTAAAGATTGGAAGGATGCGGGTAAAAACTATACTTATTGGAATTACACCTCTCAAGGAGAAGTAGACGGAACAGAGGGCCAAGTCCCGCTAGACCAAACGTTTTGATATCCTAAAACTATAAAGTAGTGCTAGGGCCTAGCACTACTTTAACAGAATTCAATATTCTTGTTTTTTCCCCACCTAAACTCAAGTTATATACAACTTTATTCAACAACCTTTAAAGACAACTCACGTAAATGCTTATTATCTACTTTAGAAGGAGCGCCCATTAGAACATCTTCTCCTTGCTGATTCATAGGAAAACAGATTACTTCACGAATATTCGGCTCATCTGCAAGTA
This sequence comes from Wolbachia endosymbiont of Protocalliphora sialia, assembly GCF_053891855.1. Lineage (NCBI taxonomy): Bacteria > Pseudomonadati > Pseudomonadota > Alphaproteobacteria > Rickettsiales > Anaplasmataceae > Wolbachia > Wolbachia endosymbiont of Protocalliphora sialia. The sequence goes on from NZ_JAIUJX010000014.1 coordinate 13,309, forward strand.
GCATAACCATTCTATCAACCCCTGGCGCTATTCCACCATGAGGTGGCGCTCCAAACCTGAATGCACGCACAAGCGCGCCAAATTTTGTATCAACTTCCTCTTTACTGTAGCCTGCAATGGCAAAAGCTCTGTACATAATATCTAGTTTGTTATTACGAATCGCCCCACTTGAAAGCTCTATTCCATTGCAAACGAGATCATATTGATAAGCAAGGATATCCAGTGGATTCTTTTCTTCTAAATCTTTCAAGCCACCATGTGGCATGGAAAATGGGTTATGAAAGAAATCTATTTTTTTGCTTTTATCATCATATACAAAATATGGAAAATCGATGACCCAGCAAAACTTAAAGATATTGTCATCTATAAGACCTAGTTGTGATCCTAAGAGAGAGCGAACTTTCCCTGCAATTATTGCTGCTTCATTTTCCTTATCAGAAGCAAAAAATACACTATCTCCAGGCTTTACATTTGTTATTTCTTTTATAGAATTTAACCTATTGTCATCAAGAAATTTAGCAATTGGTCCTTTTGCAATGCCGTCCTTATCAAATGTTATATACCCAAGACCTTTAGCACCTAATTCTTTTTGCGCATGTTCTATTTTTTTATCAAAAAAGCTGCGTGGTTCCTCCGCTGTTTTGGGAGCAGGAATGGCTCTGACTACCATACCTCGCTCAATATTGCTTTTGAAAATATTGAACTCTGAATTACGGAAAATTTCTGTTACATCGCTGATCAATAGTGGATTGCGCAGATCTGGTTTATCAGAACCGTATTTGAGCATTGCGTCTTTGTATGTAATACGTGGAAAATCTTTATCAACTGATTTGCGAGAAAATTTGGCAAACACTTTATATAAGGTAGATTCAATAACCTGAAATATATCTTCTTGAGTTACAAAAGACATTTCAAGATCTAGCTGATAAAACTCCCCAGGAGAACGGTCAGCCCTTGCGTCCTCATCACGAAAACAAGGTGCAATTTGAAAATATTTATCAAACCCTGAAACCATAAGCAACTGCTTAAAAATCTGTGGAGCTTGTGGTAATGCATAGAATTTACCAGGATTTAGTCTGCTTGGCACTAAATAATCACGTGCTCCTTCAGGAGAAGAGGCAGTAAGTATGGGAGTTTGAATATCTAAGAATCCTTGCTCTATCATGAGCCTCCTGAGCTCTGAAATGATCTGTGAACGTAGAATAATGTTATTACGAACCTTTTCACGTCTTAAATCAAGAAAACGATATTTAAATCTCATGTTTTCTGGGTATTCTTGCTCACCGGCGATACTTGCTAATATACTCCTTTCTTCTTTTGCTATTTCTTCATCACAGTGGAACTCAACTTCAGATTCAACTTGTAAATTACTAACTATAACTTCAATTTCTCCTGTGGAAATAGAGCTATTTACCGTATCTTCAGTTCTAGCTTTGACTATTCCTGTGACAGTAATCACACTTTCTGATTTTAAATTCGAAATTTCATCAAAAAAATCTTTATCGTTATTGAATACCAACTGAGTAATCCCATGAAAATCTCTTAAATCAACAAAGATTAGGTTACCATGGTCACGTTTGCGATACAGCCAACCAGAGAGAATAACTTCCTTTTCTACATCATTCTTCCTTAATTCATTACACTCGTGAGTTTTATAACAGTTCATTTAATTGAAATTTCTAGAATACAAAAAGATTATAAAATAAATTAACCTTTGGGCAAGATAATATCTAAAGATCCTTTACAAGCAATTCTGATTTAGATATACTTTTTTATTATGTGTGTTGAGGTGTATTTATGAACCCTGAAGAATTAAAAGAAATTTTAGCTAAAAAAGAGAGGGTGAATGCTGTAATAAAAGATCTTGTTGATACTGTTACCAAAAATGATTTAGAAAAAGTAAAATCAATTTTTGAGAAAAACAGCTCTATTATTAAAGATGTTGTTGCTGAGATTAATTCCCAAAATGGTACAAATTTATTAGGTTATGCTATTGATAGTAAAATGGCTAAATATCTAATAGAGCAAGGTGTAAAATTCGTCACTGCAGTCGGAAAGGCAGTTATGAAAAAAGATTTAGAGTTAGTCAAATCAATCTGTCAGATGAATAAATCAATAGCTAAAAATGAGTTATCGCAAAATCCTGAGCCACTAGAATCTGCAACTTATGATCACAAATTTAATGATAAAATTGCAAGGTATTTGATTGAACAAGGTGCAAATCCTAATGCAACTGATCATCTTGGTCGTTACTTACTTTATCTGCAAACTGCAAAAGGCAATTTCGAAGGAGCTAAGGCTTTAATAGAAAACGGTGCGGATGTAAACATAGTAAATCAAGAACAGGATGGCTATTGGAGACCAGGCATAGACGCTAATGCGCTGAAGGGTCAAACTGCATTGCACTTTGCAATTAGAGTATACAGAAATAATAAAGACCTAAATCCTGAAAAAGCTAATAGAGCTTTAGGATTTATAAGTTATTTAATAGAAAAAAAAGCAAACTCAAATATCAAAGATTGTAATGAAAAAACTCCTCTAGATACTGCTATATTTTTTGACACTCCAGAGATAGTAGAATTATTAATAAAAGCTGGTGCTGATCTTAATGTTGGAAGGGAAAAAGCAGAAGGTGTTTTAAAGTATGCAATTACTGAAGGGCATATAGATATAGGGAAAGCTACAATTCGATATATTTTGGAACATGACTCACACTGGTTAACAACTTCAAATAAACCAGATCTTCTCAATGACCAACAAGAGTTATCAAACTATTGGGATGAATATAAAGCTCAAGTTAAAGAGCTTCATGATATAGTGGGAGATAGAATTTACTTAACTGGTGACGCTCTACCCGTCCTATAATGAGAACAGTGAGTGGCTTTTTAGATCATGAAAGTAGAAAAAATCTAGTAAAATCATCATTCATATCTAGTGCTGAGGCACCAGAAAATTTTTGTCCGAGAAAGCTGGCTGTTATAAGTGTAGCTACAATAACTTGCGCTTTAGCATTATATTTTCTTGCTCCATTAATCATTGGGTCTTCTGCTGGAATTGGTACTCAACTAGCATTAGGAGCTGTAGGTGCAGTTGTAGGTGGTGGAATTGGAATCTTGACCAATGTGGCAATAGATCAATGCTACGTTAATTCAGCTACTCAGAAAGCTGACTAAAATTAAAGCGCCATAGATTGCTAAAACTCCATAATTGTGGAGTAATATAATGTTACTTTCCTCAAGCCTTTAGCTCCTCAAATACTTCTCTTGCTCTGTTTAAAACAGAATCAGGAAAACCAGCAAGTTTTGCTACATGTATTCCATATGACTCATCTGCAACGCCCTCAATTACTTCATGTAAAAAGATGACTTCTCCTTTCCATTCTTTTATTTTCATACAAAAACATTTCACATTTTCTAAGTATTCACCTACTTTAGTCAATTCATGATAATGAGTTGCAAAAATGGCGCGGCACTTATTTATGTTGTGAATGTGTTCAATCACCGCCTGTGCAATAGATAATCCATCATATACCCCTGTGCCCCTACCAATTTCATCAAGTATCACCAAGGAACGATCTGTTGCCTGATTTACTATCGTTGCTGTTTCGATCATCTCTACCATGAAGGTAGAATAACCAGCTGTTATATTATCCGTTGCGCCAACCCTGCTGAATATCTTGTCAATCACTCCAATATGCGCACTCTCTGCTGGCACAAATGACCCCATATGAGCTAAAACTGCAATGAGAGCGTTTTGCCTCAAGAAAGTGCTTTTTCCAGCCATATTAGGACCAGTAATTAGATGTATACCAGCTAAATTGATGCTATTTGCAATGAATTTATCGTTAACTTCAACCACTGGATGTCTTCCGCTACAGATATTGAACTCTTTGCTGTCATCAATGATGGGTTTTACGTAATTATTTTGCACTGCAAGCTCTGCAAACGCGGTTCTAATATCAAGTTTTGCCAAAGCATTTGCAGCAAGAGCAATTTTTTCAGATTCTTTAGCGACTTCACTACACAGTTCACTAAAAATTTTCATTTCTAAGCCGATTGCAGCATCACGTGCCGTAAGAATTTTATTTTCTAGTTCTTTCAACTCATTAGTAGTGTAGCGCATGCTATTTGCTAAGCTTTGTCTATGAATAAATATATCCGAAGTTATTTTGTGATTTGCCGACACTTCAACGTAATAACCGAGTATGTTGTTATGTAATATTTTAAGTGCGGCAATACCAGTTAGGTCGCGATAAGATTCACGGAGTTTGGTTATTAGTTTATTACTATTATTTAATATGTAGGATAACTCAGATAATTCTGAGTTGTATTTTGAGTGAATAAATCCTCCTTCTTTCATGGAACTGAGGTTATTATCAAGTATAGCACTATTTAACAGTTCAAATAGGTCTTTATGATTGCCAAGGCTTTTATGTATTGTGCTTAGTTCACTTTCGTCACTACTTATCACCTGAGTAGTAGACACTGATTCCTTTTCTCTGGTCAAGCACTGGAATGACATCTGAGAGTTAATTTCTGATTTTTCACTTAAACAATAATTATGCAAGGTAGACAGAAACTCAGACAATTCTAAAGTCTTTCCTAGGCCTATTTTCAATAGGTTCATATCCTTTGGTGAACCACGCCCTAGTATTAAGCGCGATAAAGACCTTTCAATATCCGGAATGTTAGATAATATCTCTCGTATTTTTCTGCGTGAATCATGATTATTTACAAAAAATTGAGCGGTGCTGAGCCTCAAATTAATTGCCTTAGAGCAAGCAAGGGGTGAAGCGAGCATTTGTTTGAGCAGGCGTCCACCAGAAGCTGTAACTGTATGATCAATAACTGAAATTAGTGAACCTTTCTTTTCACCAAATTGAGTTGAAAACAACTCAAGGTTTCTCCTTGCTGAAGCATCAATAAGCATGAAATTTTGTTGCTTATAGGTTTTTGGGAATTCAAGCCTTGGAATGGAGCCCCTTTGCGTTACTCTGACATATTCAAGCAGTGCACCACACGCCATGATTTCTACTTTGCTGAAATTTCCTATACTCCCAAGTTCCCTGATTTTATAAAACTCGCATAATGTTCTGTGAGATTTACTATACTCAAAAAAGCTCTGTGCGTGTTGCGTAATTGATATTTTATAATTTTTTAAAATCGATCTAATTTTTTCATCCTCAGTGAATTTTTCAGAAATTAATAATTCTCTTGGTGATATACGCAATAAATCACTATCTAGAGCTTTCAAACTCGTTAAAGTGTGAAAAAATTTTCCCGTCGATAATTCAAGCCAACTAATAGCATATTCGTCATTTTGTTCAACTATGGATGCGAGATAATTATTGCTTTTATCCTCCAGTAGTGAATCTTCTATAATTGTACCTGGAGTTACAACTCGCACTACATCACGCTTTACTATGGATTTATAGCCCCTCTTTTTTGCTTCATCAGCAGTTTCTAATTGGTCAGAGATTGCTACTTTGAATCCTAAATCTATTAGCTTGTGTAGGTAAGATTCGCTACTGTGTGCTGGCACTCCACACATTGGTATTTCTTGCCCATTTGAATTGCCCCTCTTGGTTAGCACTATATTCAGCAATTTCGCAGCTTTAATAGCATCATCGAAAAACAACTCATAAAAATCTCCTAGCCTATAAAATAACAGATGATCCTTGTATTGAGCTTTCAGGTTCAAATATTGTTCCATCACAGGGGTATTTTTTTCTCTTATTAAGTTCATAATATTTTTAAATATGTTAGCAGCAAACCACTTACTCTGGCATTGGTTATTTTATTATGGATCAATAATTTTTTTTAGCTATAGTACAAAACAAATAGTTTTGAGGTAGAACTATGGAACATGAACAGTTATTAAAAATATTAAGGACAATAAGTGATTTAAATGAGAATAATATAATCGAAAGAGTAAAAGAGGAATTGGAAAAAGAAGACCCAGACACGTATAAAAAGTGGCAAGATAATGGATTTAACATAAATTATACATTCGATGATCAAAGTACATTGTTACATATAGCTGCTAGAAATGATCTTGTAAAGATAGCAGAGCTTTTAATAAAAAAAGGGGGTAATGTTAATACAGCAGATCAAGATGGATGGACTCCTTTACACTTTGCTGCTGCAAGTGGCAGTATAGGAGTGGTAGAGATTCTCATAGCACACAAGGCTAGTGTTGTAGTAGCAGATAAAGAGGAGTACACCCCTTTGCATTGTGCTGCTCACAATGGACATAAAGAGATAGTAGAACTCTTGTTAGACAAAGGGGCTAATATTGATGCAGTAGATCAAAATGGGTATACTCCTTTGCATTATGCTGCTCTCAATGGACATGAAGAAATAGTAGAACTACTATTAAACAAGGGGGCTAATGTTAATTCAGTAGGTTGCGCTGGGAGTACTATATTACATCATGCTGTTTCTGCTGAAAATTGCAAAACGGAAATAGTAAAAAAACTCATAGAAAAGGAAGCTGATGTTGACATAGCGGATAAATACGGGCGTACTCCGTTATGCTGGGCTATTAGAAATGGCTATTCAGAAGTAGCAAGAATTCTACTTGAAAACAAGGCAGATCCTTTATTGGGACATAAAAGTTTTAACACATTAAAGCTTTTGATTGAATTAATAAAAAATGATTTTAAGCACTCTAAGAAAGCAGAAGAAACACAGCAACAAGAAGATGATGAATATGAATTGATTAAATACTCGTTGCTACTTCGCAATGACTGCTCCTTAACGGATGTTGTCGAAAGAAGTGCATTTGGCAAGCTGATATCTACGTGGCTTGTTGACATGTCCAACTTAACAGAGAGTCAGAAGGAGTTGAATAAAAAATTCTTAAGTACTTTTAAAGACTTTCCACATGTTACTTATAAGGATTATAAGAACGATGTTGAAAAAATTAAAAAATTTTTACTAGATCATAAAAGTAATCAAGATCTAAAAACCATTCTCAACCTTAAAAGAGGAGAATCTAAACTGACAATACTGCATATTCTATCAAGTATGGAATGTATAATGCACCCCATAAACTAGACCAAAAAAAAA
>NZ_JAIUJX010000015.1:0-18202 GCF_053891855.1 Wolbachia endosymbiont of Protocalliphora sialia
GGATCAACCATTTTTTTTTGGTCTAGTTTATGGGGTGCATTATACTCATTATAGTTTTCTGCATTAAGATTCGCACCCTTTCCCTTTAGAAGCTTTACTACATCTAAGAAACCTCCTTTGGCAGCCAAGTGTAGGGGTGTATCCTCATTATAGTTTACTGCATTAAGATTCGCACCATTTTCTATCAAATACTCCACTATACTTAAGAAACCTCCTTTGGCAGCTAAATGTAGGGGTGTACTCTGATTATCATCTACTGTATTAAGATTCGCACCATTTTCCTTTAGAAGCTTTACTATCTCTAAGTAACCGCTCATTGAGTACGGCTTTGACATTACTTCTACTCCCTTCTCAGTGCTCTGCAATAACAAATGCACTTTATCTGGTTCTTCCTTTTTTCCAGTAAATAATTGTGACGGATTTTCGACATTAAACAAAACTTTTTCTTTTACTTTTTTGTTATTCTGTTCCACAACAATATACGAATGCACTTCACTCACCTTTTGCTCTATATTTCTGACCCCTCTTTCTATTATACTTAAACTATTAACTGCTTGTTCCATTTCTCTAAAAAGGTCTTCTGCTTCTTTGTTATCAAAAAACCTTCCTTCCTTTTCCTTTAACCAACCTAGCATTCTTTTCTCAAATTTGTTATAAGCGTCTTTACTCAAATTACCGATATAATCAAATCTTTTACTAAAGTCTTCACTTATTTCATCCTCAAGTATTTCGCTAAGTTTGACTTCATTTGGCTGATCAACTGCAAATACTAACTTTTCAAGAAACTCTTTTATTTCCTTACCTATAATATCTACTGACTGTCCACGCATTTCATTTTGCACTTCGCTACCTTGTTTTAAATGCAAGACTAAGTCATCATTACATTTTATTCTATATCTTGTACCAATGTCTGTGTTAAAGAAGCTATCATGCTCACCAATTTCCTCAACTAAAACTTTTTTTCCTTTATTCTTTCCAAAACTAACTTCCTTAAGCTTCTTTATTTGATCTTGCACCGAATTATCCAGATCAAAACTAATATTAGTACAAACAATAAAATCTTTTAGGTTAGAGTCTTTAAATTCTTTTTTCTTCTTAATTCTTAAATAAGAAACAAAATACTTCTCTAAATTAAATTCACCATCCTTACTTTTTGTAAATAAGTCTCCTACTGTAATCTTGTTATTTTTCTCATCTAGTTTATGTTTAGCTTGCAAAAAACGATAATTTTTTTCTCTTGAATCACCATATATAAACACCAAGTCATCAAATTTTTCAGCATCATCCCACTCTGTAGCCAAACAAAAAGAGTATCCTTGATCTAATCCACGCTTTAAAAAAAGCATTAACAATTTTAGCTGATAAATATTTCCATGAAGAGTATGCTTTAATCCAGAAGCAGAGTATGTTCTTGGATCACCCTCTTCGATTTTTGTTCCTTCAGGCTCTTCTTTTTTTATAGAGGAAATTCTTAGCTTTTTGGGAGAACCAACTTCTGGCTTATTTTCTCCAGTGTTTTCCCTTTTTAGAGATGAAGCTCCCTGTAATTCTTGAATAATATCTTGATCCAAAGATGTCTTACTCTTACTATTAAGATCTTCATTAATAATATCGAGAGGCGTCTGACCCCTATTATTTTTAGCTTTCGGGTTTATATCGCGAGTACTTAAAAGAAGTTTGACAATGTCTAGATGTCTTTTGCTGACAGCAACATGTAGTGGTGTATTACCATTATCATTGTAATCAGTATCATTAATATTATCTACTTGAGTAAGTAATTCTTTAATTGCATTAGTCTTGTCTAGCTGAGGATTACCTGTTCTATGCTCACGTATAACAAGAAACAATTTGGCAATGTTAATATTATCAGGATTATACTGACGTCTTATTCTACGTTTAAACTGAAAAGATTTATCTTTTGCTTGTGAATTAATCTTTGTGCTCTTTAAATAACCCACTGAAGATTGTTTTTGTAGCATAAAACTCCCTCTATTTAACTCAAAACCTAAACTTTATATTCCCATACATACTAGTAAATAAAGTTAGCAATGCAAGTAGCTTGTATAAATACTTTATCTTAGAGCTATCTTTAATTTAGCAGCATATTCTACTAAAATTTAATAAAATAACCATTCCCAGAGATCAAGGAATGTGAAAAGTATTTTTCTTGGGATTAGTTGATCTATTAAATATTGTACACAAACTTTTCTTTATATCAATCTATTTCTTGGTTTGACACACTTTTTTGAACATTACCTTAGATTATGGTCATTTTACCTCACTTTTACTTGCTCTATCTTTCTTTATATAAACATTTCTCCTCTTTTGCAGCAAGTCTAATGCTGAACGGGAAATTAGGCATTATGTCGTTTATCGTCAAAACTCATATTTTGCACAATCACGGCGAGGAATTTGAACAGATAATTTATTTCGTTATACTTAACATGGAAATAAAGTAACCTAAACCCTTTTCACAATCTTCTATCTATCGTTTCTTAAACCACTCTCCTAAACCGGATACCAAATTAATCCCCTACCTCCAGATCATTCGCGTTATTTGTCATAACACTGTCATTGAAAGCGTCAGTACTGATCAAATCATATTTATCATGAAGAAAGGCAACTGCACTACTTTGAGTTAATCTAATATCCTCTTTTACTCATTGATTTCCACGCCCACGGCCTCTGGGAACATTACTAACTCCTGGAGATTCTAACTCACTTCTAGGCCTCATACCACGCCCACGACCTCTGGGAACACTACTAATTCCTGGAGATTCTAACTCATTTCTAGGTCTCGCACCATCGTTACTACCCATTGCAGATTCTAAAGTCCGCTGATCTTCTCCTTGTTGTTCTACTGTATCGGGATGTATCATATGAATAGAACTATGAACTACCTCAACAGAAGTAAACTCATTCTTGCTTGGTAAGATAAGAGAACCTGCATTATTCGCACCTTTATCAAACACAACACCTATAAAAGCCACTTTCTTTCCATCTGTCAGCGTCTTATAAGTTATACCTTTCTTATACTCATCACTTATTTGTTTGTTCGCCTCATCTTTTAACGCATCAGCTTTTTTACCTTCCCTTGGTCCTTTAAGCTCTAACCCTACTGGATCGTATTCTTTAGCATTGCTATCATGACCTCCAAATTTAATACCATGAACTAGCATATCAATACGTTTCCCCCTTCCAGTTTGAAACTCTGTTAATACTAATGCCCTGTTTTCTTGTAACTCTCCTAACTTTATATCACTATAGTGGCTAAATGCTCCATGAAATACAGCTTGGGTATGTGCTTCCTTTTCTACTAAGTTTTTAAAAGGCAGCATTGCCTCACCTATTTTTTTAAATAACTCTTTATATTTGCCTATTGATTGAGATCGATCTTGTGAAGAAGTAAGCTGAGACTCTAATACCTCATCGAATTTTTCCTTGAACTCGGCGGGATAAGGAATATCTTTAAAATTACCTTCAAATTTATTAGTTTCTCTTCTATTATACTGCTCTAGGGAAACGGATTCGCCCACCTCCACGCTAAAATACTCTTCAAATTTCGATTTTTTCTTAATGTTAAAATTAAGATTTAGTTCAACTATTTTTCTTTCTCCTATTTCTTGCTGAAGCTGATCAAGAGGAATTCCCTTTCTCATCACATTATCTCTTCCATCTGTTTCAACAATATTCATTACATAAACTGATTTTTGATCATTGCTTGGAATAAATACCATTGTCACAACTCCATGGCCTTGGTCTAACCTAGATATCTGTGCAGCATCTTGTCCCTTACTTTTCTGATCTTTAAGACGTTGAGATTTAGGTTCAGGTTGAGCTTCTGTAGGTATATTTTCTCCATAAATAAAAACGTGCTTTCTAAAACTGCTTCCTAAAGCTCGAACTTCACTTAATAACAGGGACTGCCCTAACAAAAACCTACTAAAATAATGATTATCTCCCTTCTCTCCTGTACCAGGAAATGTGTGATAGATACGCTCTATATTCTCTTCAATCTGCGTTTTTAATTGTCCTTGTGTAATCTCACGATTATTTTGCTTATCAATAGATTCCATTATATCATTAAAAAGAGGGGTGATTTCTTGATCACGTGATTTAGCAACGATATCAGAAATAGGAGATGTATGATCAAGGTTTACACCAACGCATAGCATGTCATTTGCAGTAGTTAAAACTCTCATTACATTTGGTTGAAAACCTTTCGTGTAATCCTCAGCTTGTTTTAAAGTAGCAGCTGGTGTAGTTCCACTCTTTTCCCCTATTTTACCTTCTTTTAGCTCTGCTTTAGTAGCAGCCTTCATCTCTATAATAATAGGATAGCATTTAATGACCTATCCTTACCACGAGGCACTAGAACAATATCAGCATAACCTCTTCCTGCAAACTGCTCCAAGTAAACCCTGAGATTATGTCTATAGCGGAAATTCACTAAAGCTCCTGCTAAAAACCCATGATGTGCTGCTTCTCTTGCTTCTTTAACATAGACAAGGGAACCTCCACGAATAACGAGTCTTTCTTCTTTAAACTCTCCTCTATAACCAGAATGAATTTTACTAACTTTTCCCAGAATATTTCCAAGAATATCTTTTACTTCATCTTTTTTTGAACTACTAAGCTGAACTATATCACTTTCTGGATTACTCCATAATCCTTTTTTTATTTCTTCAAACTCATGTGTTGTAGAAGTATCCTTGTCTAATTTGTCACTTTTTACCTCAACAAATATTCCTGATAGTTCCTCTTTGTGATCCTTCTTTTTAATAATTTCTACCAATTTTACACCAAGCTTATCTTGATCTCTAGCCATCCTCAACAAGTTGTTCCTGTTGACTTTGATATTGCCTAATATCTTATCTAACTCACTGTAGCTAAACTTTTTCTTTGTGCTACTAGACTCTGCAATAACAAAGAGCTTTACTTTATCAATAGCATCTTCTGGGCTTTTGATTTCTCCTTCCTTTATAACAGCAACTTTTAGAGTCTTTGCACCATCAAAACTAAAATATATTTTCTCAATATCTAATTTTACTGCAATTTTTGTATCTATCAAGGTGGAAAAGCTTCCTAAGAAGAAATGAGGAAAAAATCCTTCTTTACCTACTGAATGTAAATATGATGGAATCTGATCAATATACGACTGAAACCTTACTTTGAAAGATTCAAAATCACTTCCTTGCTGAGTTGAAGTACTTGGAGCAGTTCTTGTTTCTCTAATTAATAACTCTATTAATTCAAAATCCTGTGGTCTTTCTTCGTTCGGCATAAAACCCCCTGTTAATATATAACTTTTTTTATTTACCCATACTGGCATGTGTTTTTCTAACTTCTACTTCAGTTAGGTCACCACTTGGGCCAGGTATATTTTTTGGATTACGTTCTTCATCAGCAGACTTACCATAGGATAAAAACCTATTTAATGAATTGCTATCTCCATTCCCTAATAATATAGAACATATATGATCTTTTTTAGAATCCATAAATTCTTTGATTTGATTAGGATTAGCTTTATCTAATATTTCCCATACTGGCTCCATATAACCCTTACTTACTAAAGGATATAGTATAAATCCGCAATTCTCTACTAATTCTTCTTGCAATGTAAAAGCCCTATGGCTATCGAAACCTTCCTTTGTCCACATATGCGTAAAAAGCTCAATACCTGCTTTTGCATAATATTCTTGACAACTTTGTATATTCATGTTTCTTAATAGACTATAAAAATGACGTTCCAAAATATCACTCGGGTGTAAGCAATCAAACAGCACTCTTAGTTTATCAAAGGAACATCTGTCCTTAAGGGTAAATAAAGTATCGTAATAATTATCTTGAGCAAAATCTCTTTTTAAGAGTTCCGGATATCTATCAGAAGTTAATTGATCAAAGAAAAATTCAAATATTTCAGGATAACTATTACAATGGCTCTTTGCTGCATATATTACATTTTTCATGAAGATCTCATCCTTTTTCTGTGCACTCATTTCATTCTCAGGTAATGATTTTATTTTATTCCAGAAGAATTCCACTGCTTCTACTTTTCGCCAACCTACTGCACAGTCAAGCCCATACTCATATAGATGACGACCCCTCAAATCCAATTTATCAAGATACCCACTAATGAAATGTGACCAAAACTGTGCTATAGGACCTTCTCCATAACACCTAACTAAGTGATGATACTCCAGCAAGCTATCATTACCTTGAGCAGACAATTCTTCTTTTCTTTCCTCAAATATAGCTCTTATTTCATCCTCCAAACAACAATCACATGCAATTTTGTATCTATCAGTGCCAAATGGATTGGGTTTACTATCTGAACTCGGCGCGATTAATTTTTTACCTACCATTTGTCTATTAAGCTTTACTTGATGTAAATTATTAACTTTCTCCCAGCAATCTTCATTAGATAGCACTTGCGCAAGAAAATTATTTCTTATTTCACCATACCCTGCATGTATCTTCCAATGCGCATAGCACCAACGTTCAATTTGAAGAAGCTTAGATGCCCTATAAGAATCGTTCTCTTTAATAGATGAAAATAAAACTTCTGAAATATCTCTACGGTCCATAATTACCCCTCTTTGCAAATAAATGAAAAAATATTTTGATTCTTAACCCCCTCACGTACCACAATGAACTAGCCTCTATTATAACTCTAGGTATATTACTCTGTCTTTAAAACTTATCAATCACTATTTCAGAAAAATTTTCTAACCTAAAGTGATTTTGGCAAAAGGCTTTAGCAGACTCACTATATTACCTTTTATTTATTTTATATTCTGTTTTTGTCATACGCTTATTAATTCTTCCGCAAGTAAAATGCTATTAATTTAGCAAAATATATTATTAAGATCTCAAGCAAGATAGCCATTTTCAGCACTCAAAACCAAGAAACGTGAGAAGTGTTCGTTTTGGGATGTATTGGTCTACCAAGTGATACGTTCGAACTTTTTATTATAGTGATTTTGCTATTCGCTGAAACTAGCTATATTAGCTGCTTTTTGCTAAATTTATATATGAACTAGTTTGCCTAACTTTGTTGCAACAATTTTGCGCTTTTATTTTTACAACGTTGCTTTTATTTAAATTGTTCTCACTAAGGTACGTACCTTTTTGCGATTTTAGGAAAAGTAAATAAGTGAATTTTACTTGATGCTAGAAAAGGGAATATTTTTACTAAAAATTGTCTTTCAATCTACTTGCACAGAATAGTCTGATGTTTCTATCATTTGACTTCCAGCCTCAAAAAAATTTATATTAGAATAAGTTTTTGTTCCATTGAAAGAAATAGGGGGTTATTTTTTATGCCTGATTTAGATAATACATTTGTTGATGACATTACACCTGCGATTTATGAATATAAACGATAATCAGGTAAGAAATCTTATAAACAGTTTGTGTCTGCATGTACGCTGTGTTTATCGAGATACTCTAAAGTAATAAATGATATTGAAAAAGAATATAATCATCTCAATAATGAGATTAATAATGAGAAGGCTATAGATAGTATATTGAAAAGACTAGATCAGGTCACAACAGTACTTAATCAATTTAATGAATATCAAATTCAGCATGCTAGCACATTATTCGTTCCTATTGCGGTGAAGTTAGAGGGAACAATAAAGTCAATGGAAGGTTATGGTAATGTATACGCTGAGGAACTGAAGCAACACAAACTAGAATTAGAATTATTGAAGGGTATAATTGTCAACCAAGAAGTTGATATATTAATTCCTAAGATACAAGAATTAAATGATAGAGCAAAATTATTGCAAGACAATATAAGAAATTCTGGGATACAAACTCCTAGCAAGAAAGTTAATACTACTCCAGTAGTAAAAAATGTTGCTTTACCTAATCAAGTAGGGATAGCAGAAGAAAGCTCGCCTTTAGACAGAAAAGTAAGACTACCAAATCCAAAAAAACGCACGATTTTTAAAAATGTTCAGCAAGTATTACAACCAAAAAATTCAGTTTCAGATGTCAGCAATGTGCATACAACTAAATATGTTGAGGAAAAACTTGTAGTAACCGTAGAAAATGGCGAGGATAACTTAGAAGTTAAAGGTAATCAACAAGGTCCACAGCCAGAAGTTCTACCTTCAGCATTCAATAGCAACTTTAATAATGTAGTTGTTACAGGTGAAAATGTTAAAACACCAACTTTAGAACAAAAAAACAGCATTCAGGACAATAACAAGCAGCTTACTAATTCAGATAACAAAGATGATACCCTACTATTGGCATCTGGTACTGAAAATCTTTATCTACCAGAAAGTGGTAACAGTAATTATCACAATTCACCAGCATTAATAACATCACCTCCAGTAATCAACGAAGAAACTGAACAAAATGATACTAAAACTAATAAAAGACAGCTTAATAACTCAGGTAATAGAAATACTACTATAACACAAAGTACGCAAAGGACTATTATAGCCATAACATTAGCAACGATTGCGATACCTGCTGCACTAATTGCACATTTTGTTTTCCAAGCTAGTTTATTAACAACAGGAATAATAGCAGGTTATTGCCTGATAGCAGCTGTAGTTACATATTGTGCTAGTAAACCCTCAAGTGCACTTGAAAGCAGTGATGCAAAAGTTGTAGCTAATAAAGAGGTTATTGTTTAGAGGCTTACGCTTAAATGAAATGGAGTGGCAGAGAAATTAAGAAGAGACTCTTTTGAATTTGTTTATCTGACACGCCACTCCATAAAAGTCACTTTTTACATTTGAAGCTTAATAAACAAGGTTTCAGACGTAAAAAGATTGAATATTTGTGTAGAATAGTGTATAATTATTGATCTTTAGCTCTGAATATTATGGCCATTTCTAAATTTCTTGATCCTCGCAATGATTTATGTTTCAAAAAAATCTTTGGAACGGAAAAAAATAAAAATATTCTTATCCACTTTTTGAACGACATCTTAGGATTTTCTGGAAGTAATGAAATAAAAGAAATTGAATTCTTAAGCACTATCATGGACCCTGAGATTGCCTCTGATAAACAAAGTATTGTTGATGTCCTTTGTAAAGATTCTATTGGTAATAGATTTGTCATCGAAATGCAGCTTGCTCGTGATAAAGGCTTTGAAAAACGTGCTCAACTATACGCTGCTAAGGCTTATTCAAGGCAATTAGATAAATCTGGAAATTACATTGATTTAAAGAAAGTCTTCTTTATTGCTATTTCTAATTGTAACTTACTCTCTGAAGAAGTTGATTATATTTCTACTCATAATATACGAGATATAAAAACCAATGGACACTACTTAAAAGATCTGCAATTTATCTTTATTGAATTACCTAAATTTGCAAAAAATAAAGTAGAGCTGTTAGAAAGCACAATAGAAAGGTGGTGTTTCTTTTTTAAATACGCAGAAGAAACTACAGATGAAGATTTAAAGAAAATAGCAAAGGAATCGCCAATAATAAAGCTAGCATATGATGAATTAGATAGGTTTCGCTGGAATGAAAAAGATTTAGTAGCTTATGAAGAGAGAATAATGGATCTACGTAAAGGAGAAGCCATCCTCGCTCAAAAACTTGATGACGCTAGAGAGGAAGGTAAAATTGAAGGTAAAATTGAAGTAGCAAAAGCGATGCTAGCTAATAACGTTGATATTGATACTATTGTCAAGTTTACAGGTCTTTCCATAAGTGAGATTAAAGAACTACGGAAGGTTTAATAATTTGTACTAGACACAACCTAATCTGACAGTAATGAATTAACTGACAGAAGAACTGAGGTAGTTAAAACTAATATCAGTCTCTTGTGTAATGTTACTAATATTTTTCTGAGAAGCAATGTGTTTGCTATCAAGAAAAGTCTGCATAGGTGTTTTGCCATAACAGTATTTACCTGAGTGAGGTCTGCTCTCATTGTAAGAACGCAACCAATGATCGACATCTATCTGAAGATCTTCTAAAGAATTGTAGATTTTCTTGCGAAAAATAATATTGTAACACTCATCTTGCATAGTTTTGTGGAATCTTTCACATATGCCATTAGTTTGTGGGGAATTGGCCTTAGTTCTTGAATGATCAATATTTTCGATTCCTAAGTATAACTGATAAGCGTGATTCTCTGGTTTGCCACAATACTCTGTACCCCTATCAGTTAAAATGCGTAGCAATGGAACTTTCTGTTCATCAAAAAATGGTATATTGAGAAGATCTGCAGCTGTGATAGCAGTTTTCTCCGTATAAAGCTTAGCGAAAGCCACTCTAGAGTAGGTGTCAATAAAAGTTTGTTGATACAATACCTTTGATATTGCCTACATAATAGGTATCTTGACTACCTAAGTATCCAGGGTGTTGTGTCTCAATTTCGCCATTGGCTTCTTTTTGTTCCTTAGTTTTTTCTAAAGCAGCAACTTGCTCCTCTGTTAAAATTATACCGTCTTGGACCACCTTTGCTTCCAGGGCTTTCAATCTCTTTTTAAAATTTTCGAGTTTGCCATATTGACCTTATCCCACTAGCAGATATTAGAATTCCTTTTTTCTTTAATTCATTAGCTGCTCTTTCTTGTCCATATGCTGGAAACTCTACTAACTACTGCTTCTTCTGTATCCTTTGGTACTCTATTGGCAAGTAATGGTTTGCTTTTGTTTATCTCGTATAATCCCTCCTGTTTCATACAGCTCTTTGAAGCGGTAAAATGTATCCCTTCATTACTTTACACGCCTGTGATACATTTCCTAATTGCTTTGCAAGTTCTAGCAACCCCAACTTTGGTTTTAGTATTTTTTCTTGTGTTTTACTCATATCTGACACTCCTTTAAAATTTATTTATATTTTTATCTTACTTTGTTAATCTGTCAGATCAAGTCTAAACTATTACAGATAAGTATGTGTGTGCACCCACGTACACTGAAGAAGATACACTACATTTTTTGATGAATTTGATTGTTTAATAAAAAAAAAGTCTGCAGACTAAAGATAGATTTTGAGCTCTTAAAATATCTCTAATTGTAATTATAATGAGGTTGGAAATATGCGGAAGTAATTTTTATACGTTAGCTACAGTTAAAACATAATTGACTTTGCCTAGTTAATATTTCAAATTATAAAAAAGGCAAATAATTCTATGATATTGCAGGGCAAAAAAGGGTTAATAACCGGAATAATAAATAAGAGGTCAATAGCATATGGTATAGCAAAGACCCTCTCAGAACATGGAGCTGAGCTTGCAATCACTTATCAAAATGAAACAATAAAAGAAAAATTATTACCAATAGCAAATGAATTAAATGTGGAGTTAACATTACACTGTGATGTTTCAAATGAGGAAACCATAGATAATGCTTTTGAGGAAATAAAGAAAGAATGGAATACTCTTGACTTTTTGGTACATGCAATAGCATTCTCCGATAAAAATGAGCTAAATGGTAAATATGTCAATACTTCACTAAACAACTTTATTAATGCAATGCATATATCGTGCTATTCTTTTACTGCTTTAGCGCAAAGAGCGGAAAAAATGATGTTAAATGGCGGTAGTTTACTTACTTTATCTTACTATGGTGCTGAAAAAGTTATGCCAAATTATAATGTGATGGGTTTATGTAAAGCAGCACTTGAAGCAAGTGTAAAATATATAGCATGTGATCTCGGACCACAGAACGTCAGAGTAAATGCAATTTCTGCTGGTCCAATCAGAACTTTGGCATCTTCTGGAATAAGTGACTTTCACTCCATATCGGAATGGAATAGAAGTAATTCTCCACTTAGACGCAATGTTACAATAGAAGATGTTGGCAAGGCAGCACTATACTTATTAAGCGACCTGAGTAGTGGTACAACTGGAGAAATTTTACATGTTGATTCAGGGTATAATGTTGTGGGAATGAAGATAGTAGACTAATACAGTACTGCAGATGCATGTGAAGCCTGTGTTTTTTTGTTATCCGAGTAATTGACATTGGAGTCCAGTGTCAGCTACTCGAATGACAACATTTTTTGTAATAGTTTAGACTTGATCTGACAGGCATGAATTAACTGACAGAAGAATCGACGAAGTCAAAACCGATATCAGAATCTATTTTAATGTTATCAATATTTTTTTGGTAAGCAATATGCATACTATCAAAAAAGGTCTGCATAGCAGTACTTACCGGAATGAGGTCTAGTTCTGTTGTAAGAATGCAGCCAATCTAACTGAAGCTCCTCCAAAGTACTATAAATCTTTTTCCTGAAGATAATATTGTAACATTCATCTTGCATAGTTCTATGAAACCTTTCACATATACCATTAGTCTGTGGAGAATAAGCTTTGGTTCTAGAATGATCAATATTTTCTACTCCCAAATATGCATGATTCCCTGGTTTGCCACAATACTCTGTACCCCTATCAGTTAAAATGCGTAGCAATGGAACTTTCTGTTCATCAAAAAATGGTATATTGAGAAGATCTGCAGCTGTGATAGCAGTTTTCTCGGGAGTGTTAAATAAACTGTGTCAAACCGCATTTTTAGTTCAACTCAATTTTCAATCTGCCAGGAAAGAAAACATCAAGTTGAGAGATAGTTAATGCCCAATCATGTACAGCACTTTTCCTCTGCCTTCTTTATAGCACAATATACCTGCTTATACAAGGCATTTATGCTGGTAAATGAGCCTTTGGTCTTAGTGAATTTCCTAATTTGCCTATGTAGCCCCTCTATGGGATTGGTGGTGTAGATTATCCTCCTAACTGGACCAGAATACTTAAAATAACCAGACAAGTTTTCCCAATTATTCTGCCAAGATTTTATAACCATAGGGTACTTTGTGCCCCATTTTTCATCCAATTCTAACAGATAATTCTCGGCAATTTCCTTGCTTGAAGCTTGATATACCTTCTTTAAATCGCTCAAAAAACTCTTCGCATCTTTACCGGCCACATACTTCAGTGAGTTGCGTATCTGATGCACTATACACATCTGCACTTCCGCATTAGGAAAGACACTGTTTATAGCTGCAGAAAAGCTTTTTAGCCCATCAACGCAGGCAATAAGGATATCTCTACTCCTCTTTCTTTGAGGTCATTTAGCACTCCCAACCAGAAGTTAGCTCCTTCACTTTCAGCCAAATAAAAACCTAATACTTCTTTTTTGCCATTTTGATCTATGCCTAATATGTTATACATGCATTTACTTACGCAATGCCCGTCCTCTTTGACTTTAAAAAACATGCCATCCATGAAAACTATCGGATATACAGACTGCAGCGGGCGACTACGCCATTCGTTGATTACTGGTAGCAATTTGTCAGTAATACTTGATATCTCTGCCGCCGATATTTTGTGATCATAAATTTCCTCAACATGTGACACTATATCTCTATAGCCCATACCACTGGCAAATGTGCTCAAAATCTTCGTTTCAAGCTCTGGATGTAAGTTTGTTTGCCTTTTTTTGACTATTTGTGGTTCGAAACTTCCTTCCCTATCTCTTGGCGTCAAAAGCTCAAATGACCCTGCGCTTGTACGTAAAGTCTTTGCATTCCTCCCATTTCTTCGATTATTCTCTTCGCTTTCAGCCGATAAGTGGTTTTCTATTTCACCTTCCAAGCTTACCTCCAGCAACTTTTTTATAAACGGTGTTAATGCTCCATCTCTTCCTGTCAACGGTCTTCCTTCTCGTATAGACGACAGGATATTTGTTTCTAATTCTTTATAATCTACCAAACCGGTAGTTCTGTTTACTACTTTCTGACTCATTGTCAAACCTCCATTTTTTTATATCAACTTATTACTTTTTTTTCGGTTTGACACAGTTTATTTAACACTCCCATTTAATTTGTGTGATTCATAGAGGCCTACACTGCTATTTGCTCCAGTTATTACTACTATTCCACCTGGAAATTCCTTACTTTGTACAGTGTTCCCTGAATCTCTTGATCTTGGGTCTTTTACTTTACTTTTTAAACATGGTGTACTTTCAATCAGTGGCGCAAATCTTCCTTTTGACCAACGTTTTCCCATTTCAACTGTTGGCTGTACTACTAGCATTGGACCTGGTGTCTGATCGATGATATAGCCAATCCAGTTATTACCAGCTTCTGTTCCCCCAATCTGCGCTCCTTTCATGAATACTACTTTTTCTGCTGGTGAGGACGGAGAAAGTGAATCCATGATTTCTTTTAAATAAGGAGTTCTTTCCGTTCTCCATTTTCCTGGCTCTGATGCTGCAGTTGCTGCTAGAACTCGATACTCATTTGCCCACTCTGATACTTTAAGCTCTGGGTCTGGTTTTAAACCTTCAGAAAAAGATGTGGCGTATATCATATTGCTAGCTCTTCACCATCATTAGATGATATTTCCACATCACTTAAATTAAGACTACTTGTTTTCTCACTTTCGAGTTCAATAAACATTTTCTTTTCAAGCGCTTCTTCTATATACTTCTGAATTAAATTACTCATTATTATTGCAGCTATGAGTGCAACTACAGAGCTATCACCACAATAGATTCGATGATCACCTAAAATCCATAAATCCCCTGGTTTTGTTATTTCTACCCTTTTTTCATCATCAATCAAGTCAGAAAAATCTTCTTCTTCTCTATCTAAATCATCAAGAAAGTTTTGAACCTTTTCCAATTCAAATTCTGTCATTTTTAGGTCAAACTGCAAATCTTCTAATTCTTGAATTTCCACTCTCAAAAGATCATCATCCCACTTTGCCCAGTTAGCTGATTGATTGGCAAGCAGTCGAAAAGCTTTAGTTTGTGGTTCATTTAAATTATCACTTAAAACAACTGGAATACTCTCCATACCAAGTTTTCTTGCTGCTTTAAGTCTTAAATGGCCATCAACCACAGTACCATCCATCGCTTTTTGCAACTATTGGAATACGAAGCCGAATTCCCTGATTGAAGCACACATTCTGTTTACTACGTCATCATTTTTACGTGGGTTACGTTCATATTCGACCAGATTTCGAGTAGGATAATAGTGGATTGCTAAATTCATATAATTTAAATTCTTAATAATTAAAAAGTTAATATTTAAAATATGTCTGACGCTAAAGAAGGCCTGGGGTCAGCACCACCAAATCCGCTAGTATGGACGAAAGGACCCACTTTTTATGGGTTTTTTGTCTTATTAATATCTTTACTAATATAGAACATTAATGCCAAAGCATCCCCCTCATTATCATCTCGAGGTGAACCCCCTTTTTTCTTTACAGCTTCAAAATCCTACCCTAATTTACTATTTGAGTTGTTTCCATTTTGGAAATAACTGTTTATTTAAGTTTAGAAAAGATTACATGAGCTTTTGATAAAAACAGCCCATTATTTAGATCACCGATAACGCTATAATAACCCTCTAAAATGTTTTAAAGATACTAATGTTAGCAAACTCTATAAACTTAAGAATAACTGTAGAAACTACTGTTTTTTTGAGTCAGATAGAGCAGGAAACATTACTTATAATTTAATAATTCTCCAAAATCAATTATATGTGAAAAGTAACCACTATCTATAACATCATCACTTACATCATTGACGTGGATAAGGACTGGACGACATGAAAAGCCTTTTGGACGATTTAGTGTATCTATTTTCTTTTGTACCTCCTGTATTATCGAATGGCCAATTTTACTTTTTGAAAATTTGATTTCGCAAATGTAGAGAGTGTTAAACTTCGTTTGAATCATATAATCAATTTGACAACCTGCATTATTACGCGTTCTCTTCTGAAAAAATGGATTCTCGCTTATTATTCCATCAATCCCTAAGATATTATGTATGCTCTTTCTATTGTTCAGCACCAAATTTTCAAATTGAAGCCCAATAATTGTATACCACTCTGGTAAGAACCCTATAGAATAGGTGTCACGACTAATTTTCCCTAGATCTTTTTCGATATATTTTAGATAAAACCTTAAATAATTATCTTGAAGTCTGTATCTCCTGAGTCGTGAATCAGTACCAGTTTTTATACTCCAAGTATGATCTTTTGCAATAAAACCAGCAAGCTCAAGCTCATGTAGATACTCAGAAATGCGTCCATGTCTTACGATATTTAAAGTAGCACAAATTTCTTCTTGTTCTTTAGCTCCAGTAGAAAGAGCTCTGACTATTTGCTTATAAAAAGCCGTTTTTCGCATGAATAAATCTGAGAATATTTGATTAAATTCTTCAACTAAAAACCCACCTTTTGTAAAACAAAGCCTTTTAATATTTTCTTCAGCGCTATGCTTAAAATTTACCTCTTCTAAATACTTTGGAATTCCGCCAGTTACTGCAAGCACCTTGAACTTTTCATATGCTGAAATATTTTTTGGCCAAAATTCGTTGCAATCAGAAAGCGATAATTCTCCGAGTGTTAAAGTTAACGATATTCTCCCTACGAAACCAGTACTACTAAGTATATTTTTCTCGATCCATGATGAAGCTGATCCACAAACAACGAAAATTAGCTTGTTATTATTTTTTAGCTGCGTATCCCAAAAATTCTTTATTTTTCCTAAAAAGGTTGGATCTTTTGAGCCCATCCAAGAAATTTCATCAAACAGCAATAACGTTTTTCCTGATAGCAGACGTTCACCAACTGCCCATAGTAAATCGCTCCAGTCATCATACCTAGCAAAAGATGTATTAAATTGTCTAGCAACTTGTCTAGAAAATTCATTAAGTTGGTAGGACATTGTAGTATGCTTTTCTGGTGGCAAACCTATAAAGGAGTAATATTGCTCGAAATGTTTACCAAACTCTTGAATTAAACGACTTTTTCCTATACGACGCCTTCCTTTGACTACTACAAAAGATGCAGTATTTTTTTCTGTAAGCTCCAGTAATTGCTTTAACTCAGTTTTTCTACCAATAAACAATGGAGACATAAAATACGAAATATAAATCTTTGTCTCCATTATACGCGATAAAATTGGAGACGTAAATAAATAAATTTAGATCTTTGTCTCCATTTTAAGCGGTACATAAACTTTAGATGTAGAAAAAATGATTCATTTCTGTAATTTTAGATACCTATGCCTAAAGAACAAACAAATCATGATCAGTTATCCTCTTTTTCCGGAATACTCAATAAATTGGCTAAAATTTTGAACGGAATACACTGTAATTTCAAGGGTATTTATACTATAAACAGAATAGAAATTTAACGACTAAAGGAAGAAAGGCTAAAATCTACGTTTTAAAGCTAGCTACAATTTTTAAGTATATACCCCACTGATTAAAGATCGCTTATAAAACAACCCTAAACTCAACTAAAAGGTATTTTAAGTAATCTTATTATCACAAAAGAAACTTACATGTAAGTTTAACGCGGTTTTCATGCCTTGTAAAGAAAATTTTTTAAAAAGAATTTAACGTTTTCTATCTCCAATTTTCACCTCCTTTTTTTAGAAAGCTATCTACAAAATTAAAAAATAAATAGAAGTGAAAAATATAAAATATAAATAGGGTATTATTATATACCTTATTTTTATTATTTATAATAATAGGTTTTTTCTCTAAACTAAGAAACACTCAAAATCAGCCAAGGAGCAGCCTTTTATGATATTATAGTAGTTTGCTTGACTTGTAACCTTGAATTATGTTAAACTCCCCTACAGTAGACTACTTCTCAGCTTAATGAGATTTCATTTTATAATCTAAACTGACCTAAACTGCCTAAAATCATCGTAATCTCAAACCTGACTCCTTAAAATTTCGGACGAATTTGCGTGTATATAAATTTGTTGGACAAAAAACCTATCTACAGTTCTTTCAGAAATACTGAACAGTTTTTAAAATTTTGGTGAATATATAGTAAGGGAACACATGTACTTTCATAAACATATATTTGCTGTTAGAAAAAAAATTTCCCTACTTTTCCGGAAAAACCTATGAGAAATCCGGTATTACTATAGTAAAAGGTACCGAGACATCTCTCTACCCATTTATGACTGTATTTTAAATTACCAGCCTTTAAGAACATCATCATGAGCTATGTAGCAGAGACATTTTGTCAATAAACATAGCTTATTTTAACAGGAGAAAACAATATGCATGACAAGCAAGCTTTATTTGAAAGAGCAGCAGAAGTAAAAGCAGAACTACTCTCAAGAATAGAATCATCTTTATCCTACTTATTACCAAATGGTACTTTCCACGGCGGTAAGTTCTATGTTGGTAATATTAGGGGTATAATGCACCCATTTGTCTAGACCATTTTTTTCAAAGTGATCCGA
>NZ_JAIUJX010000016.1:0-14890 GCF_053891855.1 Wolbachia endosymbiont of Protocalliphora sialia
AAAAAAATGGTCTAGACAAATGGGTGCATTATAAACTGTGGTACTCAGTGGAATAACAAACTCTTCTTTTTCGACTTTTCTAACTGCTCCACGCAGATAGATTTTTCCTCCTTCAAGCGTAACTTTACCAGTTTCTCTATCTATAATACAATTACTTCCTGTTACAACATCACCACCACGAAATATTGCATCTCCTATGCCTTTAAGCTTAGAAAGAGCATACTCCTGAGTTTCATTTAATTCTGCAGACTGTAAACCTCTTCCTGCCAGGAACAAGCTTTTTTCGTATTCTTTGTCAGGATTAAAACGGTTATAATAGGCGTTTAAAGTCATTTTGTTTCAAAAAGTTACAACAAATGAAAAAGTTTCCCGAGTTGCAGATGTTCTGATAAGTGGTACGGTATGTTCCAAAACCAATAAAATCCCATGGTCTTCTATATCTTGAGGTTCAAAATATCTCTGTCCTTCAGGTAATTCTTTTTTTACTTTAGTACCAACCATAACCCCTAGCTCTCTGATCACTCGATTTGCTGCATCCGTGAAATCGAAAGTGAATTTGAGAAAAAGATTATTGGTTGGTACATCAGAAGGCCTAAACCTTCCAGAAGGAGTTATAAGTTCGCCGTTTTCATCACCTGTGCAGAATAGCACTTCATCTGCAGTACGTCTGCCAAGTTCATTCAAGAGCTTTATAGAATTTATAGGTTCAGGTGGTGTGCTTTGAATGTACTCTATGGTAACTTTATCACTTACTGGAATAGAGCTATTTTCCGTACGTTTAATTACACCAGTACTGCTATCAACTGTATAGTCAACACTTGGCTGATGCATTATTTGTCCTGTAACAACCTTCACATCTTTAACAGGTTGATGATCAAGTTTTATTTCACCCTTAACGAAAGTTTTTTCTACTTTATGGCTACTTCCAGAGCTTCCATCACCACTTCCCCAAGCAAGATGGATAGATTGCTTTTTTATGCTGGCTGCTATTGCTGCTCTGCCTGATTGTGTAAGAATTGACATTATCTGTTTTCAACCCTCCTATTATATATAATCGCTTTTTCTCTTCAATTTGTTCAATTTTTTTTTATTATTTTTTTATGGTAGTATTGACGCAACTGTTTAATATACTACAGTTGTCATAATATTTTTTCTTTTGGATAATGATTGCCAATCAAGAATTCTGGGAAGATGATCTTGAAGTTCCTGCTACTGAGTTACTATTGAGTTTTCAAAATCCTGATTTGTGCAAAAGTTGGATTAACTCTCTTAATAATAAGCAATTAAATGTTATTCTTAAACAACACTTCAATTATCAACAGCATTTGTTTGATAATAGTCCTTATTATGACTATAGGTCAGTTCAGCAAAAGCGTAAATTCCTTATCGACAGCAACCTTGATTATTTACCTAATTATTATTTAATCAGCTACTTTAGCCGTTTGAAGTCTGATTCAGCCATAATTGAGATAGCAAAGCCTATATTGAGTGGCGATGTAAAATATGATAAAAAATCTATACTATTTACTCTCTTTCTTATTGACCATAACTTGCTGAAGCACGTCTTTCTTTTTAATAAAGTTCAAAAAAGAAGTTTTTCATCATTTATTTTAAATAATCCTCCAAGACAAAGACAGAGCTCATTTAAAGATTTTTTGTCGAAAGAGGTACTGCGAGAGATATTAACTCAACATGATTCTCTAGCAAATGACAACTTTGAAAGTAAGTTCAAAGGTTTTTTTTACTACCAAGACCGCATTTACTTATTTATACGTCGTGCTAGTGATTCAGACCTGGTACTTAGCTCAAACCAAGTAATACACGGTTACAAACCTGACTGGATTATTCTTGACTTCTCTTTAAATAGCAATCAGGTAAATTTGTGTACTAAAAACCTCAAACGTGGCTTAGAAATAGCAAACAGCATTGCCAGTCGATATTTTCAACGTGAATGCTCATTTATTAATCTACGTAATCAGAATAAAGTTGCCCAAGTGCGTACATTCTTGACTGACTGTGTACATGAATTAATAAAAGACATCAAATTAATTGAATTAAAGTTTACGTCACCTGAACCAAGCACTTATTTTACATTAAACACAAATTCCATAGAAAAGTGGTTAAAGGTGTTAGAGCCTTCAATTGGCAGTATAATCTACAATATTAGTCTTGTTCAACATATAAAGGTGATATTTAGAAACAAAAAAGTTACTCTATCTTTTCATGCCAATACAGACTATATAGCGATCAATTATTCAGAACACGTACTTGATAAAAAAGAACGTGAAGATTTTAAGTTAATGTTTTCCAATACTTATGGACTTACCATTCTGTCAAAAGCAAAATCCAACTTTCTACAGGCAAATAGTTACTAATCTGCTACGGTGGAGTGACTCTTATGATACACCTAGCAGAGATTATTTAGAAGTTGCACAATACCTGTCAAGTCTTGGGTTTGTAAATTTAAGAGAATATTACTTTATAATCTGTGCTAATGATGAAGATGAGTTTGATTTTCATGTAATAAATCCTTTCTGCAACAATAGATTAGAAATTGTCAGCGATTATGATGAAGATTATGATAACCCAATAATGTGTGACCTCTGTGAACGTGATATTTTACCTGATACTTATAAAAAACAGCGTTACTTTTCTTTAGAGGTAAAAGTTAATCATTTGAAAGTTATAGAATGGTTTGAAAAGCAATTAGCAAGTTTAAAGATTACTTGTAATAAAGTAGCAACCGGAGTTTATTATGTTATTGTTGACACAAGCCTTATCAGCTTAATTATTCCCGAATGCTGTCCTGATAACTCATACTCTGCTGTGGATAAGTTAAAAACCACCCCTACTGCTTTAATAACTTTTAATAAGGAGAGTCTTAAGCCACCACTGAATCTACACATTGTTCCTATAGCAGATCTAATTTGCGAAGATCAAAGTTTAAATGAAGTATTGCATCAAACAGTAGAAAAAGGAGTACCAGAATTATTACCTAATGTTTCTTTTCAGGCATTCAATTGCTATTCTTACATTCCATTGCAACAGACTAAGTCTACTCCAGCAGAAAAGACTTTTCAGCTCCATATTAAAGGCAATGACATTTGTGTTAATGGTATAGGAGTTATCGAAACACAGTCAAAGTCTGGAAGAATATTTTTTGTTTTCTTAGATCAATTTTTTCATGACTTTAAAAGTGGAATTTCTCCAGAGCAATACAAAACTTTAAACGTTGGAGAAATTGCAAATCGCTTAGAAAACATTCACGATGTTGAACAACAAATTCGCAAACCAATAAATAGAATGCAAAAAACTATAGCAGAGAAATTGGCTATAACTTTAGGTTTAAATGTCAAAAAAGACGATATTATTCAAACTCTGCCATGGTCAGGGATAGGTACTAAGGAATATGGCTACAGGCTTAATCCTTTTACTATTGTTCTTAAAAAATGAGTGTTATTAAATATCTCTCCTCGTTAAATGCTCAGCCACTTTCATAACTTTTACGCGCTCTGGTATTTCTTTTTCATAGAATTTAATATAACCTGAAGCAACTAATGCGTTAACATATCTACGAATGGAATGACAACTCTTCAAACCAAATGTATCTTCAAATAAATAGCAAAATTGGCTTTTAGTATAAAATTTTCCCTTAGCTGCTCTCTCATTAATTAACCGTAAAATGATGTCATAACTTTTTTTTCGACGTTGTTTTACAGTTGGTTTTTCTGATACAGTTTGCCAACTGTCATTTACTTTTTCGATCTGCATAGGTAAAATAGATTTACCATTTCTAAGTTCAAATATCAATTGACGAGTATTTTGTTCTCCGTTTGGCTTGATCATCATTATCCCTGAAGTATAAAAACTTCTTAAAGCCGATGCTCCGCTAAAGTTTTGAAATGGTTCCTCTACTAATGACTTTTTCGATACCTTGTTAGTATTGTGCGTTAAAATGATTCCACAACTAGGGTTTGTTATAGACCTCAATTTTTCAACTCTATCTTTTAAAAAACAAAACATCGAGCTATTACTATTTTCTCCTTTATATTGATTGAAATCAAAAACACCACGTAGTGTATCTATAGCAATGATATCAACTGTTTTAACGTCTAGTCTCTCTGCTATAATATCTTTTACTTCTTCTACTCCTTGAGAATTCAAAAGTAAGCTTGTTTTTGGTGTAATAATTAAATTTTTTGATATTAATTCTAGAGATTTATCATCAAATTTCAATTGTTGTAGCCGTTCCTTAATGTAGGGATATTCAAGATCAGTTTGAAGATAAAAGATCTTTAATGGTCTAATTGGAACCATACTCAAAAACGGTAGTCCCGCTGACAGATGTGCTAACCAAGAAAGCAGTAGATCAGTCTTGCCAACCTTTGGAGCTCCTCCAAGTAGTAAAAGTCCTCCAGGAGTAAGAATTCTCGGTAAAATTATATCCTCTGGTGATGGAGATTTATCATTTAGATAATGACTAGCAGGAAATGCTTTTTTCTCAGATAATACACTTAAACTTTCACGGTTCTCAGATGATATACCTAAACTTTCAGGATTCTCACAGGACATACCTAAATTGTCTAGTTCCACTGCTACTTTTTTAACATATTGTTCATCTTTTTCCGGCCAAATTATTATATGCTTATCTGTTAGCATAGACCAATCCGTTTTCTCAATATCATCATCTATTGCAGTTGTTGCTGTAAAACCTCTCTTTATTAAACTATCAGCACGGTTTTCACCTTTAACTATAATCACTTCATCAGACTTAATAATACCGGGAATGTTATATAATGGCTTCAGACCATTCCTAGAGGTTCTTAGATTCCATATATGTCTATAATTGTTTTTATACAAATAAACATAAGCTATAGCCTCATTATTTTTATCAAGGTAGCTATATTTTGCTATTATACGCTCACTAAGCCACTTGGTTATAAGGCTGGTAATCTCAGAAAAATCAGTTTTATTGGTTATTATGCTCCAGAGTTCAATAATATCTCCGTTAGTTTTCTTATCACAGTTATACCAAGTGCCAGTTTGCTTACCTTCTGCCACTACCATCAAGTGGTCTTTATTAATATTTCCAGAATAGAACCCATAACCAAATTTACCACCAGGCAATAAGTAAGACAGACACTCTTTAATATTGTGAGCCAATAACATTTTTATCTCTTGTCTTGATTCAGTAATGCAAAACTCCATGTAACCTCCGATTAATTTACTATAAAAATAGTTGCAATTTATTTAGAATGGTATCCAATCAGCGTCTGAATTTTTCTCTTGTTCAGGAGTAATGACCGTAGCAATTCTGTTCCTATCTCCATAGGTATTATTAGCCTCAATGCCTACTTTTGCTGTGAACTCCAGGCCGTTTAAATCTGCAATTGAGTTGATTTTTCGCGCAAGAACTGCTTTTTCTGATGTGTCATTTGTATGAATATTACGAGCTGACTCTAAAATACTGCGAATCATAGAACGTCCAGATTCTCCCCAAGTATCTTCTTTACCTTCTGATTTGCCACTTTTAATACCAATTATTTGTAAATCTTACATTTTGCGTATGGACCTTCAATGACGGTAAATTCAGCGTTTAAATAGATGCTGCCAGTATCATAGCTTTTAGTGAACCAATTTTCGTAACCACCAGGCTTAATTGCCATTTTTACCTTGACTATTGTACCTTTAGGTATTAAACTACTCTGTAGTTTCGCATTATTGAAATCAGTTAAAAAATCTTGCAGCATAAGTTGCCCCCTATATATCAATTGATTTTTAAAAAAAGCTCAGTTATTCCATTGATCAAGAAGCTGCCAGCTACCGTTGATCTTATCGATAAGTTTATTTGGCACACGTTCACCATTGCGTAGCTCAAATACTATTTGACGTCTGGTACTTTCCTCATCATAAGCAACCATCACCATGCCAGTAGTGTAAAATCCCCTGAGAGATCCAGCACCACTTAAGCCCTGAAATGGATCTTCTTCGAGCATTTTCTTGGATAATTTTTTCGTGTGATGCGTTAATATTATTCCAGCATTTGGGTTAATAGCATTACGTAGTTTTTCAAGAGTTTTTTGCAGAAAGAATAGCATAGCGCTATTATCGTTTTCATTGCCATACTCACTACTAAAGATGTTGCGCAGAGGGTCCACTGCCAAAATATCAGGCTTAAAGCGTTCCTTCGCAATTTCTTTTATGTAATTTATTTCTTCATGGCAAAATGATAAATGCACTTTTGGCGTAATTATTAGGTTATTAGCAGCTATTGCCAAAAGTTCTGGATCAAGTTGAAGACATTGCAAACGTTCCTTCATATATTCGTATTCAATTTCAGTTTGCATGTAGAAGATTTTCAAAGGTCTACTTGGAGTCATACCAAGAAAAGAAACACCTGCAGCCATATGGACAAGCCAAGAGATCAAAAAGTCACTTTTACCTATTTTAGGAGGGCCACCTAGAACCAATAAACTTCTCTGAGTTAAAATTCTTGGTGAGACGATGTCTTTCGGTATAGGTGATTGGTCATTCAAATATTCTTTCATACTGAAAAAGGGAATCTTTTGACCAGTAGTTAAAAAGTCTTGTAACATATGTAACCTCCAAAAGTTAGTTGTGTGGCATAAATTGAGTAGAAGTAGAAAAGGTTTTAGTTTTGATTTTTGTAAGTAATTTACCTAAATGCGGCTCTTCAACCATATCAAGGCAACCACTACGATCTTTAGCAGGATATCCCCAAGAATTAATAGTATGGCAAACAAAGGAACGTACCTCTGTACCATCATCCTTCTTGATGCTTACCATGCTAATTACTTCATCAACAATACCAGGTATTTCACTGGCAGTTTTAGCTCCTTCGCATTGTGGTAGCCAAGTTGGGCGATTGAAGTCATCTAAATATTGACCTAACGTACCAACTGTAATGATATCTTTATTGGGAATATGTTGAAACTGATTGAGCCAAGCCATCATTTCTTGAGCAAGTAACCCGTATGCAGCTCTCATGTCTTGTTTGCCATTTCTGTCAGAGAAAGCTTCTGGTTGCATTTTTGCCCATAAAAGACATAACCGCGAGGCTACTGTAATACTGTCGATAAAAATACAGCTATATTTAGAGAATTCTAGATCTTTGTACTTACTGAATACATGCTCATAGTGTCTTTGACTATATGCTGAATCAGATTTTAATGCAGGATTAGGTCCACCAATTAGGCAGGCAATATCGCGAGCTTGATTCCAGGTACGAATACTTATAGAATCCCCTTGCCAATCTTGAACAGCAAGTAGCCCAGCTTCAAAATCAAGACAAAGTGTCGGTTCATTCAAAGTTTTAAGCAGACTGGTCTTACCAATTCCATATGGTCCGAAGATTACTATCTTCACACCTGTTACCATTTTTACTCTTTGTTCACTATTTATTATTTTTAAAGTCATAGTTTTATTACCCCTTCATAATATGTAATCGCAAAATGACGACGATTTGTTCAAAAATTTTCATAAATATATTTTGAGATGAGCAAGTTTAGCGCGTATTTGTTCTCTAATGTCATAGATGGTTGTTCTAGATATTCCATGTATTTCTGCGATTTCAGAGATACTATGAGATTCAAGCTGATAACAAATGTCCTGCCAGAGCTTTGGTAGTTTTGAAATTGCTTCGTTTATATCAACACTAGCTGCTACTTTATCTGCAAAATTACTATTTTCATCAATAACATCATCCAAGTCAGTAATATCAACAAATGCTACGCCTGCTTTACTACCACGTTTAGCACAGGATTGTTTGCGTAGAAGGCTTATTGCATGGTTTTTTATGACACTATGAATAAATGCATTTCTACCACTTTCTTCACCATTATACTGGCTTAAATCAGACCAAGTTTCACATAAGAGCTGCTGCTTTATATCTTCAATATCAGAATTAACACAGCATTTATAAGATTTAATTTGTCTAGCACGTTTTCGTATTTGTTTAATGATTGAAGGATCAATACCAGGATATTTATTTTTAGATTGCATATAGCACTCCATGAAAGATTGAAAGGAATAAGGATGAAGGGTTTTAACCTCACTTTGTACGGCATGGGAAAAATTCGTTCCCCCATATGAAAAAATAAAACTATTGATATTCTGGCCTTTTTTCTTGAAGCATCCCCCATGTGAAAAATTTGTTCAGACATGGTTCGGTGAAAAGAAGAAAAATAGGTTGATCCAATAAGATTTCTACTAAAGAATTAAAGATTTTATAAAACTTTTTTAACCCTATAAAGAAAGGTGAATTTTTTTGTCAGGCTTGTAAGAAATTTCTTTACAAACAACAAGCGTTATTGCATAGAGGTGGTATAATTCATTACAGAATCGTCTTGAAACGCAATTGAAGGTCATTTTATTTTTTTCTAAGCATTTGTTTAACCGCTTCTTTCTGGAGCATCTAAAATTCATAGTCCTCTATAATAATTATACCGGATTAGTCACAACTTTTTCCGGAAATTTTTCAAAAAAAGTTTAAATAATTTTAAAATTGGTTCGATAAAGCTCATCAAAAAGACAAAAATGATTAGGCCTTTTAAATCTACTAAAGACTTTGATTTTAAAACTCAGCATGTTTATCCTTCCACTGTTTGTTAGGTTTTTTATGTTCTTTCAAGTTAATTCAGCTTTAAAAAAAATTTCTTTATAACTAAAATAAAACATGATAAAGTTAGGTAGGAATCTTTTGCGAAGTTAAAATGTAGTGTTAATTGCCTTTTAATCGGTTTTAATGTGGTTTATAAGCGTTCTTTAGTTCAAGGTAGATAATTGACCTTAAAGTCGTAGAATCTTTTAAAAACGCTATTGTCAGTCATTTGTTCTTTTTTATTCAATTTAAATATCTTAGTAATATTTTTGTAGTCTTTTTACTTTCATTAACATTTTATACTGTTTGTAATTTACTATTATTTATATTTATTATTACTTTTATTTATTACTCATATATATTATATAATAATATAAGGGTTTTAGGAACGTAGAATCAGCCATAATGGCCAACTTTAGAGGGGTGCTTTCTAGGAACACTTTTAGGAATAGAGAGTATAAAGTTTAGGTTTCTAGAGGTATTTTTCATTCCTTAATTTCTGATTACTGATTCAGTAACGCAGGAATAGGAACATAATTCAATTATTAGTGGTATGATTTTTTATATATTCTATCAACTTCTAGTTGAAGTTATAATATATAATGTATTCCAATGCTTGTAATAAAAAAATAGGGTAAACCCTCAGATGCTTGAAGAGCTTACCCGTAATTTTATCTACAACTAATTTTGTTATTGGAAAGACAAATAGAACATATTATGAATTTGCTTAAACTCTTCAATTATAGTCAAAAAGGGCTGTTTCTAATTTGTCTTGTTAGCAATGAGATTTGGTATAAGAGGTTGTCCGGAAACTAGTAAATTCAAGCATATTTCCTCTTTAACATAACCCTACTCATAGCTAGGTATATGAAATTCTCAGTGGATGTTGTGAGTAAATCATACTCCTTCGATAGCCTTCTATTCCTATTAATCCAAGCAAAAGTCCTTTCTACAACCCATCTTCTTGGCTGTACTTTAAACCCTTGTTCTCTTGTTGGTAGTAGCTCAGGTGGCGTATCTTTGTGCACCCAAAATCTACATGGAGGCCTTTTAACAATTTCAATATCTATGTCATATTCTTCCTTTATGTGATTCTTTAAATTTCTTCCTTGGTATCCCATGTCAGCCCACATTTTTTTAACTTTAGTATATTTTGTTCTCATATTGTTTAATGCTATTTTAATACCATCTCTATCATTTTCGTTAGCAGCGCCTACATAACAACCTATTATAAAACCCTGAGTGTCTGTAATTATATGCCTTTTTCTACCCTTTACTTTTTTACTTCCATCATAGCCTTTGATCCCCCTTTTTCTGTAGTCTTTACAGATTGACTATCTACTATACAGGCACTCGGCTGCTCATTCCTTTCTATTTTTCTTCTACTATATTTTGTAATTTCATAATTCATTTTCTCAAAAATTCTCTGCTTCTTCCATTGCCTGAACTGCTCATACACAGTCTTCCATAGCGGAAAATCATTTGGTAAATATCGCCATTGACACCCTGTACGCAATACATAGAAAACTGCTTCTAATATTTCTCTTTTGCTATACTTTGGCGGCCTTCCTCCCTTCTTGTATGATACTCTGAAGTGTTTTTCTATTCTTGCCCATTCCCTTTCGCTTAGGTCTGTTGGATACTTTTTTCTCATCTTTACCCCTTACTTAAATTTCAGATGTTATAGCCTTTTACTAGTTTCCGGACAACCTCTAAGCGAAAGCGAAAAGTTGAGCTGGTTTAAAAGTGAAGTGGTAGAGGCAAAAAACGTAAATGAATTGCACAAAACTATAGACCAAGTACTAGCCTCTGGAGCAAGAATAAATGCATATAACGATGGGGAATGGAGCATTGCAGAGTATGTAGTATTGGGTACACATTTTCATAAATTTGATAAGACTGATCGAAAAAAGATAATGCGTAAATTAATGCTAAGTGGTGCAGATTTTCATGATACTTTATTGCAGAATAAACTAATAGGTGAAATCTATAATGAGCTACAGCCAGAAGTTCAGCCACAGATAGATGAGAGACTAGAAGAACTAGAGAAAGCTGGCGAAAATGCTATGCAAGAAGGAGAATTAATAGATGTTGAGATAGATAATACAACATCGGTGCGACCCGAAGTTGCGATTTTGTGATGGTTAGATTCCATCTTCCCTAGACATCAGGGATAATGTATGTCTCACATTTTAAAGAATGGCAACCTTTAGGATGCAAGCATGAGATAAAAGCAGGTAATGCTAAACCTTATAGCAAACTCCTGCAAACAGAGTTAGATATGGTTACGAGAGAAACTTATGATTGAATTGTCGTTATATTGAATATGCGAAATTAAGGTTGTTTTACGCATAGACCAAAATGGTATGAAGCATACGAGGAATTAAAGTTAGATGTCTTTGATTATAGATGTTCTCAGCTTCCGGTAAAAAGTAAGAACCTAAGTCTAACACGAAACAAAATCGTGAAACGGGATAACCATATAGGTGCTCTTATATTCATTTGAATGTAAGTAGGCAGCCAGCCATAAGCACTTACATTGGAGGGATTGTCCAAGAAGCTAATGCCCAAAGTAATATTTGGGATATGCAGACGTGGACACTATAATTTGGAGGGTAAAGTTGTGAATAGTAGTAAATATGTTATAGACCAACAATTTGTTAGGTATGAATGGAATACAATTCCTTGGCGTAAAGTTGAGAAATTTGTATTTAAGCTACAAAAGCGAATTTACCAAGCTGCAATATGTAATGATAAGAAGAAGGTACATAAACTTCAAAGATTATTACTCAATTCAATAAGTGCAAAACTACTTGCTGTCAGAAAAGTAACTCAAGATAACAGAGGGAAGAAAACTGCAGGTATTGATGGAAAAGCAAATCTTAATCATAAAGAAAGATTGCAATTAGCATATTCTTTAAATGTTAGAGAAAAAGCGAAACCATCAAAACGTGTTTGGATTCCAAAACCTGGAAAACCAATAGAATATCGCCCTCTTGGTATACTTACTATCTCAGATAGGGCAAAAGAAACACTTATGAAAATGGCACTAGAGCCAGAGTGGGAGGTAGGATTTGAACCGAACATGTATGGTTTTAGACCTGGTAGGTCATGTCATGATGCTATTGAAGCCATATTTAATTCACTGAATTGGAAAACAGCGTACTGTTTAGATGCTGATATTTCTGGATGTTTTGATAATATTAATCAAAATGCTCTGTTGGAAAAACTTAACACTACACCAACCTTTAGAAGAATTATAAAAGGATGGTTAAGAGCTGGAGTAATGGAAAACAGAAAATTTGAATCCACAAAACGTGGTACAATTCAAGGAGGGACGATCTCACCGTTACTTGCTTGTGTTGCATTAAATGGATTAGAACAATATATCAAAGAAACGTTATGGAGTGAACTTCTTCAATATAGGAAGATGAAATGTGGTGTTGCAAGCAGTAGAGAAGCAAAAAGCTCATTAAGTGTAATTTTCTACGCAGATGACTTTACATCATACATGAGAGTAAGGAAATCATTCTGAAGGCAAAAATGATAGTTGAAGAATGGCTCAAAACCATTGGACTAGAATTGAAACCTTCAAAAACAAAGATTTCTCATACTCAAAATGGAGAAAAGCCAGGATTTAATTTTCTTGGTTTCTCAATAAGGCATTACTCTACGAAAAATAATAAGAGGGGTTATAAATTATTAGTCAAACCAAGTCGTGAATCCAGAAAACAGCATACACTCACTATAAAACATAAGATTAGAGGATTAAGAGGATCAACACAAGAAACAGTAATAAGACAGCTTAACCCAATTACTAGAGGGTGGAGCAAATATTATTCTTCGGTTGTGTCAAACAAGACCTTTAGGTTTATTGACAGTGTAATGTTTAGAAACATCTGGAAGTGGGCAGTCTACAGGCACCCAACCAAAGGAAAATACTGGATTAAAAATAAATACTTTAAAAAGTATAAAAACGATAATTGGCGATTTATGACAAATAACAAAGTTCTTCTTATTAAGCACGGAGATCATGCTATTAAAAGGCATGTCAAAGTGAAAGGAACCAAGTCTCTATATGATGGCGATTGGGTTTATTGGGGTAATCGTTTAAGGAAGATACCAGATAAACTACCAAGAGTAATAAAATTGTTGAAGTTACAACAAGGTAAATGTGGTCATTGTCAACTTTGGTTTAAAAATGATGATATCTTAGAAACACATCATATTGACCGAAACAGACGTAATAATATGAAAAAGAATTTATCCTTGTTACATGGACATTGTCACGATGAATTACATAGAAAGTGTGCATGACAAGCACCAAATTATAGAGGAGCCGTATGAGGCGAAAGTCTCACGTACGGTTCTGAAGTCGAGTGGGGAGAGGCGACTTTTCCCACTTAGATAACTTTACTTAAATTTAGATATTTACTGACTGTCCTTACTATAAATGCTAGAATAATAAGCTATTGATATTCTACATTTTTATCTTTTATCCATCGTAGATAGCGATGCAACAAAGCCCAATAGCGTCAACTTAAGAAAAGATGTTAAGGAGTAAAATACTGTAAAAAATAGGACCTTTGGTTTCTATTTTATTTCAATAAAGAAGATACCAGTAAAGCTTATCTATTAAGGTGTCACATAGAGGAGTGCTATAAACGACTCAAAGTAGAAGCAGAATTAGAGAATTTTTCTGGGATAAATTTAGAAACAAGAATTTTGTGCAAACTTGGTCATGTGCAATACTTCATATGTGTGATGCACAAGAGCCTTGGAACCCAGATCAAATTGCTGAGTATCGTTTAAATTTTTCAGTTTTATTTGGTGTAATGAGACAGAAACTTTATCAGGTGCTTATTAGCACCAAAAAACTTTCAAGCCCTTTTTAAAATACGCACTAAAGTTAACGTGAAGATTGTATAGCCGCAATAAAGTAGATAAGCCTAAACGCCATCATGCCTTTAGGAGAGCTTGCTAATTTATTCTCTTAAGTTAACGCCATTGCCTGAACAGATACATAAAAAAGTAGTACTTGCAAGAAAGAGTTACTTAAGAAATTAATTAACTTTGCTATTTTC
Organism: Wolbachia endosymbiont of Protocalliphora sialia; assembly: GCF_053891855.1. NCBI lineage: Bacteria > Pseudomonadati > Pseudomonadota > Alphaproteobacteria > Rickettsiales > Anaplasmataceae > Wolbachia > Wolbachia endosymbiont of Protocalliphora sialia. Next base: position 13,705 of record NZ_JAIUJX010000016.1, read on the forward strand.
TCTAACATACCTAGAAGAAATAGATACATTATCTAATGCAGTCCTAATACTAGCATTGTTCTCATTAACAACTATAGCTAGCTCACAAGCATTCAAAGTATATCTACCATATGGAAACAGTACAGTACTTACTTCAGTAAATGCATCTTGTAGCATGGTACTATTTTGAACTCGTATTAAAATAGAATTGATACATTCGTTATTGCCTTTATATATAGCAAAGTTAAGTGGCGTTAAAGTATACGCTATAATACTTAAATACTGTACAATATTTCTAGAAGCAAGAATATCTTGTAATATACCATTTTCCTGGGCTTTTGTTAAAATAACATTAATATACCTTCCCTTATTATGATGTATGGCAAAGCCAAGCGATGTTAAGGTGTACATCAAACCATTTTGATAGTTTATAATATTTGCAGTAGTAAGAATATCTTGTAGTATACCATTGTTTTGAGCTTGTTCTAAAATAGAATTAACACATTCATCATTGTCTCTATGTATAGCTAGGCTAAGCAGTGTTAAAGTGCGTCCTCCATCTGTTGGAAATCCTGTAGTATATCCAGTGATATAGAACTTTTAGTAAATCATTTCTTGAAGCTGCTTTCAAGATATTACTGATGCTCCTTCCATTCCATATGGATCTTTTTAGCTGAAAATACAAATCTTTTTGTTTTCGTGTTAAATTTTGATGATTTAGCATATTTTTGTAACCTCGCTTTAAAGTCAGTGTAGTTTAATTATTAAAACTAATGTGTCAATATACACTAGAGTGATGCTAAAGAATTTTTGTAGAGTTATATATATAGGTAATTTCACAAAACTATACGTCTGCGCGAATGAACGTAAGCGTGAAGGAAGGGCAAAGAATAAGGAATAATCAAAAAGTTCTGCTATTTTCTTGCAGTCTTACACGCTTGGGAGAAATAGATACATCATCTAATGCACTCCTAGCATTTCTTTTATTAATCGCTGCAGTTGGTTGAAAAGTAGCATAGATGTATTGCGGTATATCATTAATTTGTACTATAATAGAATTAATACATTCAATATTACCTTTATGTATAGCAAAGCCAAGTGGTGTTAAGTTGTACGTCTGACGAGTTGGAGATATTACAGCATTGTGATTAGCAAGAATATCTTGCAATATACCACTATTTTTAGCATGAGTTAAAATCGAATTAAT
>NZ_JAIUJX010000016.1:14900-17353 GCF_053891855.1 Wolbachia endosymbiont of Protocalliphora sialia
CTATTTTTAGCATGAGTTAAAATCGAATTAATATGTGAATGATTACCCTCATGTATAGCAAAGCCAAGTGATGTTAAGCTATACGCCCAACCACCCGGAGAATATACAATATTTTTAGCAACCAGAACTTCTTGCAGTGTACCACTATTTTGAGCTTGCATTAAAATAGAATTAACATATTCATTTTCACTGCTGTTTCTATATATAGCAAGACCAAGCAATGTTAAAATGTATGTCTGATTGTTGAGAATATCTTGCAATATACCATTATTTTTAGCGATTGTTAAAATTGCATTAAAACATTCTTCATTATTCTGATCTACAGCAAAGCTAAGCGGTGTAAAAATGTATGTAAGACAACTTAAAGACCGTGTTACAATATCTTCAGCAATAAAAACGCCTTGCAGCATATCATTATTTTGAGCTTTTTCTAAAATAGAACTGATACATTCTTTATTACCTTTATATATAGAGAAACTGAGTGGTGTTAAAGCATACTCCTTAGTATTGAAATACTGTACAATATTTCTAGCAGCAAGAATATCTTGTAGTATTCCACTGTCCTGGGCTTTTGTTAAAATATCATTAATATATCTTGGCTTATTGTGATGTATAGCAAAGCCAAGCGATGTTAAGTTGTACATCAGACAATTTTGATAGTTTATAATATTTTTAGTATTAATAATCTCTTGCAGTGTACCGTTATTTTGAGAATGTATTAAAATAGAATTAACGCATTCGTCATTACATTTGAATATGGCGAGGCTAAGTAGTGTTAAAGTGCGTTCCCCACCTCTTGGAAATCGTGTATTATATCCTATTGTAAGAACTTTTAGTAAATCATTCTCTGAGGCTACTTTCAAGATATTACTAATTCCCCCACCATTTGATATTAACTTTTTCAACTTAAAATGCAAATTTCGTTGTGCTGGTGTTAAGTTGTTATCATTTAGCATATTCTTGTAACCTCGCTTTAAAGTCAGTGCAGTTTAATTATTCTATGTTAGTATACACCAATAGAAAAAATTTCATCATATGTTCTGGAAAAAATTTACACAGGTTAATGAGGAAATCGTAAGAGAGAGCCTAAAAAAGGTTATAGAGAAGAAAAGTGGTAAGAATGTTGGTGTAGTATCCTCAATTGTTATTAAGGGTAAAGATGTTGCTTTTGCTCTTGAAGTTACTGAGCCAAATGAAGAATTAAGAAAAAATTGTGAGCAAGCTGTTAAGGCGATACCGGGAGTAGGAAAGGTTACTGTAGTTGCTACTGGTCAAAAACAAACTAGGCAACAAAAAGCTAAACTTCATATCGAAGGAGTGAAAAATATAATTGTCGTTGCTTCTGGTAAAGGAGGTGTGGGTAAGTCGACAGTTGCACTAAATCTAGCTCTTTCGTTAGCAGAATTAAAACATAAAGTTGCGCTAGTTGATGCAGATATATATGGTCCTTCGATTCCTAAAATGTTGGGCACTGAGAAATTAAAACCAGAAATACAGAGTGGTAAAGCAATGCCTATAAAGAAACATAGTCTCTATACTATTTCAATTGGCTATTTTATTGATAAGGATCGCGCAGCAATATGGCGTGGACCTATGATCACAAAAGCACTTTACAATTTGCTAATGGGAACAAGGTGGTCTGATATAGAATATTTAATCATTGATACACCTCCTGGCACTGGCGATGTACATTTAAGTCTGATGGAGAATTTTAGTTTAACTGGAGCAATAATAGTTTCAACTCCACAGGAGCTTGCTTTAGTCGATGCACAAAAAATTTATGATATGTTCACAAAGCTCAGCGTGCCAATTATCGGCATTGTGGAAAATATGAGCTATTTTGTTCAAGATAATTTAAAAATACACATATTTGGAAAAGGTGGTGCAAAAAAAATGTCTGAAGAGCTGGGAGTCAAACTCTTGGGCAGAGTTCCTCTAGATCCGCAAATATGTAGTGCTTCTGATTGTGGAGACCCTTCAATGCTAAGTGAGGATTTAGTAAGGATTTATGAAGGCATTGCTAAAGATGTTAGGTCTTTTGTATGCAGTCTATAAAGTTTGTTTAACTACTTTTAAAATAGGTAGAATGTAATTTTAGGTGAATAAAATATTTCAAATGGCAGCAGCTACCTCGTATCTGAACAGACAATAGACTTCTTGGATAACTTAAGAAACAAGTAGTAGAAGCAATATTAGGGAAGGTATAAATTTTGAGCAGGTAAGTAAACTTGATGAAGAGAAGCTTCGAAGACTAAGAGGAGTCAAAAGAAAAACATTGGAAAAATAATAGAAATTTTAATAGAGGAAGAGGCCAAGAAAAAGGCAAGAGGAGGAAAACCAAATATATTTATTAATAGCACTCGAATATTTGTGTAAATACCGTACATATTTCCATATAGCGCAAAGCTATAATGCACCCATTTGTCTAGACCATTTTTTTCAAAGTGATCCGA
>NZ_JAIUJX010000017.1:0-15551 GCF_053891855.1 Wolbachia endosymbiont of Protocalliphora sialia
TTTTTTTTTGGTCTAGTTTATGGGGTGCATTATAGTTTATTTAACACTCCCGGATTTGATTTTCTTGGATTTTCAATAAGGCATTATCAAACACGTCAAAATAAGAGAGGTTACAAGTAAACCAAGTCGTAAATCTATAAGTCAACACTTGTTATCTATTACACAAAGTGCAAGATGTTATAACCACTTCCATCTTTAGAGTAATATCAGCCTTGTTCTGTATAAGATAATTAGCTATATCTGAGTGATAGTTTTTTAAAGCATAGTATAAAGGAATTGCACCCTCTTTGTTCTTTTGATTTATATCAATTGTTTTACTATCTCTTCTACCTCTACTTTTTCTTTTTCTACTTTCCTCTTTTCTTTCTCTGCTACATCCCTTGCTTGTACTACTCTCGTTACTATGCTCAGCTTTAATCTATCAATCTCTTGGTCTTTGCATTCTGGTACATTCTCTCTTTCTTTCTTCTCGCCTTCAATAAAACTTCTGCTTAGCTTCTCAAACTTATCTACAAGCTTTGATAATCTTTCAAAGTCAGGCTCTTTTATTTCTCTCTTCAACTCTCTATACTCTTTACATAGGTTCTTAAATTTTGTTGTATAACCTTCATTTAAAACCAGAAAAGTATATTGGCACTCTAAAAACTTCTGCACTTACTTATTTTGTTTTATTCTTTTTCTTGATATGTCTTGATCATCTGCTTCATCGTATAGTAGATTAAGAGCTTTTGTTTTTGCTTCTGCTTCTTCTGCTCTTCTTTCTGATATTTCATTCTTACTTCTTAACTGCTCAATTTCTTTTCTAGTTTCTACTGATTTTTTCTTTAGATCCTTAGTCGTTAATAAGTTCTCTTTCATAAATAGCATGTCCTCTTCACTCAACTCTACCTCCTTTAACATTTTTTTCTTATTTGCTTCTCGTAAAATCTCTACCATTTTATACCTTTTTTACTCCTGTTAACCTGAGAAATTTTTCATCATCTAACTCTTCTGCTATTTTCACCTTTTCCCTCACTCAAAACCCACCATTTTACTCTCTTTTTAACTTTATTCTAGTTTCGAAAGAGGTTCATTGACGCAAGAGTCTGGAATCCTTCATTTCATTAAATTTAGCATAAGCTCAGTTTGCTTGTAAATTTTTCTGGATGCCAGTGTCCGGACACTGGCATGACATTATAGAAGCTGAAATTCCAGTGTCAGCTACTTAGATAACACCAAAGGGGCTACTCGCATTTTTTAGGCCTAAATCACAGTTCTCATACAGTAAGCACTGACCATTTTTCGTATAAGTTACCTTTATAAACAAATGTTTGTACAGCTGTAACACCCACCTTAAAAACTTCAGAAAAACTGGCCTATCGTTTTTAACCTATTTAAATTTCCAAAATTAATCTATTTGGATCTTCTATGTAATTTTTTATTTTAACAAGGAAAGTCACTGCTCCTTTACCGTCAACTATTCTATGATCGTAAGAGAGAGCAATATACATCATCGGTCTGATTTCAATTGAGCTACCTATAGCAACTGGTCTATTTTGTATTGAGTGCATGCCAAGTATTCCAGATTGTGGAGGGTTGATTATTGGAGTGGAAAGGAGTGAGCCGTATACGCCACCGTTTGAGATAGTAAATGTTGCACCTTCCATTTCCGATACTTGCAGCTTACCTTCTCGTGCTTTTTTGCCAAGGGCAACTAAAGTTAGTTCAATTTCAGCAAATGACATTTGATCAGCATCACGAATAACTGGTACAACAAGACCTTTGTCAGTGCCAACAGCAACACCTATGTCATAGTAATTTTTATATACAATTTCATCACCTGAAATCTCAGCGTTAATCTCACGAATTTCTTTTAGTGCTTGCACTGCTGCCTTTATAAAAAACGACATGAAACCCAGTTTTATTCCATATTTCTTTTCAAAAGTTTCTTTATACTTTGCCCTCAGATCCATGACGTTTTTCATGTCAATTTCATTGAACGTGGTCAGTATTGCAGCAGTATTTTGCGATGCTTTCAAACGAGCAGCAATGACTTGCCTTATTTTGCTCATTTTCACTCGCTCTTCTCTTCTCTCTCCACTTACTACACTTTTTGGCGATTCATATTGTTTTACCGGAGGTTGTTCAGCTTTACTCATATGGTCTATCACATCCGCTTTAGTTATTCTGCCTCCCATGCCAGTTCCTTTTACATTTTCTGCACTAATTGCATTTTCTTCCATAATTTTACGAGCTGAAGGGGCATCTTTTTTATCAGGGCTTTCGCCTTTATCTTCTTTTTTCACTTCTTCTTTTACTTCTCCTACAGCAAGTTTTGCCAGTAATTGATCAGGGCTAATTACATCATCTTCTTTCACAAAAAATTCAGTTATTTGTCCTGAAGCTTCTGCAGTTAGTTCTAGCGCCGTTTTATCAGTTTCAATTTCAAAGATCAAGTCATCTACTTTTACTGCTTCGCCGATATTTTTCTTTATTTTTACTATACCTTCCGTAACTGATTCACCACCAAGAGTTTTTGGCGCTCTGATTTCTATAATTTTGCTCATAAAATAACTTCTACATAAAACTTTCTATAAATTTATACATGAAAAGAAACATAAATAAACTAATAAATTCATTAGGCCTTTTATCATAATGCTTGATTATTTCCTCCTAATACATGCAAAATTAAAATACTAAGTAAATTGAAATAAGATTATGGCTTTTGATAAAGTAGGCAACTCAGAAGATTTAGATAATGAAAAACTTCAACTGATATGTAAGGCTTATAGTGGAGAATTACTATCAAATCAAAGAATTGTTGATAGCATTAATTCAATGGATTACAGTAAACTTAAAGTCTTATGCAAGTATAGCATCATATGTAGAAGAAATCTATGACCATAAAATATCTGCAGCAGAGATATCTGGAATTACAGATAAATTACTACCTATAATCAATGAATGGTGTAGTCGTCCACTACAATCAATATATCCGATAGTATTCATGGTTTTTTAAGGTGAAAGAAGACGGTTGTTGTGTAAGTAAGTGCATGTATAACATATTGGGTATAGATCAAGAAGGCAAAAAGGATGTATTGGGTTTTTATTTTTTCTTTGTTTGTTAAAAATTTAGATTTTTGGTAATCGTGATTTAGAATTACTTCTAAAATAACAAAAGCATCTTTGTCATTATGCTATATACTAGTAAATAGTAACCTGTCGCTGTCACTTAATTTAGCTCGAAAATATTTAACATCTCCATCGCCTTTTATTAATTTTATACCTCCCAGGTTTGTATATTTATTTTCCTCTAAATCTTTAATGATTTCATTGAGCTTTTCCCTTAAAGGAGTTTTACCATTATCTAAATCATGATCATTAAACTCATCACAATAAAATACATCACTCATACTTCTCACCTCACTTTAATCTTAATGGTTGAATTTCATTCTTAGCTTATCATAATATCTCTAATTTCGCCAATAATTTAACTATTTCTATTTCAGTTACCATTTCGTATGTGAATTTTGTAGCATTAATGTATTGTTAGCATTGTAATGCCAATATAGATGTAGGTTATACTTTTGGTAACAATATGCCTACTTTTAAAGAATGCTTAAAAGGTATAGTAAGTGATGAAAAACTGGAAAATGCTATTACTTTTTTTCAAGGACCCTTGATTGACTTTGTTAATAAGCATAAGAGTCATTATTTTAAACTTCACGTTCTAGAAGGAAAACCTAGGGAATTTTATAATTTTGACCCATTATATTGGATTATACCTAATTGGATAAAAAGTAATTATTCATTAAGTAGCTTGTATTTACGTATGTTTGTGGAAGTGTTATCAGACTTTAGTATGTCGAAAGAAAAGGGATATATAAGAGGACTATGTGAGATATTGTGTGACTGGGTGATAAAAAATGATTATTTGCGGAATAGCGTGGCTTTTAGCAAAGTTTTTGTTAATCAACAAAAAAAACTTACAAATGATGAGAAAAAAAAGTTATTAGATATGATTTCTTCTGATGCATCATTTTTTCGACGAGAGAGATGGTATAGAGAAAGGTTATTTTATGAGCGTCATGGTTGCTACCCTAATGATTATGTTTCATGTGAAGACCATAAATGTATTATGGTTCAAGATAGAACGACAGGAAAATATAAAATAAACAGCGCAATACTTAGCAAAAATCTAGATAAAGTAAAACCTGGATACTATGCAACTCTATATTTTACTCGTCTAAATGGTAGTGGACATGCAATGTTAGTAAGGCGAAATAGTGACATTAAAGAAAGCTTTTCACTTTTTGACCCTAATTGTATAGCACTTTTTGATATTACAAAGGAAGAAGTATCTAACTCTGCTGCAGAAATTTTAGAACTACTTTATTTTGATGTTAACTTTGAGGATTTAGGCATTATCGAAAGGAGAAAAGGTATTTCTGAAAGTTTAGCTACGAAAAACAAATCAGTTGCAAAATTTACTGAGAAAGAAGTTCGGGAATTATTGGAAGATTCAAATATTTCTATGCTTACATATAGGAAACTAGAAGGTTAATTTAGAATCCCTCGTTTCATGTAAAGAAAATTCAAAATCAATATAATAATAAATTAAAAAGTTGTATTGTTAAAATTGATTGACTGATAAAAAGAAATAGGATCTTTGCTATTGCCAAAAGTTTTACTTTTAATAACATCCAAAATAAACAAAATCATACTCAAATTGTCTACAATCAGGTATATATGGTTGTTTTCGTGAGTAATCGCTAGCAGCTGTAATGATGGCAAATATCTCTATAAGGTACAAAATAGCACAAAAAATAAGAAGCTGGAGGTTAAAATAAAAGTATACCCTAAAAGATTTAGTAGAGAAAAAAGGCATAAAGTATCACACTGGGATGAAGTTATGGAATTTGGGCTCCAGTATCAGCTACTTAAATGACACCTGATTATAAAAGAAATCTAATGATTTACATAAATCCCATAGCGTGGCAAATGAAGCGTTTTTTAAGAAAATCTGAATTTTCAACTACCATTAAACCAAATGCTCTAGCGCAGAATATTCTATTGGAAAATATCCTATTTAATCCATCAGTTGCAAGTGCCATAGTAAAATTATCAAAGTATCTATCACGTGAAATTTTCTTCAATAGATAGTTACTACCAACATCAATGCCAGAGGATTTTGCAGCAGTTATTTGTCTAATAACACTCTCTAAATCTCTCATTCCAAGGTTAAGTCCTTGACCTGCAACCGGGTGGATTGAATGTGCTGCATCGCCAATCAGCAAAATTCTGCTTTTATGCAGCTTTCTTGCAAAAGAAAAACTCAAAGGATAGAATCTTCTTTCACCCTCTAATTCAATTTCTCCCAAATAAGAACCAAATCTTTTTTTGAGTTCTATGACAAATTCCTCTTCGGATAAGCTCATCAGCATTTTTGAAATTTCGCATTTTTCTGTCCAAACTATTGAAGAAGTATAGCCACCTTTCATTGGCAAAATTGCAAATGGACCACCAGGAAAAAACCGCTCTACAGCTAAGTTTTGGTGATGTAGTTCATGTTTTACATTAAATACAATGCTATTTTGTTTATAACCAAATTTTATCATTGGTATAGAAAACAGCTCTGGCAGCTTAGAGTTTTTACCTTCAGCACAGATAAATAGCGATGATATCAATTTTTGATCATTATCAAGAGTAACTTCCATGTATCCTTCGTCACAAGAAATTGTTTTATAGGAACGTGGAGAATATATATTGAGTTTATGCAAAAAATTGTTATTGATTGCATTCCATATAATAGCGCTCTTGATTACATAACCCATTGGTTCTTCACCGACCATTTTATGATCATAATGCACAGTAAATGGGCTATTTCCATCTAATATGCATATATCAAGTATTGGTTCAGCTTCGCCTTCTAAGAGCCTCCAAATCCCTAATTTTTCTAGTATTTTTTTTGATCCTTGAGAAATGGCAAATGCTCGATTATCATCAACTGTACGTGGTAAACTATTTTTCTCAATTACGGCTACAGATACAGAGTCATTACTCAGGCCAATAGCAGTAATAAGACCAATTAGCCCACCACCTGAAATGATTACATCGTAATTCATTTTATTTACCTAAAATTACATTTTATTCGTTTTGAAAATAGTTTAAACAAACTTTGTAGATGCTGGACTTCTTATCACTACCTTAGTATACCTCAGATTAGTAATAAAGTATTAATTATTTTATGCTAAAATAGGCTTTAATTTTATTAAAGGAAACAGCTTATGACTACAGATTGTAAAGAAGAAATGAGAAACTGTATCTCTAAATATAGAGAAGAACTTGCAGAAAATAAAGCAGCAATTAAACAAACCGTAACTGGCAATAATAAAATCAATATAAGCGATTACTTTTATCAGGGTGATAAAATCTGTAACAAAGAGCTGTTTAACATAGGAAGTGAGTGTCAAGATACAAAATATGGTAGTCGACAAGAATATACGTATGATGAGTGGAAGGAAAAAATTGAAAAACCTCATGCTAAAGATTTGCTAAAGACGTTACAAAATGAAGTAAAAGGTAAAATATTAAAAAGTTTTGAAGATTATGAAAAATATCATAAAAATGCTACTGAAGATATAAAAAGAGAATTAGACATAGATTCAAAATTAAAGGCAATACTCAAAGAAAAGCAACAACCAGAAACTGATGAAACTCGAGCATATTATGACGTTATACGAGGTTTATATGAAAATGGAGACATGCGCTCTCAACTAAAGTGCAATGATCTTGATTGTTTTAATAGAACAATAGAAGATAATCTATCTCAAAAACAATCCGAGCTAGCTGCTATAAAGGATGACTTTTTGGATAATACGCAAAATATTTTTCAACATATTCAAGTTGAAGATAGTATTTTTTAGAGAAATAAGATTATGCTATTTTTTTAATGAAATTTCTTAAGTGGTAGATTATTTTTTACAGCTACAGCTGAGGTAGCTGTCACTACCTGAAATGTAACAAATAAAATACCAATCTTAAATATTGCTATATTTCACGATAGTTTCTCAACTTGACGCACATGCTTTTGGAACATTCTCATTTGTCAAATAGTTTCTGTCATGCTACACAATCTGTAATGCAGGTTTTAACTTACTTTTACACAATATTGATCATTCTTGAAAAGCAATCTAACATTTTCTATTCCTTGATTACGAAGCTTTGATGCAGCTGATTTAGCTACCTGAGCGTTTACAAAAAATGCTACATATCCCTTACTTTCTGCATTGTTTTGTTTTGGGTGACGTTTTTGCATTTCTTTTTCATATTGCCTTTTGTAATGAGGAGTATTTTGTATCAATTGTTCTGACCTCTTTCTTAAGTACTCGACTTTTACCTTCACAAGCCCAGACTTATGAAGTCCTAAAACTTGTGCTGCTTTTTCTGACAAGTCTATTATTCTACCTTCAACAAATGGCCCTCTATCATTAACTCTTATAACAAGCTTTCTTCCATTTTCTAAATTAGTAACACGAACAAAGCAGGGTAGGGGCAAGGTCTTATGTGCTGCAGAAATCAAGTGACGATTAAACACTTCACCGTTAGCTGTAATTGTGCCATGATCTTCTATTCCATACCACGATGCTATTCCTACTTCCTCATAACAGCTACAGTATTTTGGGTGGTAGGTGATACCATTTATTGTATAGCTATTGCCAATTTTATAATGACCTGCGGTGTGATTACACCTATTGCTAAAACTACAACTACTCATCAAAACGAATATTAGACATAGAAAGGCTAGTTTTTTTATCATTGTACTTAGTGAAATGGTTCGATACCATGAGGATTTTAAATTATACTATAATAAATTTAGTAATAAGTAAACGTCTACTGCCAAATATGCACAGCACTAAAAAAGAAGTAATACATATAATCGGTATAGGTGGAATTGGAATGAGCGCAATTGCTGAAATTCTTCATAATTCCAGTTATAAAGTTCAAGGCAGTGATACGCGATCAAACGACAATATAGATAGGTTACAAAAATTAGGTATAGAGGTCTATATTGGTCACGATGCAAGTAGTATTAGACAAGCTCAAATAGTTGTACATTCTTCCGCAATAAAACCTGATAATGTGGAGCTAGTTGCAGCAAGAAATAACAATAAAACCGTTTTGCATAGGTCAGACATGCTGGTTAAAGTTATGAAAGGTAAATATGTGATAGCAGTTTCAGGTTCAAGTGGCAAGACGACGACGACAGCTATGATTGCTTCCATTTTTGATCATTCTGGTGCTGACGCCACTGTAATTGTTGGAGGAATATTAAATTCCTATCAGAGTAATGCAAAACTTGGCAAAAGTGACATTTTCTTAATTGAGGCTGATGAGTCTGATGGAACTATGTTAAAAATTCCTGCAGATATTGCTGTTGTAACAAGTATTAATGACGACCATATAGACCATTACGGTACATTTAACGACATCAAAAATGCGTTTTCTAGATTTGTAAACAACGCGAATTTTGCTATTTTACCTGATTCTGCAGACATCAATCATGATGCGAGTAATTCTATAAAGTTTTGGTTTGGAAATGGTAAAATTAGAGCTAGCAACATCAAACAACACAATAATAGCATAGAATTTGACGTGCTGATTAGTATAAACGAAAGTAATCGTATTCCATTGTCCACTACTCGAGTAGTTGAGAGGGGTGGAATAAAAGCAGCCCTTTCTTCATCACCTCAATGCTTGAAACTGGATTCTCGTTTCAATGTTAAACAAGATACTATAGAATTTAAGAGGACAATCCCTAGAAAATCTCTACATTCAAAAAAAGTAAATCGTACTAATGCTATTTGAACAAGCTAGCGTAAAAGTAAGCTAAATTTTTTAAGGTACAAAAATAGCAAGAAACAGTTGTTTGAAAAAAATTGGAATTTGATTGGATTGCTGAAAATTGGCTCTCAAACTTTAGGCGCATGAGCAAGATAATACTCTTTAACTAATATAGATTAGTGATTTGGAAGAGATACATCTAGAGCAGCCGGCAAAGTTACAATACATATTACCGCAATAACTAGAAATGAGAAGGATCTATATGGTGATTATAGATTTTTCCAGATCTTGAAAACAATAAATAGACAGTAAATTAGAACTACCGCAAAAAAAACAAGAATAGCTACACTGGTTGCTTGACCATCGTAAACGTAGCTTGTTAAGCCGATAAAAATAGCCATGATAGAAGCTCTAATAAATGAAATTGCAGAAGAAGTTGTGCCTTTCATTTCAGGGAAAATATTTAATGATGCATTGAAAATGACTGCTTGACAAATTCCACAGCCAATACAAAAAATAACCATAGACAGCGTTACTAAGTAGTAAGCACTGGGCATGATTATACTGAATATTAAAAGTGATAGGGATCCAATAGCAATTACGCCTGTACCGGAAATTACACACCAAATTGCTCCAAGTTTCTTTAAGATCTTACTGGAAAACAGGCTAATTAGTGAGAAAGACCCAACCATTGCACCTTGATGTAGCGCATAAATAGTGCTGGATAAACCAAAAGTTTCCATATACAAAAAAGGGCCACAAGTAATGAATGACATATAAGACGCAGAAAAAAGGCTCTGTGCCAAAGACAACACCATAAATTTTGAACTTGATAATAATTTTTTATAGTCTTTCATCATTTTTTTTAGACTAAAAATATCACGGTCCTTTTTTGTTTCTGGTAACAGAAAAAGCAGCAAAACCCAAGAGATGAAACAAAGTATTGCAACACTTGCATAGTTGCCACGCCACCCAACAATTTTGTTGATGAAACTGCCTAATACTGGTGCAATTGCTATGAGAACTGTGATAATAGAATTCATGATTCCAATAAATTTTACTGCTTCGTTGCCTTTATAGCTGTCTGCAATAATTGCAAACACAACTACAGATGTGCTAACACCAATGCCTTGAATAAAGCGAGAGATTAAAAGCCAAGAAACTGACAGCGCAAAAACACAGCCAACAGCACCGATGAGTAGCAAAGTGTTGCCTATGATCATCATCCTTCTTCTGCCATAGCATTCAGACAATGGACCAAAAAATAACCCTCCTATGCAAACGCCTAAAAAATTATAAGCAATAGTTAATTGAATTGTGCCTTCCGGTACGTTAAAATAGCGTACTATATCAGGAAAACTAGGTACAGAAATATCAATTTCAATGAACTTAGCAATTAGAGATAGAATTAATAAAAACGGTAGTAACACTTAAAATCTTTAATTAATGAATAAAAATATCACATTTAAAGCGTTGAAAGAAGAACATTTTTCACTATTATTAAAATGGGTAGAAACACCTCACGTAAAGCTATGGTGGGATGCAGATATAAATTGGACACAAGAGTTAATTGAGAAAAAATATAGCAACTACGTTAAAGGATTCAAACGTTTGAAATTTAAGACACAAATTATTGAAAAACCAATGCACGCTTCATTATTAATTGTGATGGAGTTGATATTGGTTATATTCAATATTACAACAAACATGATTTCCCATCTGAACAGATCTATAACACTTTAGAACTTCCAGAAAGTTGTGCTGCTATAGACTGGTATATCGGAGAGCTGAATTATGTAGGTAAAGGAGTTGGTTCACAAGCTTTGAATATATTTTTAAACAAATTTGTCTTTAAAGTTTATGAGAATGCCTTTGTCGACCCAGGTATAGCAAATGTTTGTGCAATCCGTGTTTACGAAAAAGTTGGCTTTAAAAAAAATTATGGAAAGTAATAGTGCGATTTTAATGATTAAGGCAAGAATTTCTGATTAAATTATTACAAGTGGTTTACAAAAACATACAAGAGGCTTTATACAAATTTAACATAATTTTATCATAAAAATATTATTCTTAGGTCCTCAAATTTTGGCACTCAGTGAATCTTTTTTTACTAACTATGAGTTTAATCAATTGGAAAATAAATTTTATTTACTTTTACAATACCTTAAAATCTAATATCACTTTATCAGTCAAAGGTATCACAATAGGCTAGTATGTTCTTTACTCTTTTTCTAAAAATATTACCTATTTACATTACAATACTTATTGGTTATTTAGCAGGAAAATACCTTAAAATTGATAGAAACACTATATCCCAAATACTCTTTTATATAGCTAATCCAATAGTGATTTTATACGGAGTATCTCATACAGAAGTTAATTTAAAAGTAATTTCTCTGCCGATTTTGATATGGTTTATAGGTAGTACTATGTCCTTATCAGTGTATTATCTTTCTTCTTTTTTATTTAAGGACAACACGAGAAACATATTAGCGTTTAGCTCGGGCAGCACAAGCATGGGTTATTTTGGTCTACCGATTGCCATGGCTTTATTTGATGAAGATTCAGTGTCTGTGTATGTTGTCTGTTACATAGGAATGGCACTATTTGAAAATAGCTTGGGATTTTATATAGCTGCAAATGGTATCTATACTGCAAAAGAATGCGTATTAAAGTTACTCAAACTTCCTTCATTATATGCGATGATTCTAGGTTTCTTTTTAAGTATATATGATATACAAATACCCACTTTTTTGACAGATGTTATGATAAATATTAGAAGTACATTTATCACATTAGGAATGGTGCTGCTTGGAGTAAGTATTGCACAAATTACAAATTTTAAAGTAGATTGGAAGCTTGCTTTGACCACTATTGTAGCAAAGTACATATTCTGGCCGTTATTTGTTTTGGGAATTGTCTTACTAGACAAGCATGTTACAGGTATATATGATGAAAGCATCTATAAAGCACTGATGTTACTGGCTATTATTCCGATTTCTGGATCCAGTATAATACTTGCTAATATTTTAAATTATCAACCAGATAAAGCTACTTTATTGCTCCTAATTAGTACTGCAGTGGGACTATTTTATGTTCCACTTATAATATCATTATTTTTTACTAAACTTGTCTCTTTTTGAGAGAAAATTATTGATGGAATTTTCGCAATAGCAGTAAGACTGCCTACATCTTTTAACAGGTCCATGGTTGAATTTGGGTGTTCTATAAGCAGCAACAAATAAATGTAACTTGCCTTTTTCTATATGATACTATTCACCGAATAGGTATTGGCTTGACATTTCTATATCTTTGTTATCATTAGTAATACTAAAAGGAAAACTAAACTTAATAAGATTTGGAAGCATATTATTGTTCCATGATTCACGTAATGCTGTTATGCCTTCATTGCAGACATTGTCATAAAGTAAATTAAATTCTTTAATATTTGAAAAACTACCATCCCTTAGTGCATTCATTAATATTATTCCACCTTCAACATCAATATCATTAGAAATTAAATCAAGTTTAACAAGATTTGGAAAGTTACCATTCTTTAACAATTTAGTGATTGCTATCGAACCTTCTGCGCCAATAATGCTAGAAGTTAATTTACACTCAGTAATATTTGGAAGATTAATATTTTCTAATGCTTCATTTAAAACTTCTCCGCACTGAGCATCAATATAGCAATTAGATAAAGTCAAGCTTGTAATATTTTGCTTTTTCTGTAAAAAGTTTACTAGCTTTTCCATATATATATAGATTATTTAACCCTAAGGTGTTACTATTAACATATTGATTAAAGTCAACTTCCATGGTTTTTATAAGTTATAGAGATTCTAATTATAGTATAATTTAAATAATTGTCAACCGTATGAACAACTAACTTTACTTCTTTTTAACCTGATACCTATGCTTTACTTCAAATTCCCTTCAAAGAGTGACGTTACCCCCTCCAGCCAACCTTTCTGCTTCATTTCGTGAAATCAATGCCTCAATAAATTCATCTAGTTCACCTTCTTTTATAATCTGTTCTAATCGATGTGAAGTCAGATTAATTCTATGGTCTGTAATTCTTGATTGTGGAAAGTTATAAGTTCTTATACGCTCAGAGCGATCTCCAGAACCAATTTGGCTTTTCCTCATTGTTGATCTTTCCATTTCTTTTTTTTGTCTTTCAATTTCATATAACCTAGCTCTCAATACCTTAAGTGCTTTAGCTTTATTTTTGTGCTGCGATTTTTCATCCTGTTGTATAACAACTATCCCTGTTGGCAAGTGAGTAACCCTTACTGCACTATCGGTTGTGTTCACTGATTGCCCGCCAGGGCCACTAGACCTGTAAACATCTATTCGCAAGTCTTTTTCTTCTATTTTAAAGTCAACCTCCTCAACTTCAGGTAATATTGCAACAGTGGCTGCTGAGGTATGCAACCTTCCTGAGGATTCAGTTTCTGGCACTCTTTGTACTCTGTGCACTCCTGACTCAAATTTTAACCTTGCAAAAACTTCTGTTCCATTAATGATTGCAGAAGCTTCTTTATAACCACCTATACCTGTGTTAGAAATGTTTATTGGTTCAAATTTCCAATTTCTTCTTTCTGCATATTTTTGATACATGCGAAATAGTATCGCTGCAAACAATGCTGCTTCTTCTCCTCCTGTGCCTGCTCTAATTTCTAATATTGCATTTCTTGAGTCATCTTCATCTTTTGGCAATAGCGCTAACTTTAGCTTGGCTTTTACTTTTGGTAATAGTATCTTTTGCTTCTCAAGAAGTTCTTCTTTTGCTAACTCTTTTATATCACTCTCGCTGTTCTCATCTTTCATGATTTCTTCTAAATCTGAAATTTCCTCTTTTAATACATTATATTCATCGATTATCTCGATAATTGGTCTGAGTTCAGAGTATTCCTTTGAAAAACTAACGAATTCTTTTTGACTCAAATTGGTAGGGTTTTCCAGATTTCTCTCTACATCAGAAAACTTTTTTTTTAAGTCTTGTAAATTATTCTCTATATCCATATAGTATAGGTCTAGTTTTTAGCTGTTTAAGTAAGTAATATATACTGAAATAAAAAATTTCTTATATCAAGCAATAACACTATAATTGTCTCGAATATTTCTACTTAAGTATAATGGCAAAACAGATAACATCAATCTGCAGCTTCATATTTGGAGCTTCAGACAAAAAATCATTACCAGATGAGTCGGCTCCAGAGATTGCGTTTGCTGGTAGATCAAACGTAGGAAAATCGAGTTTGATCAACTTGCTGATAAACAGCAAAAAAGCTGCAAGAGTTTCTTCTAAACCTGGATGCACTAGACAAATAAATTTTTACTCTATGTACAATGATAAGTTTAGGATTGTCGACCTACCGGGTTATGGCTATTCTTGCGCAAGCAAAGAAGAAGCAGTACAGTACTTAAACCTAATTGAGTATTATCTAATTCACAGGAGAAATCTAAAAAGAGTGTTTGTGCTTATAGATAGCAAGGTAGGATTAAAAGAAATAGACAAAGACTTTGTTTATTGGTTAATATGTAATAATATTAACTTTAATATTGTGCTAACAAAAATAGATAAAGTGAGTCAGGAAAGTCTAGATGTTATTTTAGAAAGTACTAAAAAGTGGATTAATAATGAGCATGTGTCAATTCATCAAATAAGCATTCGTGTTAAGCATAAAATAACCAAGGTAAGAGATGAGTTTTTCAAATTTACAAGATAAAAAAATGAAAAGTGATGAATCTTTAAATGGTAAGATGCCATTGAAGGAAAAAACAGAAATATTATTTGAAGTTCTGTCTAACATACCTAAATTTGTAGGCGAAACTTTTATCATCAAATGCAGCAGTGTAATAATCTCAGATGAAACGCTGCTTAGTGCTTTTGCGCATAATGTTGTTCTGTTGAAACAGCTTGGTATAAATCCGGTGGTAGTTCATGACGGAGAATATGAAATTAACTTAGTGTTAAAAATGCTAGGTATGAATGATAAGTTTATAAATGGTGTCAGACTTACAGACAAAAGCACTATGAAAATCATTGAAATGGCACTGTGTGGTTCAATTAATAAAAAAATTGTTCAGCATATAAATTCTGCTGGTGGTTCAGCTATTGGACTATGTGGAAAAGATGGCAACCTCATAAAAGCTGAAAAGATAAGCACTACGCTTAGGGAAAATAGATTAAATAATATTGAAAAAATACTAGACATGGGATTTATCGGTAGACCAACTGAAATCAATCCTGATATATTATTCTTTATTGAAGAATCAGATTCTATACCAGTTATTGCACCTATCGGTTATGGAAAAAATGGAGAAACATACCATATTGATACTGATAGCACTGCAAGTGCAATTGCACTTGCAGTTTACGCATCTAAAATGATAATCTTGAGTGATACAGATGAAGAAATAAACAAATTTGGCAATAGAAGAGTCTTGATTAAAAATTTAAAAGAATCGATTGATTGTGGAAAAATTAAAGGAGAAAAATTTGTTGAAAGGCTTATGTCATATACTAAAATGGTAGAAGAATGTGCAGGGGTTGTTCACATAGTTGATGGTAGAGTACCTAACATTATACTTGATTTATTTACTGAGAATAATTCAGGTATATCAATAATCGATGATTAATAGCTATACTGCTTATAATCATATGAACGTTGAAAATTTAGGGAAGTTAAAGTAGATACTCTAGTTTTTCTGTACTTGTC
>NZ_JAIUJX010000018.1:0-14755 GCF_053891855.1 Wolbachia endosymbiont of Protocalliphora sialia
TTTTTTTTTGGTCTAGTTTATGGGGTGCATTATAATTTTTGTATTCTTTAACTACAACTTCAAATGTTGCTGAACTAAACACTCCGTGCTTATAATATCCATCGCTTTCGATTAAATTAGTGTCTTCAAATCTTCTTTCATCTATCACTTTAGTAATTGTACTCATTCTACTAAACTTTTTAGCATCAGCTTTACATCTATCATCGCAAAATTGTGCCCTGCATACAGGAGAATATAGCTCTGTTATGCTTCTCTCAAGCTTTGTCGTAATACCTCTAATTTCAGCGATAAACCTCCCACTATTTAATGTTACTTTACCAAAAGTTCCTGCATGCAAATTCATAATTCCCTGACTCAAATCTTTATAATTCACAAGAAATATTTCAATATTTGCAAAGTCATACCTTCCTGATAAAACATCTTTTTCTTTAATATCGGCACTATTTAATATTCCTTCAATTTCTAGATTATCAGTTCTCAAATCGCTATTTAATATTATGCTACTAGCTGTAAACCCACTTGAAGATTTATAGAGTATATTATTGACATTTAAATCTTCGTCATAGTCGGTAAATCCCATTACTTTCCCACCTACAAGTGTTAATTTCCAGCAAGTAGCGATGGTAAGTAATTCTCCAGCTAAATGGTTTTTTAATTTGGTTTGCATAGTTGCCTCTTATAAATAATGGCATACCTGCATTTAGCTACACTTGTTTTTTCAAATCTCTATAAAAATTTTCGTGTGGAGCAAATGCAAGAAGTGTTAATATGTTATTTTGTTCGTTGTGAATATAGGCTAATAATGTCAGTTGATTAAAAATAGAGAATTTATACACGCGAACACCTGCAAGATCGCCTTACTTTAGCTCTCCAATATATAGGTTACCTTGAATTTGTTTGATGGCTTCTTCAAGTTTGGGTAGTTGATTATTGTGCAGCTTCTTCATTGACCGCTTAAAAGTGTTGGTGAGAAGAATCTTCAAAATTTTGTGGACTTATACTCCTCAACATTACCTGACTTGATATCCTCAATGCCTGAAAGGATTTCTTTGATGATGTTATAGCTGAGCTCAGGGTTATCTTCAACAATCTGACCAATCTTAGCCCAATGCTCGATTTGTTGCGGTACAGAACGATTTTGCAATATGGAATGAGACTGCACTATTTTCTCGAACTCCCCATCAAGATTTACTGTTATACTCATTAGATTATTACTTCCTAGTTTTAGCTATTATATCATATATTGGAAATTTTTTCAACATTTTGAAAGTGCATAGTGAAAACACACACCACATTCAAGCTGTGGTGTGTATTGTTAAATAACTAGAAAGAAAACTTCACACCAGTGAGTAGAAGAATTCCTGTATTAGAAGGTACCTCAGCATCTTTTTGATCTCTCAGCGCACTTTTTTCATCAGTCATAAAATAATGTAAGGCTGCATAAGGAACAAATTTGCTCTTATTGCAAGAAGATAGATCATACTGAACACCAAGTGCAATATCATGAAGCATATCTTTATCATTCATTGTACTGCCAAAGTATGTCAAGCTTGTATAGATATTATCATATTGATAACCAGCACCTGCAGTCCAATACATGGTATTGTTATCATTAAATTGCTTTAAGCCATTTTTTCTAGCAATATCAGTAGTCTCTTTATATTCTTTTGAAGCAAGGTCGAGTTCCTTGATACTCTTAGGTTGACCAGATTTGCCTAAATATGCAAAAGAAGCAGCGAATTTTACACTTTGATCTTCATCAATCTTATAATCAGCGCTTGCACCCAAATTAATGCCTGCCAGATTATTGTATTCTATGAACTCATTATAAAGGTGCTTATCTTTACTCGGTTGCTTTGAAAACCCATATTCACCAACTACGGAAGTTTTAACTTTTACATTATGTTTACTAAAGTCATATTCATATGATGCACCAGCACTTATTATATGCTCGTAATCTGGTCCAACATGTCTTAACGTTTCCTTATGCTTTACCTCATCTTGCTTTTGAGCATTTTTAGAAAGAACTGAATCTATTTCTTTTACAACGGATAAACCACTATCATAGCGAGGTGAGTAGCTAAGACCAAATCTTGCACCCATATAATTTGGTGAGTAGTAAGCAGCTCTAAACGGCAATGTGGTCATAACGTCTTTGTTGTATTTTCCTGCCATACGGAAGGAGAGTTTTTCGCTCTCGCTCGAGAAGCTTTCAGTGTAAAGACGTGGTGTTACGTAAAATGGGAAGTTTGCAGCACTTCCTTCTAAGTTTACTTTTCTGAACCAATCACTATCTGCAGCTCCATCAACAGTTGCAATTCTTGTTGCATCAAGTCTCATCAGAGACTCAGGACCAAACTGATAGCCAAGTTTCAGATCACCATATTTTGAATTCAAAAACACATGTGCACTTCTACCTCTTGCAGCATTCACGCCTTGTGATGCTCCTTTACCTTCAGTAACTGGAACATGGAATTGTACATCGGCACCATAACGAAGACCAATATCCTCATTTTTATTTTCAGCTCTTAAGTGCAATATTGCATCTGAAATCATGCCCATGTTTTCACTGTAATCACCAATATTCCCTATCCCTTTAGGAAATATTGGATTTGCTCCTTTTATACTATCTGGAGTATTGTTAAAATAATCTGTAGATTTACCTGGCATAACATTATAATGGTTATAGCCACTTAGCCCATGGTTACCATAACCTTGAGAATCAACAACGCCACCGAAAGTTATTCTTAAACCATCCCCTTGATTGGTATTGATAATATCAACCCCACCAACTGAAACAACAGGACTTGCCTTACCTTTTTCCTCTGTATTGCTGTTAACAACTTTTACATCCTTTTTTATATCTTTAGCTTCAATTTTAGCATTCTTAGTTTTAGAACCCTTAATTTTTGACTTTTCTACATTAGAATTTTTAGCGCTTAGAGCTTTCGCCTTTGAATCCTCTATAAGCTTTGCTTTTTTCTCTTTTGCTAGCCTAATTTCATCTTTTTTCTTTTGTTTTGCTACTAATTTTAACTCTTCTTTTTTCTTCTTTTGTTCAGCTGCTAATTTTAACTCCTCTTTTTTCTTCTGCTCAGCTGCTAATCTTAGTTCTTCTTTTTTCTTAAGCTCCTCGGCTTTTTTTCTTGGATCAGCATTACATATCCTGTCCATTTTTTCTTTTAGTTTCTTATTTGACGTCTTCATCACTTCCATCTTTCCAGAAGTTTTGATTGACTCGTTACTCTCTTGCTTTTTTACTTCCTTCATACTCTCGTCAGAAAAGTCAGCAGCAAAGCCACTGAAAGAACATAAAGTCAATAGAGAAGCTAGAGCAGTTCTAGTATAAATAGATTTTTTCATGAAGTGCCCCCAAAAAATTTTAAAATCATAACATAAATAGTATAAAGGTGTTGAAAATCCAACTTAAAGCAACCTTATAGCGAAAATAAAAGTAAAATGCAATACTTTAAAAGCAACTTTCTTAATACGCTCAACGTGTATATTAACCAAAATTTAGTACAGAGGTTTGCTTGTTAGTGTATTATAACTCTATACTTATTCTATGGAAGTAAAATTTACTCAAAGTAAAAGCATAAAAAGATTAAATTATTAATATAAATTGTTGACAATAATATTAATTTGTATTACAGTTGGTAGATTATTGTTTTATTTTTGACAGATTGGGGTACTTATGGATTTTAGTTTTTTACGCAATTGGTTTAGCACTACAGGTGCTGCTACAGGCTCAGAGCCAGGTAATACTGAACAGCCAGACTCTATCTCAGTAGATGATGGCAAATACGAGATGAAAGAATATGACGATGAATTTGAGATCATTGAAGATTATGAATTTATAAATCGTGCTGATCCAAATGAGCCATGTTCTTTACCTTCTGACTATAAAATAGATGAAAGTATTGTAAAAATTGCAGGATTTGATAGAGAGAAATTATTAGAAATGGGTAATTTCTGCAAGATAAGCTATGGCGATGATGATGGTAAATTAAGTAAAAAAAGATGTAACAACCTAGCTCAAAGAGCGTACAAAACTGAATTTGAAATTGTAGAAGATTTTGAAATTGTTCCATCTACTGAAAAAATGTATAAAACTAGAGCTGAACTCATCAGCGAAGGTTATGAAATTATTCCATTTGGTAATAGCTTTGAAAAAGATGCTGGTCACGTTTTTATAAAAGGCAAAGAAATAACAATAGCTTACCATGGTACTCGTCTGAGCCAGAGTTTTAATGATGGAATTACTGATATAAATGTACTTTTTGCTACTTCGGAATTTTTACCTGAAGGTGGAAGAATTCATTGTGGTTTCTATAATTCATTTATGGATTCATGGCCTAATCTGTATGGCATTTTGAAATCTCATGCTGAAAAACAGGGATCAGAAATCAAGGATTTTAAAATTAATCTCACAGGTCACAGTATGGGAGGAGCTATTGCTAAGATAGCTGCTTTATGCCTCAATAAAACAGAAGGAGCTGAAGATGTTCATGTTGCAACTTTTGGTGATCCACGAGTTTTTGATCTTACTGCTAGTGAATTTTATAATGATGTTCTTCAAGAAAAAACCATTAGAGTAACTCAACATAGACAAGACCCAGTACCAGCGGTATCACCTGGTATTTGTGGTTATGCTCATGTAGGTGCACAATTGAGAATATCAGTACCTGAAGGATATTTTGTTCATCAAATAGATGGTTATCATGAAGCCATTAAAATAATGGATGAAAAGGATTTCCGATCGAACAATAACGTTTCTCTCTTTTATTACCCTTCGAGAATATTAAGTCGAATTAACTGTGCAGTTTTAGGTAATGCTCAATATTATGCTGCTAATTTAGGTGATTATATTCTTAGTGGACAAAATTTTTTCGAGAAAGTAAAAAAGGAATACCAAGATAAAAACTTAGAAAATTTTTCTAAGCTTGAACAAGCAGAAGTTAAGCAAAGGGCACATCAAAATGTCTTTTCTACTACAAGGAGTTTATAACTACTATACAGAGCAATCATTAGATTGCTCTGTAGCATCTATTCATTTAAATTCAATATAAAAATTTTCACCAGAAGTTATTTTCCATTCTTCTTTAAATTTCTTTAGGTGTTCTTTTTTTTCGCATTCTAAAAGCAGTTCTTCTATGCTCTTATTATAGCTTTCTGTAGTAATTCTTCCTTGATGATGCATAAACCTCAAATAAATCAAATAAGTGTTAATCACATCTGTTTCACAATAATCGCGAATCTCTTGTATTTTGCCACTATCATATAAGTCCATAACTTGTGAACCATCAACTCCAATCTTACCGGGAAGATTGAATGCTGCGCAAACTTCGTTCATCTTCATTCTTGCAGAAGCTCCAAAATCAGAGAGAGATTCAAGCAAATCACAATGCCAATCACTACTGTACCTCTGATTGTAACTATTCCACTTATCGCCAGCTTTGTGAAAATATTCTGCTTGAATGCCATGAACCATAGCACGGTACTTCAGTACCGGTATATCAAAAGTGCGTCCATTGAACGAAACTAGTCTTGGCTTTTTCTCTGATATGTAGTTAAAAAATCCCTTTACTAGCTCTTTTTCATTGGAGTTTACTGTGCCTCCAGATCTTATTTCTTGTAGTGTGAACATTTCATAACCGCTCTGGCGTGTTATATTACAAAGTAAAAAACTAATGACTACAACAAGGTGGAAGGGCTGACGCAGAAAAGAGTTTTGCCCGTTTGTTATTTCAAGATGATATTTTGTTAATGCGTTCCTCTTTTCTTCTACACTGCTATCATCACTAATATTTAGTAAATTCTTGCAGGAATTTACATCTGGTATAGTTTCAATATCAAATACTAACAAAGAATTAAGCATTACTTATATATTCCTCAGGGCGATCAGTCCAAGGTCGCACTTTTACGAACAAAAAGAGATGAACTTTACACTCAAATAACTTTTCCAATTCTGTACGCGCCTCGATATTAATTTTTTTTATGCTACTGCCGTCTTTTCCTAGCACTATTTTCTTATGATTATCTTTCAATACAAATATGATCTGTTTTATGACTAAACTCTTATCTTTTTTTTCCTCAAATTGTTCAGTTATAACAGCTGTAGAGTATGGCAATTCTTCACGTAGGTTCAAGAATAACTTCTCTCTTGTAATTTCTGCTGATAAAAAATCAGCTGAGGAATCGGTTACTTGATCTTTTTCATAGAACCAAGGGCTTATCGGTGCAATTTCAGATAAGTAATTCATCAAATTAGAAAGTCCATCATTCTTCAGTGCCGATATCGTAAAAATTTTTTCAAACTTATAAAGCAAATTTAGGTGCTCATGTGCCATCTTGAGCTCTGATTTCTTTACTAAATCAGTTTTATTGATAACCAAAATGCATCTGCCTTTTGTGCGCTCCAGTCGTGCAAATATCGTTTTTATTCTTTCTATATTTTTTAGGTAATTGTTTACATCAACAAGCAACAAAGTAATGTCACTATCCTTAACTGCTCCCCATGCAGATTTGACTAAAGCTTTTTCAAGATTTGTTTCTGCTGAAAACACTCCTGGAGAGTCAGTAAAAACAATTTGCGCATTGTTGCATATAGCAACACCCCTTACCTGCGTCCTTGTTGTCTGCACTTTAGGGGTGACAATTGCAATTTTCTTGCCTACGATGCTGTTAATTAGCGTTGACTTTCCAGCATTTGGCAAACCAGCTATCGTTACAAATAAGCATTTTTCTTCTTTCACAAAGGAAATTATAAAGAAAACTAAACGTTAACGTCAATTGATTATTTTGCAGGTAGATTGCTCTCTTCTCCTTTTGAAGAAAAACATTCAACTATAGGTGATATAATATACTCATTCACTTTTTTATGTATTGGTTGTATAAGTTGTATAATATGATGTGTTGCAAATATCCCCGCGAAGAATGCTATGGGCGCTATTATTGGACCTGCTAAAGCTACAGATTCCATTTCAAGCATTGCACCAGGGAAAATAGCAGTTGCAGCTGCAGCAAGACCAACTCTAATTGCAACAAGACCAACTCCAATTGCAGCACTTGCAAGTGTGACAATACCAAAAAAGATAGGCAAACCTCTATCACGCCCTTCAATATGATATTTTTTGCAAAATTTGTATAGTAGTATCCCCGCATACAGAACTGTAAACAATGCTGGAGTGATAGAACTAATAATTACACCAATTACCAATTGTGATAGAGTTGTAAAATTGAGCGCTAAGCCTGTAAGTCCTCCTATTGTTGCTCCTATGCTTAAAACTGTTAAATAGTTATCTAAGTGGGAAAAGTCGCCTCTCCCCACTCGACTTCAGAACCGTACGTGAGACTTTCGCCTCATACGGCTCCTCTATAATTTGGTGCTTGTCATGCACACTTTCTATGTAATTCATCGTGACAATGTCCATGTAACAAGGATAAATTCTTTTTCATATTATTACGTCTGTTTCGGTCAATATGATGTGTTTCTAAGATATCATCATTTTTAAACCAAAGTTGACAATGACCACATTTACCTTGTTGTAACTTCAACAATTTTATTACTCTTGGTAGTTTATCTGGTATCTTCCTTAAACGATTACCCCAATAAACCCAATCGCCATCATATAGAGACTTGGTTCCTTTCACTTTGACATGCCTTTTAATAGCATGATCTCCGTGCTTAATAAGAAGAACTTTGTTATTTGTCATAAATCGCCAATTATCGTTTTTATACTTTTTAAAGTATTTATTTTTAATCCAGTATTTTCCTTTGGTTGGGTGCCTGTAGACTGCCCACTTCCAGATGTTTCTAAACATTACACTGTCAATAAACCTAAAGGTCTTGTTTGACACAACCGAAGAATAATATTTGCTCCACCCTCTAGTAATTGGGTTAAGCTGTCTTATTACTGTTTCTTGTGTTGATCCTCTTAATCCTCTAATCTTATGTTTTATAGTGAGTGTATGCTGTTTTCTGGATTCACGACTTGGTTTGACTAATAATTTATAACCCCTCTTATTATTTTTCGTAGAGTAATGCCTTATTGAGAAACCAAGAAAATTAAATCCTGGCTTTTCTCCATTTTGAGTATGAGAAATCTTTGTTTTTGAAGGTTTCAATTCTAGTCCAATGGTTTTGAGCCATTCTTCAACTATCATTTTTGCCTTCAGAATGATTTCCTTACTCTCATGTATGATGTAAAGTCATCTGCGTAGAAAATTACACTTAATGAGCTTTTTGCTTCTCTACTGCTTGCAACACCACATTTCATCTTCCTATATTGAAGAAGTTCACTCCATAACGTTTCTTTGATATATTGTTCTAATCCATTTAATGCAACACAAGCAAGTAACGGTGAGATCGTCCCTCCTTGAATTGTACCACGTTTTGTGGATTCAAATTTTCTGTTTTCCATTACTCCAGCTCTTAACCATCCTTTTATAATTCTTCTAAAGGTTGGTGTAGTGTTAAGTTTTTCCAACAGAGCATTTTGATTAATATTATCAAAACATCCAGAAATATCAGCATCTAAACAGTACGCTGTTTTCCAATTCAGTGAATTAAATATGGCTTCAATAGCATCATGACATGACCTACCAGGTCTAAAACCATACATGTTCGGTTCAAATCCTACCTCCCACTCTGGCTCTAGTGCCATTTTCATAAGTGTTTCTTTTGCCCTATCTGAGATAGTAAGTATACCAAGAGGGCGATATTCTATTGGTTTTCCAGGTTTTGGAATCCAAACACGTTTTGATGGTTTCGCTTTTTCTCTAACATTTAAAGAATATGCTAATTGCAATCTTTCTTTATGATTAAGATTTGCTTTTCCATCAATACCTGCAGTTTTCTTCCCTCTGTTATCTTGAGTTACTTTTCTGACAGCAAGTAGTTTTGCACTTATTGAATTGAGTAATAATCTTTGAAGTTTATGTACCTTCTTCTTATCATTACATATTGCAGCTTGGTAAATTCGCTTTTGTAGCTTAAATACAAATTTCTCAACTTTACGCCAAGGAATTGTATTCCATTCATACCTAACAAATTGTTGGTCTATAACATATTTACTACTATTCACAACTTTACCCTCCAAATTATAGTGTCCACGTCTGCATATCCCAAATATTACTTTGGGCATTAGCTTCTTGGACAATCCCTCCAATGTAAGTGCTTATGGCTGGCTGCCTACTTACATTCAAATGAATATAAGAGCACCTATATGGTTATCCCGTTTCACGATTTTGTTTCGTGTTAGACTTAGGTTCTTACTTTTTACCGGAAGCTGAGAACATCTATAATCAAAGACATCTAACTTTAATTCCTCGTATGCTTCATACCATTTTGGTCTATGCGTAAAACAACCTTAATTTCGCATATTCAATATAACGACAATTCAATCATAAGTTTCTCTCGTAACCATATCTAACTCTGTTTGCAGGAGTTTGCTATAAGGTTTAGCATTACCTGCTTTTATCTCATGCTTGCATCCTAAAGGTTGCCATTCTTTAAAATGTGAGACATACATTATCCCTGATGTCTAGGGAAGATGGAATCTAACCATCACAAAATCGCAACTTCGGGTCGCACGAATATATCATTATCTTTTTCCATATAATCTCCTTAAATATAAATTTCTAAAAAACTTTTCTAGTATAGCTAAATTTCTTAGATAGATAAATTAATTTTTTTATGTGATTAAAACTCAAAGAGCGGGAGAAGGGGTTCGAACCCTCGACCTCAACCTTGGCAAGGTTGCGCTCTACCAACTGAGCCACTCCCGCAATGAAAATTTACTTATTCTTATTATAGATGCATATCATAATTTGTAAACCCTACATACATGAAAATCATGAGAGCCAATTTTCTATGATCTTTTCGTATACTTAAAACTCATTTTTGATTATTGTATGTGTCATAAAACATATTAAATTTATGAGAATATTTATATATAAAGACGACCTGCCAGCCAGTGCAATACCGAATGATATAAAATCTATAGCTGTTGATACAGAGGCAATGGGGCTACTTCATGGTAGAGACAGATTATGCCTTGTGCAGCTCTCTTTTGATGATGGCAACGCTCATTTGATTCAATTTAAAAACGATTATACAGCTCCAAATTTGAGAAAAATATTAGAGGATAAAAATATAACCAAAATATTTCACTTTGCGCGGTTTGATGTAAGTATAATACATTATTATTTAAAAACCTGGGCACTGCCTTGCTATTGCACGAAAATAGCCTCACGTTTAGTTCGCACTTATACAGATAGTCATAGCTTAAAAGAGTTGTGCTTAGAACTACTTGATATAAAATTAAATAAGCAACAACAATCTTCTGATTGGGGAAATGAAAATTTAACAGACAAGCAAAAAAGTTATGCTGCATCTGATGTTTTATATCTCCATAGAATAAAGGAAAAGCTAGACTCAATGCTGGAACGTGAAAACAGAAAAGAGTTGGCCCAAAAGTGCTTTGAATTTCTTTCTACTCGTATTGAGCTAGACTTAATGGGTTGGGGAAACGTGGATATCTTTAACCATCAGATGTAATCACTTCACTTGAATCCAGAAAAATTTAGTTGATCAGCTGCTAATTGATACGCTATATTTATAAAAATTTAGGTATTTTATGAGTGATGATATTAAAGTGGTAAATGATCAAAATTTCAAATCTGAGGTTGCTGACTATAAAGGGTTTGTGCTGGTAGATTTTTGGGCAGAATGGTGCGGGCCATGCAAAAGTCTGATGCCACGTATTGAGCAATTAGCCAAGGATAGAAAAGACAAGATCAAAATCTGTAAGTTTGACATAGATGGAGAAACAGAAATACCAAGTAAGTATGGGATTCAATCTATACCTACTTTGATTATATTTCAAGATGGTAAGGAAATTGCACGTAAAATTGGTGCACCAAATGATTTGCAAAGTTGGGTTGATAGTGAAATAAGCGAGTAGACAAATTTCCTTTTGTGTGTATTATAAGTGTTGATAAAAGGGATTGTAGCTCAGTCGGTTAGAGCAGTTCGCTCATAACGAATTGGTCGTAGGTTCGAGTCCTACCAATCCCACCACTATCGATACAATTGCAAGGTCTACTTTCTTGGATAAGCTTTTTGCCTTATTAAAGTACTTGGTTGTTAGTGTTTGAAAAATCCATGATATTAGATTCCTTGCATAACTGGAATTCAAAAATTCCAGCGCGGTTTTCTTATTGGATCTCAGCTGGGATGACGCCTGGTTATGAAAGAAATCTATTGTCAAAAAAAATTACTTCCGCGTATTTTGAATCTAATTATAATTGCGATTAAAGATATTTTAAGAGCTCAAATTTGTCTGCAGATTTTCAATTAACTTTTCAATAAAAAACGTAGCGTATCTTTTTCAGTGTATGTAGGTGCACACACATACTTAATTTCTGTCGTATGTGCGCTACCAAATCTTTTTATACAGGAGGATTTTATGTCCAGAATTCCAGATACTTGACCTTTACTTTAGCTAATAAAAATCAATGGGCGCCTATGGTTTTTATAAAGAAAGTGTAGGAAATAACCAAAAACTATTTCCAGGCATAAGTTTGCTATGCATACCTAAAAAGTAATGATATTAGCATAATGTTCATATTTGTATGCTAACATTAACATTATTTAAATTGAAGAATATTATGGAACAACAAGCATCAAACAAAGAGAAAGGGATTGAATTTAGATATAATCAATGTAAGGAGAAATGCCATTCCTACAAAACAAAACGGACAGACCAAGAATGACTAGATAAATGCTATGAGAAGTACGTTTCTAAACTTTATCCACAAATTAGTGAGAAATTATTAGCTAGTGAAAACAATCTCTATGATGAAAGCGAAAAATTATTGCTTATAGCAAATGAAATACACAATCAAGATGCAATGTTTTTTTAATCACAAAAGAAACACTTATTTCAATATTTGAAGAGATGTTAGCTTTTTAGATATACTCTGACTTATTGAATAATTCTTTAAATTGGTAAAATACTGTTTCTTTTCCTCTATTTCTTTTTCACTATTCTTTCCACATATCGCTTCTGTTTTTATCTCTGGTTGTTTCTCTTGATTGAGAGAGCCCTTCTTTTCAAAATAATTATCTGTGAATTCTAAAAAGAGTGAAATTAGCTCAGGAAGAGTGTATTTGTGTTCACTTGATGAGCACAATTCTGTAATCGGAAAAAAGTGAATATCATCTGCCTTAATAGGTAGTAACGATAGAAACTTATTCCAGCATTTTCTCATTATTCCAACTTCAGATTCAAGGTTTTTTATTTTAGCTAAATCGGTATGCTCCATGAAAAACTCTTTGTATTGCTCAAAACCTTCAAAAGCTTCTTTTTTTTGATAGTTTTTTTTCCTATGACTTTTTTCTATATCAGAAATTTTAGTACCTATATTTGCCTGCTTACTAATAAAGCCATCGTTCTCTAGATTAAAACAAATTGTGTATGGAGTAATATCGTTTACTATTGTATGTGGCTTAAAGTGCCAACCAAAGCATTTGAGTATGAATTTTATTATAGGAGGAAATAGCCATTTAGGTTTTGATATGTGTAGTAATTTCACTACAAGTTTTTTGAATGAGCTAAAGGATTTATTGATAATGCATCTTAAATGAACATTGTCATCTTTTTTAAACTTTTTATAAACCTCTGCAGCTATTGGTCCTCCAGCGCAGCTTCCATATAATACTATATTATCTGGGTAAATGCCTTGCTTTAGAAGATCTGAAATGACTGCAATTCCTGCATTTACTCGATTTTGACCGTTTAAAGAATGACCTTTGCTTTTTCCAGAACCAGGAAAATTAATAAGGTGAACATCCATACCTGCTTCAGCTGCCCAATTCCATTCACTTTTGTCTTCATCTGGCTCTTTTTCAAAAGTATATGTAAGTCCTGGAAAGTAAACTATATGCTTTTTCTTTCTGCTATCTGCACTGCTCTTCGAGTTTGACATCACTATCTTTTGAATTCGCATTCCATTTTGAACTTCTACGAACTCTTCCCTAATTTTTATTGTATTTTCTTCTATTACTTTCATTTTGCGTTTTTCACTATATTGATTTAATAATACATGAAATTTTAGAAAAAATCAATTTTTACTAAAAAATTAACCAATAACGCATCTATCTTTGTATTTATTGGAATTAAGGTAGTAATGAGAAATGTCTCTTGACATTTGATAAACCTAAACGTAGCCTAAAATAATTTAGTGTTTATTTATGACATTTGTTCAATCACTTAATAATCAATTAGATAGTTTACACTTATTAAAACACCCGTTTTACGAGTCATGGAATGAAGGTAGCTTAAGCCTGCAGGCTCTGCAAACCTATGCTAAGGAATATTATCACCATGTTGCTGCTTTTCCTCGTTATATCAGCGGTATACATTCCTTGTGTCCGAATTTGAAAATGCGGCAAGTTTTACTTGGTAATTTAATAGAGGAAGAACAAGGCGACGAGAATCACCCAGAATTATGGCAGCGTTTTGCTGAAGGACTGGGAGTAGCACGTTCAGAACTTTGTGAAAATGAACAAATTAAGGAGACACGAGAATTAGTTGATGGTTATTTTGACATTGTAAAATCAGATTTTGCAGCAGGTCTTGGAGCTCTGTACGCTTATGAACGTCAAACTCCAGAGGTTTCTAAGTCTAAAATTGAAGGTCTGAAAAAACACTATTCAATAAATGATGAGCGTTCTCTCAAATTTTTTACCGTTCATATGGAAGCTGATGAGTGGCATTCTGAGGAATGTGCAAACCTTATTGCAGATTTAAGCGAAGAAGAGCAAGAGAAAGTCATACAAGGCGCTAAAAAAGGAGCAAAACTCTTATGGGGTTTTCTTGACGGCATGCTGAATGTTAACGTTTGCCATTAATTATAA
The DNA here is from genome assembly GCF_053891855.1 of Wolbachia endosymbiont of Protocalliphora sialia. Taxonomy (NCBI): domain Bacteria; kingdom Pseudomonadati; phylum Pseudomonadota; class Alphaproteobacteria; order Rickettsiales; family Anaplasmataceae; genus Wolbachia; species Wolbachia endosymbiont of Protocalliphora sialia. Next base: position 13,925 of record NZ_JAIUJX010000018.1, read on the forward strand.
GTAGATACTAAATTCAGTGGTAGCATGTAATCTTCTTATATCTGATCTGCGGCTTTGGGTTCATTTAGGATGTAGTGCAGAAGAGAAGTTTTCTCCCCAATTGGTGAGTATTGACGTTGATGTCACTTTTAGATCTCCTCCTTTAGGACTTACAACTGATCAACTTAAGGATACTATCTGCTATTTGGAGGTAGTGCAGAATATTCAATCTCTTGTTCAGAGCAAGCAATTTAATTTAATCGAACATTTAACTCATGAGATATACAGAGCCATTAATAACCTTTTGCTGCGAAAGAAGCATATTATTTCTTCTGTCAAGGTGACTACTCATAAAACTGCACCACCAGTTCCTGGTGTGCATGGGGGCGTTTTTTTTACTTACTGTAATGAATTGCAAGAATGATCTATATTTCTATTGGTTCAAATATAGGGAATCGCCTTTCCCATTTACGAAAGGCTACTGAGTTACTAAAGAAGCGCTATTTAAAAGACTTAAAGTCTTCAATCATTCTAGAAACTAAGGCTATTTTACCAAAAGGTGCTCCACCTGATTGGAACAAGCCATTTCTCAACATGATTGTCTATGGAAGTTGTTCTTCTTCTCCTGAGGAGCTACTAAAAGGCTTAAAACAAATCGAATGTGATATTGGTCGTCCACAAGTCTACGAAAAATGGGCACCTCGTGTTATTGATTTAGATGTTTTGTTATGGGATGATCTAACGCTTGATATACCTGACCTTAAAATTCCTCACCCAGAATTAGTAAATAGACCATTTTTGCTCCATATAATGCACCCATTTGTCTAGACCATTTTTTTCAAAGTGATCCGA
>NZ_JAIUJX010000019.1:0-14675 GCF_053891855.1 Wolbachia endosymbiont of Protocalliphora sialia
TGCTCGCAATCTCTTAACTTGATGCTTATGCTTTTTTGAATATTCCCCAAATTTGGGAATAACTTATATCAAATTCCTATTCTCTTTTTCAGTTTTTCAGTTTTTTAGTTTTTTAGTTTTTTAGTTTTTTTTTCTTGCAAGCATAATAGTTTCGTATACATAATGAAAGCAAATGGTATTTTTAGCTTGATAACAGAGGAAAATAAAAAGGGCTTGGGTGTAACACTCAAATAATGATTTACCTTATGGATACCGCTAGAAAAGTTGACTAAGGTATACAATTCTCTCTGCGTCAAGTTACTCAAGATATCGAATCTACAAACGCTTTGGATTGAGTGTGTTTGATCAATTTGAGTGCTTTAAATGAAAGGCGAAAATTGAGCATACTACGCCTCTGTACACAGTATCTTTAATGCAAATGCCCATGTGATTCCATAGATAATCTCTGTTTTTTTATTTTATCTGTCCATTTATCATTCTCTATATCTTGTTTGTTGGTTGCTCTTTTTTCTTGCTCAACAATTGCCTTATCTATCTTCTGATGAATTGCATCAATTGCATTAATTGCATTTTTTTCTTTGTATACTTCGCTTTTTCCTTCAACAATTAAATTGGTAAAAATATTTACAACAAACTGCACTTGATTATGATTAACCTGACCTTTTATCGAAGAAGGTAAAGATCCTAATACTTCTGATGATATTTTACCTTGAAAGGAAAGCCCTAAATTATCTGCTACTTCACTTATTAATAACTCCCTGTTTTCTTTATTATCTTCCAATTTGGCATAATCACTAAGTAGATCCATAACTGCAGATACTCTAACTTCAATAATACCATCAACATCTTCACCTCCTAGAGCAACTCCTGATTCCAATAACTTCTCTCTGAGGTTTTTGCTTAAAAGATTAATAAATTCTTCATTTGCATCTGATCCTATGGTTGATATCGTACCATCTAAATAGTTATTTACTTTGATTTGAGTACCTAAGTCATGCTCTATTTGTATTTTTGTCTCATATTTAAATCCTAGTTCTGCACAGAATTTCTGAAAATATTCTTTAATAATGTCAAACAAGCTCTTGCCATTATCTTTATAGTTTTTTAGCTCTTCAGGAATAGTAAGTGATAACTTACCTTCTTTATATATTATACCATTTTTGCTATCTTGAGATTCAAGTGTGAATTCTAATGAGCTGGATAGGTCGCATATTTTCTCTTCCGGATTGTCAACCGTGGTTATAGGCATTGCCATATCAGACGTCACTTTTATGCAGTTGTGATCAGTGCAGTAAATGTTTAGCGCTTTTCTAGGACTGTGGGGAATTAAGCTACAACTACTGAGTGCTGCATGAGATTCATTAAATATACCAGCCCCATACCCTGCTTGATTACAATTGGTGACTAACTCTTCTAAAATAGCATCACTTGGTATTTCTGCTTCAGCGTATCTAAACATTTCCTTGAAAGTTTCCTTTGCTAATGCACGGTAATCTTTTTTGGAGAATAGATGATAAGAGCTTCTCCCTGTGTTATAAAATCTCTCAAATTCCTTTCTATATTCATCAGTTTTTTTTTCATCAGCAACTGTAGGGCTATTACAATGATTTTCCCAAACTTCAGATAGTCTATCTTGATCAAGCTCCTTAAGTACTGGTTCCATAAAAGCTTTACCTTCTTCAGAGAGGTTATCAAAATTATCACGGTTAAAAATCTCATTTTTATAATCTTTAGCTCCTTCCTTAAATGCAATAATAAAATTTTTATCTATTTCTTTTTCATTAATAATAAAATTCATTCTTTGAAAATCTAAGAACATTGTTTCACCGGAATTCGCTAATTTATTATCTTGATCTGCTCTTAATTTACTAAAATTGAATTCTTTAGCTGTGGCCTTTAATCTAACTACCGGACTCTTCTTTGCCTCTTTCATAATTAACACCTTACTATAAATATGCTGTAAGTTGTACCATATAATGATGAATAATTTTATAATATATAAAAAAGTCGATAGTCTATTTCTTTATTTTAGGGATATAGGAAAGGCGTAGATTTCTCTTTTCATTTGTAGCATGCTGCATTAATATTTACGTATTAATCTAGAAAATAGTGATGAATAATATTGTAATTGTTGGTCTGCAATGGGGTGACGAAGGCAAGGGTAAAATAGTAGATTATCTTTCTGAGAATGCAGATGTAGTTGTGAGATTTCAGGGAGGAAATAATGCAGGGCACACTATAGTAATAGATGATGAGGTTTATAAATTAAATTTACTGCCCTCTGCTGTTTTGAGAGCGGACAAAATATCTATTATAGGAAACGGTGTTGCTCTTGATTCACATGCTCTAGTCTCAGAAATAGAGTCATTGAAAGTTAAAGGAGTGGACGTAAACTATAACAACTTGATGGTATCCGAGAGCTGTCCATTAATACTTAGCGTACATAAGGACAAGGAAAAGCTATTTGAAGATTTAAACGGAAATCACAAAATTGGTACAACAAACAAAGGGATAGGGCCATGTTATGAAGATAAAGTTGGCAGGAGAGCTATACGCCTTTGTGACTTAGAAAACACAGATGAGCTCAATCAAAGAGTGGACGCTCTCCTGAGTTACCATAATGCTATCAGAAAAGGACTTAACTACCAGGTAGTTAAAAAAGAAGAAATATTAAAGGAAATTGAAGAGATTTCAGAAAAAATTCTTTTATATAAAAAACCTGTGTGGAAGATACTAAATGATTTTATGAAAGAAGGTAAGAAAATAATATTTGAAGGCGCTCAAGGCGCATTTTTAGATATCGACCACGGAACTTACCCTTTTGTTACTTCAAGTAATACCGTAGCATCGCAAGCGATAACAGGCTCAGGATTATCCTACAATGCTCACATTATTGGTGTAGCAAAAGCGTATACAACAAGAGTGGGTAATGGTCCATTTCCTACTGAACAAAATAACGAGATTGGAGACAGCTTATTTTCTATAGGTAAGGAACTTGGAACAGTAAGCAATAGAAGAAGGCGCTGCGGATGGTTTGACGCAGTTTTAGTGCGCCAGGCCGTACAACTCTCTGGAGTTTCAAGCATTGTATTAACCAAATTAGATATTCTTGATTCTTTTGATACTATTAAAATAGGCACTGGTTATAAGTACGGCGGAAAAATGTATGATTATTTACCCGCATCACATTCAATACAAAAAGAATTAGAGCCAATATATGAAGAATTTCCTGGTTGGAAAGAGAAAACTCAAGGCAAAAGGTCAGTTAAGGAATTACCTGCAAATTTGATGAAATATGTGAGAAAAATAGAAGAATTAATAGGTGTACCAATTCATCTAATTTCAACTAGTCCCAATAGAGAGGATGTTATTAAGCTTAAAAATCTATGAAAACGTCTTGTTAACTTTTATCTAATAAAAAACGATACTTGTGTGACTTCAAGCAATCTATTATGCAAAGTAGCAGCGTAAACGTACAGTGAGCAGTATGATTTTTCTTAAATACATGTTGATTGTTATAATATAAATATAGTTATAAGGGGTATATTATGATTGCAGGTTTGACTAAGGAAGATAAAGAAGTAGATGCAGGAAAAATAGGTGATCAATTTGAAAAGCATTTTTGTATAGGACCAACTTCACTGAATAGGGAAGTTTATTACTCTACACTTATCTACCATACATTCAAAGAGTTATATTCACAATTAGATAATATCTCTCATGCTAATAAAACAAGATCAGAAAAAGAAATAATCGATTTTTATGTTCTACCTCAATTTGAACGTTTTAAAGAAATTATTGATGAAGATATAAAAAAAGATCCTTCGTTTGCAAATTCTGCTATCGTAAAGTTTTGTTACTCAATTATAAAAGATAATAAATTATTTAAAGAATTAGAAGAAATGAGTATTCCTGCTAAAAACTCTAGTGTAAAGGCAGGGATAAGCTTTCAACTGAAAAATCTGAAGGAGAAGGTGTGGTTCTTAAGAAAACTAAAGGAGAAAAATAATTTCACTTGCGTGCAGAGGGCTTTTGGGGATGAGTGGAGTTTTTATGACCTAATAAACGATAGAGATTTTAAACAAACGTACATAGACAAAGCAGTAACAGAGTCTGCTAATGAGAGCTTTAAGGAAGATATAAATAAATGCATAGAATTGGCAGAACAGGGAAAAAAAGCTGCAAGTAAATATTTTGAGAGGAAAGACGTAGAGCTTCAAGCTTATTACACAGAAACCGGTAACGCTCATAGAGTTTTGAATGTTAACCTTATTCATTACGATAAAAATGAGCCAACAAAGATTAGTGACGTTTTACAGCAAGAGAAAGATATTAAAGAACTGAATATCTATTGCAATAAAAAACATGAAATACATGCTCATCAAAAAGATAAGAAAAGATATTATGAATTTAAAGAAGGTGCATATTATGAAATGACAAGCACTTGGCCTGCAAAAGATGGATCCGAAATGTGTACCATGATTATGAATGTGAGTAGCGATGGCATAACTGAAATACTAAAATTCAATGGTGAAGATTTTGTGCTATCAGAGGAAATTCTAGAATTAATAAAGCAAAATGATGAATTATATATTCAAGATCTCTCCTTATACGATGCTGTAATACAATCACTAGAAAAGGATAAGGCTGCTCCTATTAATTTTCATAGCGAATCTATAGTGGCCTATCAAGATAAGGAACTAGAGGAGAAATTAGATCATAAAGTTGATGCTGGTAATAGCCTTCCTTCTTCTCCTTCTATTAATAGTAATGCATTGGAAGTCAATTTACAGCACACTAAAACTCAGCCAGAAGTTGTTTCACAACAAATCCGAACTCAAGAGGAAACTAACTCACAACGAATGGATGAATTGATTCCAGATAATCAAATATCGTCTAAAGAAAATGTCGAATTAAAGCAAGAAATGTCAAGCTTGAAAAAAGGAGCTACTGAATTGAAGCAAGAAATAGAAGCAGAAACAATTGTAAAGTTAGAGAGGCATGATAGCGATTTAAAAGATGAACTTGAAGAAGAAGTAAAGTTCGACATCGAAGATCCAGAAATCGAGTACGAGGAATTTCCAGAAGATATACTTGAACTCATTGAAGACGAAGATAGTATTGATGAATTGCAAGAGAACTACAGCGACATCATTGCAGATCAAATTCAGACAATTGAAGAAATGAAAGAAGAAATAGAAAACTTAAATAATCAAGTTAAATACTTAGAGGATCAACAAGATCAAGTTACTGATAAACAAAAAATTAGCAAGACCATAAGTGGTTATGCAAAACAATATTATAGTCTAATGGGAGAAGTTTTTAGTGAACCTGATAATGAGTCTGATGTTCCACTGAAAGAAAAGACAACATTGCACAAATCTCCAAGCCTTGATAGTGGACTTGATAGCGATGAGGAAAATGGTGATAATGATTTATCTTCTAACATAAGTTCTATAAGTTCTGTTGAGAAGGTGGCAGAGAGTAGAAACGTAGGTAACTTGCTTTCCTCTTGTATTATATGGAGATAAGTTGCAAGAGGAATACTCACGTAGAGTATAAAAATCTCCTGTATTGATAATAATTTAAAATCTATAGTAGACTGAAAAAGATTATTAAATTATAATACGACAATGATAAAAGAAGACAAATCAAAAACAATTTTTGAAGTGGAAGGGGCAGTAACTGCTTTACTACCTGCAGCAGAATTTAGAGTGAAGCTGGACAATGAACATGAGATTATCTGTCATGTATCAGGAAGAGTGAGAAGAAGTAAAATACGTATTATTATAGGCGATAGAGTGTTAGTTGAGATGAGTATTTATGATAGGAATGCAAGAAAGGGTAGGATAATAAAAAGGCTCAAGTGATAGAACAATCTCTAGATAATCTTATTCTTGCTTCATCATCAGAAAGGCGAGTAGCCTTACTAAAACAAATAAATATTAAGCCAGGTTTGGTTTTGCCAGCAGATACAGATGAATCGCCTTTGAAGAAAGAGCTGCCAAAAGATTACTCAATCCGTATGGCAAAAAGTAAAGCCGAGAAAATACAAAGTGCAAATCCAAATTACTTTGTGCTTGGTGTTGATACAGTTGTTGCTTGTGGTAGAAGGATACTGCTCAAAGCTGAAAACGTTGAGCAAGCAGAAAAATGCGTTCGCTTGTTATCAGGAAGAAGGCATAGAGTATACACCAGTGTGTGTTTATTAACTCCTGATCAATCTAAACAGCATATTAGGACTGTAGTTACAATAGTGAAATTTAAGCGTCTCAGCGAACAAGAAATTAAATATTATTTAGCATCAGAAGAGTGGAAAAACAGGGCAGGGGGGTGCAACATACAAGGTCTTGCAGGAATGTTTGTATTATTTTTACGTGGCTCATACTCTTCTGTAATAGGGTTACCATTACATGAAACCCATTGCTTGCTAAGTAATTACTTTAACCTATACTAATACCATTGTCCTTTTTTTGTTTTTCTTCAGCAATAAGTTTAGCCCAGATTCTATTTCTATTTGCTAATGCAATTCTATTGCGATCAGGACTATCATTGCATTCTGTTAAAGTATCTTTTCTTTCCTCTTCTACTATTCCAGCTTTCAGTTGTGCTGCATCTTTTTCTAGCAATTTATATAGTTCGCTATTTTTGTCTATAGTCAGATTAGTATTATCATTTTCTTGTTCTGCTACTTTTCTTTCTAATAACTTACGTACAGGGTCATATTTTTTACCTTCTTTTACTTCTTTCAACATACTTTCTGAGAATAAATCTTTAGTAGCCTGGTCTCTCAATCCTTTATTCAATTTTTCCAATGTATCTTTTGGTTCAATGGTTTCTAATCTCTTCTCTAATTGCTCAGAATTGACCTGAAAATTATAGTGGCTAGTGTAAGTTGGAGATGAGTAACCTGAGTCGTTTATTTCTTTCTCCGCTGCATTGTCTTTTAGCAATCCAGCTGCTAATAAATGTTCTTTTGTTTGCCCACTCATTTTCTTTTGATTTACTGGTTTTAGCAGGAATTTCTGAGTTTCTTTATCCAACTTACTGGTAAATTCCGTAAGTAGGTTATCATCTCTTTGTTCAACATTCATTAGGCTCGCTTTTAACTGTCCAGAATTTACTCGAGATTTTTCATGATTAGAGTGAGTTGGAGATGAATAGCCCGAATCGTTTGTTTTTATGTCTGTTGAGCTGTATTCTAGAGATTCATTTTCTTGTAATTTATCTTCGGTTTCTTTTTGTTTATCGTTTCCTCTTTCTTCGTTTTCCTTAGTGCTAAGATAATCTTTTTCTTGTTTATAATCTGATTGAGGATTTGAAAGCGTTATATACTCATCTTCGTTATCGCTCCAACCATCTTCGAAGTCAAAAAATTCTTCATCATACTCACTTTCACTACGTAATAACTCATTTTTTGCTTTCCATGCAAGAATCGAAGCTACATCATTTAGTGGTTGCTTATTTCCAGTATTGCGTGATTCTTTAGCGTTTTCATACTTAAATGCATCTTTAACTTTTTTGAATGCAACGTCTTGTACTGGTGCAGCGCTTTCAGTAGTTGTAGGATCAAAAATTGCACCTTTTTGCCGATTATTAGATATTTGCTCACTTTCATCTGATTTTCGGCTTCCAGGTACAGCATATCCAAATGTAGCAAATGTAGGATTGTCATACCGTTCATCCTCTTGTGTATTATCTTGATTGTAGATTACAGACTTGGTGAAAATAGTACTGCTTGAAGAAGCATCAGAATATGGAGAATTGTAGTTATTTCTACTATTAATCCGTATTGGCTGATACTCACCTTTTTGCTGATTATTAGGTAATGAACTAGTTCTAGGTGGCAGTGATGGTGGAATCTTTTTAGCAGATGCGTTATTAGAATTTGTAGTGCTAGTCGTTACATGCTTAAACTCAACTTCTTGATCTTGAGTAGCTTGAACGCCAATACCTTTACTAATATCACTTTCTATGAAAGTTTCAGATGATTGTTGTTTCTCTTGTTCTTGTCCTTTCTCCTTGAATTGTATTTGATATAGGAATAAGCCACCTATTTTTACATCTGTGTTTGCTTTTAATTGTTCCTCAGTAACACCATTACGTTCAGTTAGATCTACACCATCTTTATCAATCTTGATTTTGATAGTACATTTTTTTCCATTTTTGTCATGCCAATTCAAAGTCATTTCATATGAACCATCGGTTACAACATAATGCCTTATTCTTTTCTCTCCTTCTTCGGCAACAAAACCGTGCATTCCGCTCTTTCCATCACTATGCAGCGTTGAAAATCCCGAAATTCCTTTCTTCTGACAAAAGTCACTATTTAAAAACTCGCTGATTTTAAACTCTTTTTTGTCATCTCCCAGTGTAATACTTGCGTGATCACCATATATTGAAACTCCTGCGATATCATCAACATACTCTTTTAACCTTGCTTTAACTTCACTTTCAAGCTTTTGTTCGGCTTTCTTTATCTTGTTCTGCTCTGGAAGAATAACTTCATAAGCTTTATTTTTGTCTTCATCTGTCTCCAAATTCCAGACGGAGTGCTCTATTAGAAACTTTACTGCATTAAAACCAACTCTGGAATTATAAATTGGGTCGTCTTCCTTTTTTATTTCATCGAATAAAGTAAAAAATCCTCGAATGAATTCATGATATTGTTGTGTGCTTTGAGTATTCATATTTTCCCTCACTAATAACCCTCTGCCTTTTAGCCTTAGCTAGTACAATTATTACGGGAATTGATTTAGTTTTTATTAAAGAAGTTGTATTGCTAACGTGATGACATGAGCTATTTTATGTTCACATCAAGCAATTTAAGTTGTCATTCCAGTCTGGAATCTAGATTTTTCTAGACTTGATCCTATAGTCAAATTCATAACTACAAACGTTGTAGTATAAGAGTAATTTTCACCAAAAAGTATGTCATTTGAGTAGCTGACACTGGGATCCAGTGGCACTCAGTTAGTGAGCATAAAAGTATTATGTTAAAACATAACATTTTTGATGAAGTTCATGAAAGGCTGGATTCCAGACTGGGATGATAACTTAAAATATTGCTTTAGCTCTGTTTTTACAACTTCAAATATTTGTTACTCATAGTAAATACTTCTGGATCTTGAGAAGTGAGCTTGAGTATAGCAAGTATGTTTATGAGCAGCAAAGCAGCAATTGAAATATCAGCGATATCCCAGAGTAACTTAACTCCACCGATTGCACCAAATGGAATGATTAAGGTAAAAACTACAGTCCAGATTTTAGTGTATTTATTATCCATAGATACATAGCGTATTGTTTGTTTTGAACAAAAAAACCAAGTAAAGATAGTAGTAAAGGCAAAACAAAACATTATAGCCATAATTAAATAGTCAGTATAGGGCCAATTCATAGCTTTTCTAAAAGCAAAAATGCACATGTTAGTGCTCTCTAAATCAGTAATCCAAGAATCTGTGACAAGCAGTACCATTGCTGTAATGAACACTATGAGTGCAACTATAAAAGGAGATATTATTGTGATTAGACTCTGTTCAATGATAAATTTATTGTTATTTTTTTTAGGAGTAATCGAGGAGTGTACAATTCCTTCGAGGCCAAGTCCTATATCTGTTGCAAAAATACCTCGCAGAGTTCCTACTTGAATAATAGTCAACATTTCTAAAATTAAACCTAAAGATAAGCCAGAGTTAAAGCTACTAGTTGTAAAAAAATTGCTTGTTATTAGTTTTAGAGAAGGAAGAATATTTTCACTAAACTTAAATAATATGATACCGCAAAGTGTGAGGTAACTTACCGTCATTATCGGTATCATAGCCGATATAAAAATTTTAATTTTTTTTAAGCTGAGAGCTGCAACAACAAAAAATATTATGGCCATTACAATGCCGCCAATGACTACAGGTATATCTACCATGCTGAGTGGTATTGATAGAGAATTTACCTGAACAAGGTTACCAACTGTTATTGAAACCATCATCATAATAACTAGAAACACAACTGTAGCTTTTCTAGAATTAAATGCATCAGTCATGTAGGCTACAGGTCCACCTATAAACCGTCCATTTTTTTCTTTTCTGGTTTTTATACTTAGGTAACAAGTAACATATTTTATCACAGAAGTAACAACAATAATGATTGCCATCCATAAAATGGATCCCGGTCCTCCGGTTTTTAGAGTAACAGCAGTTCCTGAAATATTTCCTACTCCTAAATTTCCCCCTAAGATTGTAAACAGAGCAGCTATAGAAGAAAATTTATTTTCTCCTCTTTTAGCTCCAATAAGTGAAACGGCATACGGTAGTCTAAACACCTGTAACCATTTTAGTTTAACCGATAGGTAAACACCAGCAACTAGTATGAGTAGTATTGTTGGCAGTAATAAAACAAACTTTACTGTATCCATCTGTAAAAGAGAGATTTTTACTCGAGTATATAGCAAAAATTGAAAAATACCTAACTTATTGTTTATGAGAAGTAACACTATAAAAGCTATAGTAAGCCTGCTAAAATCCTATTTTTCATACCACTCATTTATGAGTTTATTGATATCGTAATCCATAAAATCCTTTAGTGGTTGACTGGTTTTTATCTCGGCATTTTTAGGGATACACCTATCTTTACATATTGCGTACTTTATATGAAAGTTAATATCAGCGTATTCCTAATTTGGAATGATATTAGTTTTAAAGGGAAATAACACCATATCTTCATATATGTTACTAACAAATGTAACTTCCCCAACTTTATCTTCATGTTCCTTGGGAGTAGACCAATGAATATCTATATTTGATATGTTACCCTGACAGTCAAAGGAAGTAGGAAGGCCGAAATCTCCAGGATCTTTGTAATATATATGCCAACCTGGTTTTATTGTAACCTTTATTGCGCCTTCAATGGTGAGGTTTGCTTTATTTACCTTACCAATGAGCAGATCAAATTTTGCAACTTCTTCTTCAGCGCACAATTGAGTGCAAGAAAAAAGTAAAAGTAGGATTGAGTATATACGTATTTTCATAAATACTCTATTTATGAAGAAAATAATTTAAGTTCTATCTATTATAATAAAAATATTATATAAATCATTTGTTAATATAATATTATGCTAATACAAATATAGTAGCAATTATAACTTTCATATATTATTTTTTTATTTTTAAGCAGTTATAATATTAAAGAGACGTAACAAATATAAATAGTAGTGGCTTTGCATAGAAAATCACAAATTTATTTCCTTTATAAATGTAAGACTTTTTAGAACTAGAAAGATACCGTGGAGCAAGTTGCTCCAAGGCTCTTGTTTACTTAGAATCCACCCATTCCGCCCATTGCTCCTGCACCCATAGGTGATGAAGCATTTTCTTCTTTGTTTGGTAGATCAACTATCATAGATTCAGTAGTAATAAGTGCGCTTGCTACAGACACTGCTGTTTCAAAAGCAATACGAACTACTTTTGCCGGATCAATTACACCAGCTGTTGATGCATTAGCGTAGTTCATAGCCTCAACGTTGTATATAAGCTCTTTATCATTCTGCTTAATCAAATAGTCAATTATAACAGCAGATTCAAGACCAGCATTTTTAACCAATCTTTTGATTGGAGCACTGAGAACTTTTTTGACAATGTTGATACCTATTTGCTCTTCATCGCTTGAAGCTTTTAGCTTATCAAGAGCAGATGCAGCGTAAAGAAGTGCAACTCCTCCACCTGGAACTATCCCTTCTTCAATTGCAGCTCTTGTTGCATGAAGTGCATCTTCTACTCTATCTCTACGTTCTTTTACCTCTACTTCAGTTGCTCCACCAACTTTGAGTACAGCAACACCGCCTGATAATTTTGCTAAACGCTCTCTTAGCTTTTCTTTGTCATAATCAGAGGTTGAAGTTTCAATCTGAGATTTAATCTGGTTAATTCTAGCATTTACTCTGTTTTGTTTGTCACAGTCGCTGTCTTCACTAACAATTGTGGTATTGTCTTTAGTGATTTTAACATTTTTAGCAGTACCAAGATCTTCAAGAGTCAAATCTTCCATCTTGATTCCAAGCTCATCTTTTATGACATACTTAGCACCTGTTAAAGCTGCTATATCTTCGAGCATCTCCTTTCTCCTATCACCAAAACCTGGAGCTTTTACTGCAGCAACTTTTAGACCACGTAATTTGTTGATCACTAAAGTGCTTAATGCTTCACCTTCAACATCTTCTGCAATGATAAACAAAGGTTTACCAGACTTAAAAATAGCCTCAAGAATAGGAAGTAAAGGTTGAATAATATTAAGTTTTTTTTCTGTAATCAGCAAATATGGATCATCAAGCTCCACGCTCATCTTTTCATTATTTGTAACAAAGTATGGAGAGAGATAACCACGATCAAACTGCATACCAGTTGTAAGTTCAACTTCTAATTCTTTTGAACCCTTACTTTCTTCAACAGTGATGACGCCTTCTTTTCCAACCTTTTTAACAGCATCAGCAATGCTATTACCAATATCTTTATCACCATTTGCAGAAATTATTGCAACTTGTGCAACTTCATCCATTTTCTCTAAAGAAATTGTGCGAGACATTGATGTAATTTCCTTTAATATCACATCTTTTGCCTTCTGTATTCCATTTTTGATACAAATACGATCATTTCCAGCTGCAATTGACTTTGAAGCTTCCATTATCATATTGCTAGTCAGTATTGAGCATGTTGTGGTACCATCACCAACTTTGTCATTACACTGAGAAGCACTTTGAGCAATGGTGCTTACTATCGCAGAGTGTAATGGTTTTTCAGGCTTTATACCTTTCATTACCTTATAGCCATCCTTTGTGACCTCTGGTCCACCATATGGCTTACTAATTCCTATTGTATTTCCCCTAGGCCCTGCAGTTGCTCCCACCGTTGAGTCAACCATTGCTGCAACTTCACGAAAGGCTTCTTGCAACTGTTCGCCTGATACTACTATGTTAGCCATTTTTATCACTCCTTAAATTAATAAAAAATTTAGAATATTAAAATACATAATGCACTATATAGCGCATTAGTTTAGTAAAATAGGAATTACCTACTTGATAACAGCAAGTAGGTCTGACTCCTTCATCACGACATACTTTTCATTATCATGTTCTACTTCTGTTCCAGCCCACTGCCTGTAGAAAACCTTATCACCAGTTTTTACAGTTAAAGCTATGCGCTCTCCGCTTGAGTTGCGTGAACCACTACCAATTGCTATAACTTCACCTTTAGTAGGCTTCTTTTCAGCACTTGATGGTAGTACAATTCCACCTTGTTTTTCTTCAGTAATAGGCTTTATTAGCACATTATCATCTAATACATTCAAATTTACACTTGACATTTATGTTTCCTCATTAATAGATTAACCTACAATTCTATGTAGTCATCTAAAGGTTACATTTCAAGGGCTGGAGTTAGTAAAAGTGTATAATTTAAGGTTTGAACAGAAGTTTTATGGGTTACATACCGCTAGCAAACCGTAGTGTAATATCTTTATACGGACCAGATACGAGAGATTTTCTTCAGGGTATTATAACAAATGACATTAATAAACTAAGTAGCCAGCAGGCAATTTACTCTTTATTACTCAACCCTCAGGGAAAATATCTGTACGATTTTTTTCTCATTGAATATGGTGGATATATTTTCTTAGAGTGCGAAAATGTGCACTTACAGCAAATTATCGAGAAACTAGATTTACTTAAAACTTATTTGAGAGTGAAAATTAAAGACATTAGTGCACTATATAAGGTTGGAGTTTTGTTTGATGCTAAGTTGGCGGAGTGTAGTAGTAAGTCACAAGTTATTTTTCAAGATCCAAGGCACAAGCTGCTAGGAATGAGGATCATACATAAAGATGAAATAAAAGAACCGGTTGGAGATTTTATTCAGTATGAAAAAGTTAGAATTACAAACCTTGTCCCAGATGGAGCAAAAGATATGGTGCAAAATTCATCATTTCCGCTGCAATATTTAATCGATAAGATAAATGGTATAAGTTTTAATAAAGGGTGCTATATAGGTCAGGAAGTTGTAAATCGAATGAGCAGACAAGAAAAATTCAGAAGGAAACTTTACCTTGTTGAGGGAAAAAATGCACTTCCAAATATTGGCACTAAAGTAATCAATGAACATAATGAAGAAGTAGGAGAACTACGCTCTAGTGTTGACAATATTGGACTTGTATTGCTTAATACTGGAAAAAGCCACGCAAATTTATATGTCGGTGGAGTTAGCATTAAGACGTTATAAAATATCTATTCGAGTTTGAAAGAAAAGAAACAAACAATGAAGCAACCAAGCTGATATAGTTATGCAAAAACTAATATAATTAATTGCTATTTTAACACTTTTTTGATAATAGACAATAAGAAGGTAAGGAATGGTATTTAAATTAAAATTTTAAACATTCTTAAAGTAATGCTTTAGATACTTCAAGGTAAAACTTTTAAAGTAATACTTGAGTATTTTTAGATATTAATCTGGAGGTTCAACAGGCACTTTTTTATGCTGTTTAAGAAGAGCAAAAATTGCATTTTCTCTTGCTGAAAGCTTGTGTTTCTTATATTTTCCATAATATACATTATGTAATTTTCGATGCTAATAAAAATATCTGCCAATCTAAAAACAACTCAATTTGCCACCTTACTCTGTAATACTTGCTCAGCA
>NZ_JAIUJX010000020.1:0-13977 GCF_053891855.1 Wolbachia endosymbiont of Protocalliphora sialia
CTGACTCTACAGTAGCAGTAATTTTATGCCTAAAGGAAGCTGCAAAGAGAGTACCAAGAGAAGAGTTAAAGAAAGGACCTGTAATGGATAACTTGGAAACCATAGTAAAATATTTGAGGGTGAGTATTGGTTATTCAGAGGAGGAAAAGATGAAAATAATATATTTTGATCAAAAGTGCCGTTTAAAGGGGGAAGAAGTGTTCACTGGTACAGTGGATAAGGTACCTTTTTACATAAGAGAAGTAACAAGAAAGGCATTAATAAGAAAAGCGACGTCAATAATAATATCGCATAACCACCCAGAAGGAAGGTTAAAGCCATCTGATGAGGATGAAGCTGTAACTAAAGACTTGGCTAAAGCTTGTCAGACTATAGGGATTAGGTTGCTGGATCACATTATCATCACAAGTGTTGGGTATTTTAGCTTTAAAGAGCAAGGACTGTTATAAAGCAGATGTTTGAAGATTTTCATGAGTTGTTTAACTACTTGAATGAAGAAAGTATTTGCAATCACATTAATCATTGCTTATAATTAATGAGAAAGTATATATTGAATTAATAATAAAGTAATAAAGTAGGTTATAGACTTAGTAAAGTATATTTAATAGCGTAGGCTAATATGGTTAATAAAATAATTGTACCTTTTGATGATCAAGAAGGAGGTACTTACGAGTTAAACATTGATCTTGATAGATTATCAAAAGGTGAGGTGTTAAATGCTATTGTAGGAATTGGTCGTACTAAGGAGCAATCCACCTTTGTAAGCAAAATTAATAAGGCTAAAAAGCCTGAAGAAATAGCACCTTTCCCTGGTAGAGAAGTTCGCGAAAACAAAATCAACTATGGGAAAGGATTTGACTATGTTTATGGCACAAAACCTGTAAGTGATCAAGAAGATAAAAATCCATTTGCTTCAGCTTTGAAAAAAATAAAGCCAAGTATAAGCGAAAGTGAAAAGTTGAGCTGGTTTAAGAGTGGAGTGGTAAAAGCAAAAACCCCAAAAGAGATGAACAAAGTTATAGATGAAGTAATAGGTGATGGAACAAGGCTAAATGCATGTAATGATGGGGAATGGAGTTTCTCAGAGTATGTAGTGTTAGGTACACATTTTCATAAATTTGATAAGGTTGATCGTAAAAAGGTAATACGTAAATTAATGTTAAGCGGTGCAGAGTTTCATGATACTCTACTACAGAATAAACTGATAGGTGAAATCTATGATGAGCTACAACCAGAAGTTCAGCCACAGATAGATAAGCAACTAGAAGAACTAGAAAAAGCTGGCGAAAGTGCTGTTCAAGAAGGATCCTTAATAGATCTCGAGATAGACAATGCAACATTATATATAGAATTTTCTGAGGACAGTAAAGTAGAGGTTGCCAAAATACTGAGAGAGTTAGGAAGTAATATTTTAAAAATTGGTAATGATGCAGTTGAGGTTAAAAGCGAGAAGGGAGGTATAAGAAACTATATCGATATGTCAGATGAAAGCTCTATTATATTACAATTTCCTACAAGCATTGGTCAGCTAAATATTATATTGTACCACGATGTAAAAAAATATGATCAAGTACAAGTCAGAGTAGAAAACAAGGAAATGTGGGCTGAGTTACAAAAAAGAGGCGAAGAAATAGGAAAAAACTGCCTTTTTGGGGGAGTGAAACTTCAAGAAGCAGTAGAGAAAGGTAATTTCACTAGATGTGGCATATGGAATGAAAAGTATGCTATAAAAGAGATTAACAATGATGAAGTATTGTCTTCATGGGTAAATAGGGTATGTGGAGGTAGTAAAGAAACCTTTAGGGAACTTTAATTCATTTATTTTAAGGTTCCAGAGTTTACTGGAGCCTTTGAGCTATAGTAGAAAATATTATATATATGGTTTTTTGCGTGGAAAAAAGTCTAGATTATGAAGTAGGACAAAAAGTAAAAAGTTGGAGGTTAGAGCGAGGTTATACTCAGAAGGGTTTAGCTGAGAAAATTGGTGTAAAGTACTGGGTAATACTGCAATATGAGAAAGGGAACCGTAAAATTCCAATTAAGAAGTTATATGCTATAGCAGAAGCATTATCAGTAAATGTTAAAGGTCTAGTTTGTGGAGAGACGCTACCAAATGAAAAAAGATATTTTGAAGATAAAGAAATATTAAATTTAGTAAAGGGGTATAAGGATAAAGAATTAAGCGAGGTATTTTATTTATTAACCAAATTTATTCGTTTGAGTGAGGAAAGAAGCAGAAAAGCGGTAAAAATGGAAGTAGCAAGGGGTTTGATGAAAGTAGGAGTTTCTGCTCATGTTATCTCTCGAACAACTAACTTATCTATTGGTGAGTATGAGGAGAACAAAATTCCCATTCCATACAAAGTAGGGCAAAGGATAAAAGAGTGGAGATTGATACGAGGATATACTCAAAAAGATTTAGCGAATAAAGTTGGCATAACAAATCAAGGAATATACGAATATGAACAAGGGCGAGCTGCTGTCTCACTTGAAATGTTAGATGAAATAGCAAAGGTATTATCAATCAGTATCATAGATCTACTTCCCGAATCAGATGAGGATAGTGAAGCGGAAGAAAAGCTATCAAACTTGATAGAAGAATACAAAAAGATTGAGAGTCGGGAATTACGCGATATGCTAATCAAGTCTTTATTTAAAAGTATACATGTTTGTAGAGAAAAGGTCAGAGAGGAAAAGAAGATTGAAGTTGCAAGGAATTTAGTGAAAGAAGGAATTTCTGTTGATATTATCTTGCAAACGACAGGCTTATCAAATTATATGATTGAGAAATTTTTGTGATTTCATAAAAACTTAGCCAATAGTGGATTTTTTTGTGATAGAATATATGTTTGCTTCTGTAGGAAAAACAGCTTTTAGAGGATTTATCTATGATAATTCAGAGCATATTGAGCTACGAGCTAGGGAAAAAAATAGAAGGTTATAGGATAGTACAAGGGTATACTCAGGCAAAATTAGCAAGCAAAATTGGTTTAACACATAAGGAAATACATAACTTTGAACTAGGGTGCAAGGCTATCACAATCAAAGAATCGTATATAATAGCAGGAGCATTGTCAGTCAATGTTGTAGATCTACTTCCAGGACCAACAGTACTAAGAGAAAACAGTTGGTATGAAGATGAGGATAAAGAAATAGTCTATCTAACAAAAATACATAGAGAAATTAAGGATCAGGAATTACGCAAGAAGCTGTATCCATTAGTAAGGTTTGTATATATTAGCGAGAAAATTAGCCAAGAAGAAGCAAAAATAGAAGTAGCAAAGAATCTAGTGAAAGAAGGAGTTTCAGTTGATATTATTTCCCAAGTGACTCGCTTATCTACTTACGAATATGATGATATAGAGGAAGAAATTTGTACTGATTCTATACTCTACAAAGTGGGGAAAAGGATAAAAGAGCAGAGATTAATACGGGAATACACTCAGGAGGACTTGGCAAATAAAATAGGTTCAACACCTAAAGAAATACACGACTATGAACGAGGATATACAGACATTCCAATTGAAATATTATATAAGATAGCAAAGACATTATCAGTTAACATTAAAGCTCTTGGACTAACAGAATATGAAAATGAGCCAGTTTTTGGGTTTATAGGTAAATGCGAAAAAATTGAGGATCAAGAATTACTGGATACGGTAGCTAGATCTTTATCTGAAGGAATGCAAACTGGTAAAGAAAAGGTTAAAAAAGCAGAGAAAATCAAGATTGCAAAAGATCTAGTTAAGGAAGGTGTTGCTATTGATATTATTGTGCGAGCAAGTGGCCTAACTGCTGATGAGTGTAAAAATTGAATTGCGTTTAAGATATAAGTAAAAATGGTTAATATATTATCTATTCTAAATCCTTATTTAGCTCTGCAGAATTTGACGTATCAAGATATAATATTACAGAATTTTTCTATCACTTTCTGATTGTCCTCTATCATTGCCTTTGCCTCTTGCTGAAGAGATTTGATATTTTTTGATGTAATATTATCCATGTCAGGTGATGCTACTTTTAATTGCGATTGTATACGTATATATTTATCAGCTATAACTTGATCAAGTTGGTAATTTACTGCATCTAAACTTGAGGCAAACATCACATGTAGTAGTGGCTTTATCCAGCCTATTTTTCCCAATCTCTTTGAATTGGCTATGCTTCTATCTGTTCTGCCAGTACCTACCGATAACAGTAGAATATCATCATTTGGAAATAATCTCTTATCACTTGCATATGCACAAGCCGCTGGATTATTGGCAAAAACCCCGCCATCCACTAATACCATTTCCTTGTGGTTGATTTTAAGATATTTAGGTGCAAAGTAAGTAGGTGCAGCCGTTGCAGCTCTGAGTGCATCTTTCAGCTTAATATTACCTTCTTTCCAGCTTTTGAAGAAAAATGGGCAATTATTCTGAATGTCGTAACTGGTAATCAACACATTACTTAAAGTGTTTTTAAGGATATCATCGCCAAAATATTTATCCAGTACAGATTCAATATTTTTATGTGGATATTGTGCGCAGTTAAACCAAGATAGTATTGATCGCCTAAAAAATGAAGATTTAAAAATATATGGTCCATATTCCCGATAGAACTCGACTAAATCATTAGTAGAATATTGAGGTTTATCTTTTTTACATAATCCTGCTATAACAATTCCACCAGTTGAGGTTCCTGCCATAAGATCAAAGATTTCAGCTACTCTCTTTCTTGTTCTTTTTTCTATTTCTGCTAGAATGATGGCTGGTATTATGCCCCTTATGCCTCCGCCATCAACTGAAAGGATATATTTAATCATGTTTAGATATTTAATAATTTTATTAACTTGTTCTCTTTTATCAGGTTGTGTTTCTTGTCCTAGTACTACTGTATGTTTCACTCCTGGGGAAAATTGCACCAATCTAATAATTGATTCCGTAGAGCATGCTAAAGGGTCTGTGTTAGTTCAAGCATACCAATTTACCTCAAAGCCTATTGCTGAGTCCTTGATTCAAGCCAAAAAACGAGGTGTAGAAGTTAAGATAATTCTTGATAAGTCGCAAATTCATTCAAAATATAGTGTCATCAATGAGTTATTCGAGCAAGGTATTAAGATTTATATTGATTTCAAACCAGCAATCGCTCACAATAAAGTCATGATTATTGATAACCAAAAAATCATAACTGGGTCTTTCAATTTCTCTGACGCCGCACAGAAAAAAAACGCTGAGAATCTACTAATTATAACAGGAGATCCTCCATTAGTCGAGCAATACATCAAAAACTGGAAGGATCGTCAATCTCAATCTGATGCTTACACACCAAAAGTAGAAGAATAATTACTTGTACTTCAAATTAGCTTTGAATTCATCTAATTCCTCAGAAAGATTCTTTACCCGTTCTTCCAGACGATATACCGTAACGGCCAATCCATTGTTCTGCTCTATAAATTTATCATGCATGTGTACCCGTAAGTCTAGCTTGGCGAGCCACCAAATTGTTGCTATGGTCTGTATTACCATCGTTATTATTACTGTGATTGGGATTTTTTGTTTTTGCATGCTTTTCCTGATTGTATAATAAAAGACTTTCAATTATTTCTTGTTTGGTAGTGTTCATAAGCGTCAAGTTAAGTGCAAGCGGCATAAGAAGGAAAATGGAAAAAACTATTTTAGAAATTGAGTAATAAGGTTAGTAATTTATGGATCAATCTAAAAAAATTATCTTAAACTTGACATGTATAAATATTTCCTATTGTTTCCCAGTTACGAAATATTACTGCTCAGATTTGTGTTCCTTTTCAGCATTATAGAGCAAGTGTATAATTTCATCGTATGGTTTATCTTTATTGTGCCGTGATCTTAGCACAGCTACATCTCTTGGGTTTTTTCCATCTTTATTTCTGATTGTAGGATTTGCACCTTTCTCCAATAAAAACCTTATGATTTCTAAATCCCCTCGATACGCAGCATTGTGAAGTGCTGTACTTCCATACCCGTTGATAATATTTACATTAATTCCTTCGTCTATCAGAAATTTGACAACTTCTAAGCATCCTTCTCCTGCAGCATAATGTAGTGTAGTAAGTTTAAAAATTTGCGTATCTATATCTAATAAATTTTTTACTGAAAACTTCGCAATTTCTAAGTTACAATTTTCAGATGCAATCCGCAATATTGTTTTATAATTATCTGTAGCTTTTGCTTTCGTATAGCAATAGGTAATAATAACACATACTACTGTTACTATAAACCACCAAAAATGTAGCTTATTTCTTGAGTCTCTGTTCATATTCAATACTTTTTTCAACATTAAACATTTGGTTTACTGATTTTTTCTTAACGTTGATGCTGATAACACAGTGCGATAACCTGAACTATCTAACACATGTTCTGCTCTGTCAATTATCCATTCACCGTCTATATCTTGATGAAACCCTAATAAACTGAGTTTTGCCTCTGCAAATAGTTCTGGATTACCAGGCATAGTAACATCCAATACTGCATTATTTCGCTTTAATTGTTTTAACTTAGCATTTGCTGCACTTAGTGCTGATTCTACATTAGAGTAAAGCGTTTGTATAGTATAACTTGGGCTACCAAAGCCAACTGTTTCTGACATAGTTTCACCTCTTTCATAGCTATGCCATTTTGCAACCACTGAGTTGTACCTACTCACAGTAAAATGCACTTTCCAATTTATCGTGTCTTGAGGTCTAATAGCTGTTGTTCCTAAAGCTTTTCCAGTTGCCGACTTTGCTCTGCCTTTTGGAATAAAAAGTATGTATCCGCCAGCTAACTTTGCCATTGCCTCACGTTCTATTGCTATTTTTGTTAATAAACTTATATCACTTTCTTCTGTTTGGTTAATATGGGGAATCAACACATTTTCAAATTCTTCTGCAACTTTGCATCCATATCCGTGCTTTTCTGCTATTTCCTTAACCAAGTTACCTAGAGTAATTTGATGCCATTCTTTAGATA
The DNA here is from genome assembly GCF_053891855.1 of Wolbachia endosymbiont of Protocalliphora sialia. Lineage (NCBI taxonomy): Bacteria > Pseudomonadati > Pseudomonadota > Alphaproteobacteria > Rickettsiales > Anaplasmataceae > Wolbachia > Wolbachia endosymbiont of Protocalliphora sialia. Next base: position 6,969 of record NZ_JAIUJX010000020.1, read on the forward strand.
CTTTCTCCTTTAATGATAGTCTTAAATTTGTTGCATGAGCCTTTATTAGTAAGGTTTTAGGTGGACTCTGTACCGTAATTTCATTAACTGTATAATACCCATGGGCGTCACTCCGATTTCCCTATACCCTAAAGAAATATTCAATTCATCTGGGATATTTAAGTTTTCATCTCTGTAATCAACACACACTTCAACTACATCGTCTATTGTCCCAGATTCATCGGTAAGGCGTAATGATATAACTCTATCTTTAATTGATTCACATTTATCTATTATAAAATCTGGCTGCATTTATTCCCAGATCTTCAATTTTGACTTTTGTATTGTTTTTTGAATAGTAGGGAGCTTTATCTTTAATCCTGCCGGTAAAAAGCTTCCGTATTCTGCCAAACCTAAGTTCTCTGCTAGTACTAATTCCACTACTCCATCCGTAAATCCGTAATGTTTCCAGCAAATCAGATCTAGCATTTCTCCTTCTTTGGCTAAATAATATATAGTCATCTATAGCTCTTCAAACTCAAACTAAATTCAACTTTTCTTGGTAGTCCATTAGGTAAAAAATACATCTGCTTTTCTTCTAACTTGGTAATTACGAATTGTCCTAAAATATTACCTAAACTATCTACTAAAACATGTGGGTTTTCAGCTTCTTTCATATTCTTTAATTGATTTAGCCCGTTGAGATTATGTGGATAAATCGTTCCTTCTAAATCTATATTTTCTATGCCTTGACCGATATTTTGTAATAGTGGTATATTTTCAATACACTCAATTGTACTCCAACGATTTTCTCTATTATACTTTAAACTTGTTGGAGCAAATTTATAAGGGCCAAGAGACAACATTTTAATAAACGGAGTCTATGGTATCAAATAAAACATCACGTGACTTTTCTCTTATCCTTTTTATTACTTCATCTGCAAGACTACGAACATCTTGATTTGGCTCTGCTTTAATGCTGATAGTATAATTATTAGTGATGTTCTGAGTTTTATTTTGTTCTTTATTTTCAAATTTACTCTTTGCAAATATCTTATCATTATCACTCTCTGTAAACTTTTTCTCCTCAATAAGGCTTTTGATTCTGAAGCTATTCTGATTTCTATTGGAAAATTCTTTAATTATACTGTTACCTAGCAAAGGATTTCCACTGTTGAGAATATTACTCTTTAGGGGACTATGTACTGCTTTTATTTCAGTAACAATACTTTTTCTTTTTTCAAATTCTTTCAGTGGACTATTTTTAGCAAATATGCTACTAACTGTATTTTCTATCCATGAAAAGGCTTCTCCTATAGGTTTAATGAGTGATTTTATGTATTCCAAAAAGCTAGAAAAAAAGTCTTTCACCTTTTGCCAGTTAGTCACAACAAGAGCTGCACCAGTAACAAGACTTGCTATTAAAAATCCAATCGGGTTACTCATTATAGCGAGTGTTATTGCTCTTAGTCCTGTTACTACTGCAGGAAAAACTGTAGCTGATAAAAATGAAAATACTCCAAGTAGGTTTGCTTTCAGACTAAAAATCGTACTTCCTAGCAATGTAAATCCGTATCCTAGTCCTACTGCTACAATTTTTAAACTTATTAAAGCTGCTATAGTTCCCATGATTGCTGTAGTTAAGGTTGGATATTTTTCTGCAAACTCTGCTATATATCTAGTTTTTTCTTGTAAAAATTCAGCTATAAATTTTAAAGTAGGCAGCATCACCGAGCCCAGGTTCATACCAACTTCAGCTATTGCATTTCGAAGGAGTCTTAATTTATTGGCTGTAGTGTCTGCACGATTTTTGAATTCTTTTTGCAGAGAGCTTCCGTACTTTTCTGTGTTAGCCAATAACTTTATTGCATCCTCATACTTATTAAAACTTCCAGCTAATAATGCAATATCATCTTGATATTCCTGACCGAAAAGTTTCATCAGGATTGTAGAACGTTCCTGATTATCCATTTTCTTTAGAGTTTGAAAAAAGTAGAGTAATGCTTCTTCCCCATTTTCACTTATTCTTTGCACCATTTCTTCTGTGGCTATACCCATTTCTTCTAGCGCTGCCTTAAATTCTTTTCCTTGTCCTTCAGCAGTTTGAAGCTTAGAAAGTAAAGCATTTATAGCAGTTGCAGCTTTTGCTGGTTGTTTGCCTAAACTAATGAAAGCATTTACTAAACTGCTGGTTTGTTCAAACTTTAATCCAAACTGCTTTGCAGTACCACCAACTATTGCTAGAGCTTCAACCATATCTTTTGCTTTAGCAGCAGTGTTATCTGATAAGTGGTTGATTACATTACCAACGTGCTCCATTTCACTAACATCAATTCCATAAACGTTAGAGAGTTTAGCTATGGAATCACCTGCTTGCTCTGCAGACATATCAAATGCTGTAGACATTTTTGCCACCGTTTCTGTAAATTTGAAAAGATCTTCTTTTTTGATACCAAGTTGACCACCGCTTGCAGCTATTTGTGCCAGTTCTGCGGCTGATAATGGTACAGTACGTGACATCTCTTTTAACTTTTTTGCAAATTTATCAGCTTCCTTTGTCTTTTCATCAAAATCAACTACTTTTGTAACATCAGCCATAGCACTTTCAAAGTCAATAGCAACTTTAATTGGTGCTGCAAGTGAAAGCCCTAGTCCAATAGTCTCTATAATTTGTGACTTAAAATGTGTCTTACTTGCTAAAAAACTTTGGTGACTACGTATTGCAGACCCAAGCTTACCATACTTACCTTTTAGCACTTCAATAGAAGAACCAAGTTTATATTGATCACTTACTAATGACTTAATATTTCTTCCACTTTTCCTTACTTCTTCATTAAATAAATGCAAAGCATCTCTCTTTTTCAAATATGCTTCTTTTGCTTTTGTTGCAGAAAACTTAGCTTTATCAAACTCAGCTTTTAAAGTTTTGCTTGGTTTCTCTATTGCTTTCATTTGTTTAGCTAAAGATTTTACTTGATCTTCAAAGCCCTTCCACGACCTCCTGCTAGTCAAAACATCACTACCCAACTGCTTAAATTTTGATACTGATTTTAAAGATGAATCAAGCTTTCTTATATTCTCACCAAGACGGGTAAGTTGACTACTGCTTCCCTTTATTACAGTATTAAAACTGCCATCAAGTACCGCACCTATTTTTATCGATAATACTGACATTTGAACTCCCTAGCTAATTTGCTCCATAAAATAAACTCACTAATCTCCATATCAAGAATGTGCTCAACTCCACCACCTATGATAGAGCCAAGCACTAGTATTTCTAATCTCAAGTTTTTTGGATAATCGGTGAAAAAAAATCCTTTAATACCTCTTGAATTTTCACATAATCAGCAATATCTAACTCTTCAATTGCTTCTTTTGCAACTGATGTCAGGTTGGCAGTCAAAGTTACTTCCTTACTTAGATCACTACCATTAAGTCTCTCAATAGCTAGATAATCTCTAACTTTTGGACGTCTAATGGTAAGCTCTGAGACAGAAATTCCATCAACTGTTATTGGGTTATTAAGTGTTATAGCTTGCATGTTCCTCCTTAAAAATTAATTAAATAAAAGTCTATATCGGCTTTTACATAACTAATTTTTTTACTATAGTTTTTGTGTTTGATTAACGATCCTTTATACTAAATTTCTCAATATAAAGATGATAGTAGGGGTTATTTTTCCTCAACTTGAATTAATTCTTGAACTTCATCGACAGAAAGACCTGTACACTTGACAATAGTGCTAATATCAACATTATTAGTCAACATCGCCCTTGCAACTTCAATCTTTCCTTCTTTTTTGGCATCATCAAGTTTTTGAGCAAGAACAGCTTGTTCATCACGAATACGCTTGACCTCTTGTTCGTAGGCTATAAATTCTTTTTCTGACCAGTTGAACCTATTTAGCTCTTCATAAGCTTTTTTGATTATTACGTCATTTCCTATTATCCTTTCCAGCTCTTCTTCACCTGTTTCGTCAGCGTGCTTAAAAAAATATACCCACTTCTCAACTATATTTGAAAGCTGATCTTCTTTAGTTTTGGGAAATTTAGGCAATTCAATAAATACAAAGTAAAAATCTTTTAGATCGTGCTCATTAGTATCTTCATCGCGAATAGTGTGCTTTGATTTATACTCAGACTTATCAGGAAACAGTATACAATCTGCTATAGCAATAAAAATAATTTCCTTAAGATCATGGTATTGATCACCCTTGTCAGCTTGTCTTGAATAGGCTTTAGCAGCATAGTACTGAGCTCGTTTTTCAAAGCCTTTGGTTTTAGCGACCTGCATCTCAATTATCCATTGTACTCCTGTTGAATCTCTACATAGCACATCAACAATACTTTGTTTTTTAGATGCAATATCAGGATCTTGAATAGTACTTAAAAACTCTATATCCTGTATTGCATTTTTGCCAGTAAAGCTCAAAATATCATTTAGAAAGTGAATGAGGATATCTTTATTCTTTTCAGTACCAAAGATACGGCGAAATGCTATATCATTTTTAGGGTCGAGAAATTTAGATAAAGCCATAGCAAAAATTCCTAAAAACCGTTAATAATTATACAGTATTATTAGTAATTTTTCAATAAAAAAGTGGTTGTATGAAAAAGCATCCATCTATTCCATTAAATCCCTAGAATCGTTTGCAGCAAGGCCATTTGATCAACACCATTTATCTTTCTAATCATATTTTCAGCATCGATCTCTATTAATTCATTACCACCTATAGTAAGTTTATAGTAATGAGCAGCTATAGTACACTTCAGCGTTGCTTTTTCAGCAGGTTTCCAGCTACCAAAATCAAATTCTTTGAATATGCCTCTTAGATTGATTACTACAGCTTCAATATCGTTACTACCACTCCCTTGCATTCCACCTCTGAGCGTCAAAGATACTGAATTTCCATTTATCAACCCAAATAGCCGAAAGAGTTCTGTATCGTATTCAGAAAAAGTGAAATCTGCTTCAAGCTTTTCCATGCCCATATCAATATTTATTGGAATATCCATACCACCAGCTCGATATTCTTCTGTTTTTATGGTAAGTTTTGGTAGGGTCATTTCATCTATTTTTCCTGCATAACCACGACCATCTACAAATACGTTAAAATTTCTCAGTATTTTGGGTAACACTTCGCTTTCTCCTAACTTATTACACTATTATTTACAAGATGGGATCTGAATATTATTTGCTCAGCCGGATATGGTGGTGTAAACTCAAAGTCAAAGTATACTTTTCCGCTTGCAATATTCGCCGGTGTATTGAGTTCGGGAGTTGCATAGCATTTTCCACTGATAATCGCTCCTTGGGCTTTTAAATTGGCCAAATAAGAATTCACCCCCTCAATCACATCATCTATATAAGTTTTAGTGATATTGCGATCAACTGCCCATAAATGAGCCCTAAGTAAACTATCGTTAATTAAATCAGCCGTTCTTCTCACTGACAGAAAAGCCCATTTCGAGTCATTTGAACATGTTCTATTGCCCCAAAGCCTATAGCCATTTTGATGAATTATCGTTGTTACTTCATTTTCATTTAAATGGTTTGCTCTACAATTTGTATTACCGAGCGTAAAATCAATAGGCCTGCTTGTTCCAACAATACCATTTATCTCTTTATTTGAAGGTGAGTGCCAAAATCCTTGTTCGCTATCTACTTTTGCTATTAAACCAGCTACAAATGGGCTTGCTGGCAAAATTTCTTCTTTTCCTTCAATAAATACCTTAATCCATGGATCAACTACGTAAACTCTTGAGCTGCCTACACTTTTTCTCCACTTGATTGCTTCTTCATCATTGGTATTTGGTCCATCTGCTACTATTATGCTTCTCAGCTTTTCTGCTATAGGAATTAATGCTGCAACCACTGCATCTTCTGGTAGTTGGTAAGTAAACTGAGGTGCAATTAATATTCTTGGAGCAACATGAACTATACTTTCACTACTGAGGAATGCCTCTATCCCTTGATACTCTCCAGTCTCTTTATCAACTCCTCCAATTATATTCTTCAGCGTCTCTTCTTCTTTTAATTTTGGATCGCTGTTTTCACTTTCTTCAACTCGAATAACTACTACTGTTGCACCGATTTGGGAAAATATTCCATTTACTGCAGAAGGTAAACTGCCACTCTTTCCGAGCTTTGCTGCTTCCTTTAAGCTTCCTGCAACTAACACTGGTTTATTTAGCGGAAATTTTTGCTCATCAGCTTCAGGTGCAGTACCGATTACACCTATCACTGATGATTTAGCTGCACGTACTGTTTTTGCCCCTGAGGTTACCTCAATAACATTTACTCCGTGCAAAAATTCTTCAGCCATTTCTTTGCATCTTTTGTTTAAAATCGTTTAGTAAGTTCTCTAGCTCTCGTTCACTCTTGGCTTCTTCAATTTTCCTCTTCGCCATGTCTTCCAACTCCTCGCATTTCACTATCGCTTTTACTGCTTTTTTCACTTTTTCCTCAATTATTCTTGCCATTTCAATAACCGTAATACCACGGACTTTTGCTAAAGGTTCTATAATTTCTTTATCCTTTGCATTCATAGATTCTGGTGCTGCTAAGATGTTCTCTGCGGCTTTCGCTTGAATCTCATAAGATTTAGACTTCTGGTAAGAATGTCCTGCGTATTGGTGAGTATGATTATCATAATAAAAACGCATACTATCAAGTGCAGAAAGCTTTGCATTATCCAGTAACTCCAACTCAATATCTTCTTGATTTCGCTGAGCAATTTCTCCTCCTTCTGTTAAACAATAACTTTTTTGCCAATCAAAATTCTTTGGCGCTTCATACCAATCATTTCCTGTTGGCTTGTTTTCAAGTATTGTTGTTTCAATCTGCTTGTGGTTTTCAAAACGTATATAAATAGTCACAAATTCCTCCTCATTGCCATATTTGATCAGTTCGTTCTAACCCTGGACATTGCCAACCCCTGAGCGTCCTTTCCACATCTACCTCAAGCCCTGTGGTGAGAAAATTGTATAATGCACCCATTTGTCTAGACCATTTTTTTCAAAGTGATCCG
>NZ_JAIUJX010000021.1:0-11309 GCF_053891855.1 Wolbachia endosymbiont of Protocalliphora sialia
AAAAACGTTGAATATTTCTTCACAATTGTGTATAATTATTAATGCTTTTTAGGTACTCGCGCTATGGCTCTTTCGAAGTTTCTCGATCCAAAATTAGACTTAACATTTAAAAAAATATTCGGTACTGAAAAAAATAAGAATATCCTTATCCACTTTTTGAATGATATTTTAGGGTTTACTGAAATAAATACTATACAAGAAGTCGAATTCCTTAGCACCATTATGGACCCTGAAATTGCCTCTGATAAGCAGAGTATTGTTGATGTTCTGTGTAGGGATTCTACTGGGGCAAGGTACGTGATTGAGATGCAACTCGCTCGTGATAAAGGATTTGAAAAACGCGCTCAACTTTATGCTGCTAAGGCTTACTCAAGGCAGGCTGATAAAGGTGGTAAGTACATTGATTTAAAGAAGGTTTTCTTTATTGCTATTTCCAATTGTAATTTATTTCCTGATAAGCTTGATTATATATCTAGCCATACCATAAGAGATGAAAAAACTAACGAGCATGATTTAAAAGATTTTCAATTTATCTTCATTGAGTTGCCAAAGTTTCCTAAGAGCAGAGAAGAGCAGCTAGAAAATGTAGTAGATCGTTGGCTATTTTTCTTCAAATACGCAGAAGAGACAACTGATGAAGATTTAAGAAAAATAGCAGAAAAGTCACCGATAATAAAGTTAGCATATGATGAGTTAGATAAGTTTCATTGGAATGAGAAAGATCTTGTAGCTTATGAAGAAAGGGTGATGGATTTACAAAAAGAAGCTGCTATCTTAGAACAAAAACTCGACGATGCTAAACATGAAGGAATCCAAATTGGAGAAGAGAAGGGCAGGAAAGAAGGCATCCAAATCGGCCATGAAAAAGGTGAAATGAAAGCTAAAATAGCTGTGGCAAAAAACCTACTTAAAGCTGGTGTCTCTACTGATATCATATCACAAACTACAGGTTTTTCTCATTCTGAAATTTTACAACTCAGGGAAAAAACATAATATTCCTACTTATTCACTCCAACATTTATGAAAATCTTTCCTAAGTCAAACATAACACATAACTAAGAGTCTAGTGAACTTTCTAAAATAACTATAAATATTATACACAAAATAATATAGATTACTACCATGACTAACCCTCCTATTCAGCCTTCTATTTATTTCCCGATTTCAGTCTTAAGGTTGCCTCCTAGAGTCTTAACTAAGTGACCATACTCCAACAGACTGCTCTTACCTTGAGATGATAGTTTATTTTTTCTCTCTTCAAATAGAGCAATAATATCTTCTTCCAGGCAATAACGACAGGCAATCTCATATCTTTTATCAGTACTAAAAGGACTATTTGAATTTTGCACAATCAATTTTTTACCTACCATTTGCCTATCAAGCTTAACTCCGTGTAAATTGTCTACTTTTTTCCAACAATCCTCGCTAGACAATACCTGTGCAAGAAAATTACGTCCTTTCTTGCCACTTTTTTGGTGCAGACGCCAATTTGCATAGCACCAGCGTTCAATTTGAAAAAGCTTAGATGCTCTATGGGGATCATCCTCTTTAATAGACGAAAACAAAACTTTTGGAATATCTGAACGCAACATAGCCACTACCTTAATTAATTAGATTATCAATTACATTTTAAGTATAGTATTCTATCTTTAAAACTTGTCAATCATTATTGTAGAAAATTTTCTAACCCAAAGTAGTTTTAGGCAAAAGTCTCTTAAGAAGGTCAGTACGGGATTTTTCTTTACCTTCAAATTCTGTTTTCATTATGAGTTTGCCTTAAATTCCTCCTTAAGAAAATTAGTATTAATCTAACAACGTATTTTACTAATAGCTTAAATAATATAGCCATTTTCAGTGCTCAAAACCAGGGACGGTGAGAACAATTTTTCTTGGAATCAGTTGGTCTACCAAACGATACATACGAACTTTTTTATATGGTAGTTTCATTATACGCTAAAACTAACCACATTAGCCCATTTCACCCACATCTACATACGAACTATTTTGCCTAAGCTTATGAAAATAATTTAAATCTTCTATTTTTATAACCTTATTTTTACGCAACGTGTTCTCACAAATATATGACCTTTTTTGCAATTTCAGAAGAGTCAATAATTCAAATTTTTGTGGCACTAAAATAGGAATTTCTTTAGTTACAGCAAGGTCTATTTTTTCGTAAGTAAAAGTGTTTTACAATTAATTATTAGAATGAAAATATCATACTTGGCTCTCAAGAAATTTCCTGTTGTGCAGTGGTAAGGTTTGGAGAAAAAGATTGGCTTGGCAACGATAATTTACTAGACTAAAGTTTATATTAAAATACAAAATGGGGTTGTAGGTATGGAATCTGGTTTGGATCACAATTACAATAAAATACTTGATATATTAAAAGGTGCTATTAAAGGCGACGATAATCAAGTTAAAGCAAGAAAACATCTTAGAGTAGAAAGATGGTTGAGGGTTTATATTCAATTAATTGAAGATTTTGATGAGGAAAAACTAATTTTTTTTTCTGATATATTCTCTGATAATTCTTGTTGGGATGGAGTAAGATTAAAAAATGAAATTGTTGGTGAAAGGTTAACTGAAGAAAAAAATAAAAATGGAAAAGAGAATCCATTAAACATTTCTAAAAGATATTACTTAGCATGTAAATACTGCTTAGAAGGTGAGATACCTAGATTATTTGAGCAAGTATTTATAAAGTTTAAAAATAGTGCATTTGAAGAAGATGTTTCTGATGATGAGCTAAAAGATGAACTTTTGGATCACCATAAAGAGAGTAGCCCTATAAAGGCTTTTTGGTCTTCCCTTATTGATAAACAGACTGGAAAACTAAACGAATATACAACAGTTGAAGGTTTAAAAGAAGCCATACGAGTAAACTCACGTAAAAATTGGGAAGAGGGTATAGAATACTTTTATAATAAATTGCACAGAGATCCTAATATTTCTAGTCAAGATAAAGATGATCTGTTAATTGAAGCAGCTTTATCTGCAGTAAAGGGTTACAAAGAAGTAGACACCATAGAGTTTTGCCTGTCTAAAATGGATGATGAGCAAAAGAAAAAATTACTAGATAGAGATTATAAGGAAAATACTTATTATGCAGTGTTGAATGTGCTAGTAGGTCAGTATTACTTTGATTCTTTTATGGAATTAAGCCGATTGTGTAGTCAGATTGAATGTGAACGTTACACAACTTTTTTATCTTCATTATCAGATCAAGTACTGAAGAATCCAGATCTGTCTGAAGAAACAAAAAAATGTATGATGAATGTTTGGGAACGTATAATAAAATTAAAAACTCAAGACCGCGGGGAGCAATCTATTTCCTCTATTTTTGTAGACTATTCAGTTACATATACAATAGCAAATTTAATTGTGGATCCAAGTAGACAAGGGGTAAGTAAAGAAGAAATATTAGGGAAGATATTAAAGCACGTAAAAGAAATGAGTGGTGAAGAGATGATAAAGGTTAAAGATTCTGTATTAAGTAAAATTCAGTTATTTCATGGGGGTAAAAAATTGCAATTAGGAGAACAAGTATTTTCTAAATTAGCTCAAGAAGCTTCTAAAGAATCAATTTTGCGTGAAGCTGGTGATACTTTGCCACAGTCAAGTCTCAGTACGACTGATACCCCATATAATATAAAATCTTTAGGCCATAGCAAATAGGAGAGTAATATGCCAAGTAATGTCAAGCCGCTTGAGTTGGTACAGCTTCTGTTAATGAGAAATAAATCAAAAGACGAGTTCCTAGATTTTCAAAAAAGGTTCCAATCGTTTATCAATCAATCTCCTTCTTTTTTGCATTCAGTTGGAAAGCCAGGCTTTTTCCCTAGTTTCTTTTTTGGTATGTTTGCTACTGTATTAGACACAGAACTTGCTACTAAAATTGGTATCAAAAAACTTCATTTTCGTTTTGATGATAATAGAACTTTAAAAATAGCTATATTAACTAATGAGGGACTTAAGTGTATAACGGTGTCTGATCAAGTTGATGGTAACATGCATCTAAAGTTCTCTCAAGGAGAGTTAGAAAAAATAGCACAGAAATGGAAAATGGGAGCAGAGTTTGATAAACTAGAAAAAGAAGAGCATGAAATAACAATTACAGGAAAAGAAGTAAAGTACGGAAAGGTTGATCCAGCTTTTAGTAAAAAGACTGATTATTCACAAAAAGGTTTTACAGAAATAGAAAAAGATCGTGACCAACAAGACCTAGAGAGCTTAATTTCAAAATTGAGTAATCAAGATTTCGAAGAAGTAAAAAAGAACGCTAGAAGAATGTTTAATTATATTACAAATGTCTATAAGAAATATGAAAAAGAAACTCTATTTAGCGGTAAAGAATCAAGTCATCATGGGTTTTTAGCTGGGTTTTTGATAAATTTTAAGTATCGTTTTCACCTAAAACTTTATCTCGAATTATTTGCTGGAAAAGGTTACGCAGACATTATTTTACTTGTGCGCGGTTCTGATAAGTCGCTAAGCTCTATTCCTATTATTATTGAGCTTAAAGCAGGTACTGGTGAGATAAGTACAGTGATAAAAGCATTGAAGCAAGCACAAGATTATGTTAAGGGCTCTTTTTCTAACTCTATAAGAATGATTACTATAGCTAATGAAGCTATTTGTGTAGGATTAAATTTTGACATGGTTCATCACGAAAATGTTAAAATTGATATAGAAAATTTTCTTAGTCGAGAAGGTAATTCTGTAATAGAAAAGTTACTTGGCACTGAAGCAGCGAATGCTGAGGTGATAAGAACACAGCTAGAGTATCTTTACTATGGAATTGTTTGGAGCAATGGAGGTAGTGATAATATACATTACGTAAGTCGGTTTATTATAGGACAGTTAATGCTTATTCCTGATAGAATTGAAGATGAAAAATTAAGCAAAAGTATTTTTATTTGTAATCAAGGTACATCAGAACGAACCTCGAGAAATCGTCCAAACGTTATAGATAAGTACGCTTTAGATTGTGTTACGACTACCGTATTAATTTTAGGTAATAAAGTACTTGTATTGAATATTACTGAGATGTCTGAAGATAATAAAAAAAGCTTAAAAGCTGCTTTGGGTAATTTCGTTATACATGAAGTAGAGGCGATGAAAGATAATAAAATCAGTCCCATTGAAAATATAAACGGAGTTAAAAAAATTAAAGATATAAAAATAAGTGAGGTGAATTGCCATCTGGATGATATACCTAGTAATAAGAATCCATTTGATCAGTACTGTAATAAGAATAAGGGGATTACAGTAAATACGTATGACTCATTGGATAGATATAAAAGAGGTAAAGAAATTTTACAAGGTAATTTTACTCCAATTGTGGAAAATAAAAAATTTAAAGCAGCTTTGAGCAAAGCTATAAAATCTGGTAAATATGATGATTACAAAAAACTATTTGAAGAAATTTCTCATACACTACATCCTTTCAAATCATTAATAAGCAATGAGGCTACATTTCAAGCTGTATTGCATGGTTTATTTAGTAGCTACGGAGAAGATAATATAAAAGTTATTACTGAATTTCAAATAGGTGGTGGAGAGAAGTTGGATGTTATGTTGGTTATAAATGCTACTGATCAAAAAAAAGAATACCCCCCAGTTGGAATAGAGCTAAAATTTGCTAAGAAAGGAGATTTGGATAAAAAAGAAAAAGAGGCTAAGGACCAGTTGACAAGATATAAAGAAGGTGAAGCGTATAAGGTAATTACTGATGCTGGCAAAGTGAAACTGGTGTATGCTGTTTTTAATGAAGGTGCAACAGATGAAGGTTCCCTTATAAAAATTAGTGATGAGTTTGTAGAGGTAGATGTAAGACATAGTTCTGTGGTTGCTTTTGGTCAACATCCAGGTAATCTCCAACAACCTTATGTTTAACAAGCAGGTCCATCTCGAGGAGTTAATCAGTGATCTAGTCTTAAGAAATAGTCGTCTTACTTCTTTTTATATCACATTTTTATTTAAGTTTGCCCTGTACGTAAATTTGATCATTGCCTATTTCATCCATATCTACATATGAACTGTTTTGCCTAAGCTTATTGAAATAATTTAAATCTTCTATTTTTATAACCTTATTTTTACGCGGCTTGTTCTCACAAATATACGACCTTTTTTGCAATCTTAGGAAGAGTCAATAATTCAATTCTTTATAACACTAGCTAGCATGGTATCTTCACTAAAATATTTTTTAAAAAGTTAGTTGACTTATAAATAATTCTCTACTAATACTGGCATGTGTTTGTTTATTCTGCTGAAGTGGCTCCGCAGGTTACTGTATAAGCTTCAGCAGTTTTTGCACTCCTTTAAAGCATCATATTCCTATATATTAAATATCGCTAGTGCTTCTCAAATTTGTTGATCTATAGTAAAACTGGCTAAAACTTGGAGTCATAAACAACTCTTAACTTCTATATACTCCATTATTACTCACCATAAAAACTTAACAAAAGCTTAACGATATGAGTAGTAAAAAGATTATGGTTATTGACTTAATGTTACATATCGCATACAATATATCATATATCTTAGCTTAAAGGGTAAGTATGGGTGAGTCTACTGGGATAGTAAAATCTATCATCAATCTACTAAAACCAAAATCCAAACCAGAACCATCTGATTTTGAATATGAATCCATTATAGAACATTTATCATCTAAAGAGCATTTATTAAATGAACTGATGAATGATATGTGGTACTCAGGAGATTTACCATCAGTTAGAAACTATAATGAACCACCATCTTTGATAGATAGCAAACTTGGATTAAGTGAACAGATTTGTGTTTGGTTTGCTCTAGATCATGATCTTACACCAAGTCAAAAAAATTTAAACAAAAAGTTACTTAGTGCTCTAAAATGTTTAGCTTCTAACTGTGGTTCATTTGATAATACTGAGCCCCTTGAAGAATTCTTACATGATAATAAAAACAATAAAGATTTAAAAGTAATTCTTAACCTCAGAAGAGGAGAATCTCAATCAACAGTATTGCATGCAATTGCAGGAGCAAAGATTGGTGGATTTCGTCGCACAGGAAATCAGGCTATAGATTTACTCTTAGAAGCAGGCGCAGATCCTAACATACAAGATAATAAAGGAAAAACACCACTATACCTTGCTGCTGCCACAGGTCATTACGATAATGCAAACTCTCTTCTCTTGAAAGGAGCTAACCCTAATATAACAAGTAGAAAGGGCAAAACTCCACAACAAATAGCAACTAATAAACTCTGCTATAATATAGAAGAATTATTTTTAACTGATAAACAGAAAAAGTTGAATAAGGAATTGTATGACTTACTTGTGTGTGATTCAGACTGCACTAAAAATTTAAAGGAGTTTTTAAGTAAGCATAAAAGAGACTTAGACCTAAAAGTAGTGCTAAATATTCGGCAAGGAATGGGTGAATCAAAAGTGTTTTCGTATGTTGATCGTTTTTCTTGGGATAATGAAGATCTTGCTCAAGAGTTAAGAAAAATATTTCTAAAAGCAGGAGCATTAGATTATCGTATAAATATCAATTATTCTCACCAAAAGAAACGACAGGTCAGTAAATTACTCGTTAATTTAACCTCAAATCAAAAGGAAAAGTTAAATGAGTTTTCTGATAAGGTGTTTCATGCTCAAAATATGGCTGAACTTGAAAAGATTGTAAACGATGCTATAAAGTCTGGTGTACGATTAAACTATTCTCTTTCGCAAGATTTCTTTTCAGGTAATGAGTACACTTTTACCGATTATGTGATGAAAAAAATCAGTGAATTAGAAAAAAATCCTAAAGTTGCTAGTAATATAATATGTCAATTAGTATCAAAAGGGGCAGTGTTTGGTAATACAGTTGATGCTAACACACTGACATCAGAATTTAAAGAGCATAAAACTAACCTAAAAAAAGCTTATAGAGATTATATTAGCAATTCTCATAAGTTTATTGAAATCGCAAAAAGTGCAACCAATAGCGAGCTAAAAGATGCAAGAGTAGACAACTCCGTTTTTTACTTAGAATATTCTAAAGATAGTAAAATAGACATTATAAAGATAACAGATGGGGCAAGGGATTTAGGTCTAACAGATGGAGATGTAAAGTGTGGAAGAAATATAGTAAAGATCGGTAATAGTGAAGTAGAAATTAAAATTGAAGATGGCATAAGGAATTACACAGATCTTACAGAAGGCAGCGATGTAATATTAACTTTCTATACTAGTTTGGGAAATGTAGACGTTAGGCTGTATCCTGACATACAGAATAAAAGCAAAATTATAGTAGAAGTGAGTGATAGAGAAGAAATATTAGAAAAATTCAAAGGTCGCAAAAAAGAGTTAGGCAATGATTGCGCGCTAGGTGACTACTGGGTCTACTATGCTATTGAACAGGGATATTTTGAAAGATCTGGTGGATTAATGCGTCCTGAAGTTATAAGTGAATCCAATAAGCAGAAGGGTTCATGGGTAGAACGTATAGATAAGGATTCAAGAAGAGGTCCTGATTTTCGGGATAGGTAGATCATAAAAGTTGAAGATTATTATTTAAATATAAACTACTATAATTTATACATTAAGGAGTTGTAGGGGATGTTCAAAAAAGTGTGTCAAACCGAATTTTTAATTCAACTCAATCTTTAACCTACTAGGGAAAAAAATATCGAGTTGAGATATAGATAATGCCCAATCATGTACAGGCATCGTCCATTTCTCCTCCACCTTTCTTATAGCACAATATACCAGCTTGTACAAGGCATTTATGCTGGTGAATGCGCCTTTGGTCTTGGTAAATTTCCTAATTTGCCTGTGTAGCCCCTCGATGGGATTAGTGGTATAAATTAGCCTTCTAACAGGACCTGAATACTTGAAGTAACCAGATAAACTTTCCCAATTGTTCTGCCAAGATTTCACAACTAATGGATACTTTTCGCCCCATTTTTCCTCCAGCTCAAGCAAATAATTTTCTGCAATTTCTTTACTTGTAGCGCGGTATATTTTTTTCAAATCATTCATGAAAACTTTTACATCTTTGCTTGATACGTATTTCAGAGAGTTCCGTATTTGATGCACTACACATAGCTGTACTTCCACATTAGGAAATACGCTATTTATAGCTGCAGGAAAGCTTTTTAGGCCATCGACACAAGCTATCAAAATGTCTTCTATTCCTCTCTCTTTCAAGTCATTTAATACGCCTAACCAGAAGCTAGCTCCCTCGCTTTCTGCTAAGTAAAAACCCAGTACTTCTTTTCTGCCATTTTGGTCTATTCCTAATATGTTATACATGCACTTACTTACACAGCGACCGTCTTCTTTTACCTTAAAAAACATCCCATCCATAAATACTATTGGATACACTGATTGCAGTGGACGGCTACGCCATTCATTGATTATAGGTAGTAATTTATCTGTAATTCCAGATATCTCTGCTGCAGATATTTTATGGTCATAAATTTCTTCCACATATGATGCTATATCTCTGTATCCCACACCACTTGCAAACATGTTCAAGACCTTTGTTTCAAGTTCTGTTGTTTGCCTTTTTTTCACTATCTGTGGTTCAAAACTTCCCTCTCTGTCTCTTGGTGTCAATAGTTCAAATGAACCTGCACTTGTTTTCAAAGTTTTTCCATTCCTTCCGTTTCTACGATTGTTTTCTTCGCTTTCAGTAGATAAATGATGTTCTATTTCACCCTCCAAGCTTGCTTCAAGTAGCCTTTTTACAAATGGCGTTAATGCACCATCTTTTCCCATTAATGGTCTACCTTCTCGTATAGACGACAAGATATTTGTTTCTAATTCTTTATAATCTACCAAACCAGTAGTTCTATCTGCTATTCTTTGACTCATGTCAAACCTCCATTTTTATCTCAATTATATTTTACTTTTCGGTTTGACACACTTTTTTGAACATCCCCGTCCGGAGCAATAATCATGCTCATGGTTAAAAAAGTATGCTCTATAAGCTCAAATGAGAAGAAATTACCTAATTTAAAAGTTTTACTTGATGACTTTTCGTATATAGGATTTCCTTCACTATAAAAACATGGTTCTATTTTAGCAGAAAAGGGTTGTTATGTGAGTTTGACTCTTGCTCAATAGTTTGCTCTGGTTTCATATGTAAATTGAAAATTTTTACTATTTATATTAATATACTCATATGATTTAATGTCAGTTTTTGTAACACTGGTTTACGTCAAGACTATTTTTAACCTCTTCAACCTCTGCGGGTGCATTAGAAGTCCTTCATATTTTGCAATAGTGGTTTCCTTATAAATCCTTGAGTTTTTTTGCAACAGCTTTTCCTATTCTTTTTGATGTTTTCATCTCCTCTTGTTAAACAATGCAATCAAGACCATAAAACTTCTCTAATTGCTCACTCCATAGCATTGGTATTTCCCTCAAGTCAGATAGCTTCAAACCTCTTGGCTGCCTCCCCTTTACTATATCTTCTTTAATCTTCGGAGCTAAATAATTCAACCTTAAAATTTGCTGTATACGTCTTGTACCTATACTAATTTTGGCACTCAGCTCTTTCACACTTCTATATTTTCCTTCTTCTAATTGCCGTTTCCAGGAATGGGCTCTCACCACTGCTTTCAGTAATGCATTGTTTGTTTTTCCTTCTGGCTCTACTACTGTGCATTTGTTTCCTTTCTTTTTTAACCACATTGGTATAAATTCCACCTTATCCTCTAAACACACTTCTATTTCATCTTCTTTTACCATTACTCCTTTTATTAACTTTTTCACTACTTCTTTCTGTCTTCCAAAACTTAAATTTTTCCACTCTTCCGCTTTTTCTCCCCATTTTTCATATAGCTGCTCTGTTTTTCCCATTACTTCTTTTTCTATTTCTCCTGCTACTACTGTTCGATTTACTGATTCACAATTCTTCCCCCTTAAGTGATTATTACATATGTAGTATCGATACCTTTTATTCTCTTTTTTTGAGTACGTTAGCGTCATATTTACATCACAGCTTTTGCACTTAATTATTCCCCTAAGTAGCGCTTCTTCATATTTTGCTTTTCTATATGGTTGATTCCTTATCAATTCCTGCGCTTTTTGCCACTTTTCTTCCTCTATTATTGCTTCATGTTTTCCTTCATACTCTTTCTCATAATGTCTGATTTTTCCCATATATATTGGATTTGTTATTATTCTTCTCACCGTCGCTTTTTTAAAGATATCTGCTTTCGTTCTGTAACCTTGACTATTTAACTCTCTTGCCAACTCTGCCATTGACTTCAGCTCCAAATATCTTCTAACAAACTCCTAAGAACCTTTTTCATCTATCGGCTCCTCTTT
>NZ_JAIUJX010000022.1:0-9648 GCF_053891855.1 Wolbachia endosymbiont of Protocalliphora sialia
AAAAAAATGGTCTAGACAAATGGGTGCATTATAGAGGAAAAGTGGAAAAAAGCACAAGAATTGATAAGTAATCAACCGTATCGAGGAGTAAAATATGAGGAAGCGCTACTAAAGGGAATAATTAAATGTAAGAGCTGTGATGTAAATATGACGCTGACATACTCAAAAAAAGAGAATAAGAGATATCGATATTACGTATGCAACAATCATTTAAGGGGAAAGGGTTGTGAATCAGGAAGCCGAAATGTAATAGCAGGAGAAGTAGAAAAAGAAGTAATGAAGAGAGCAGAAGATTTATATGAAAAATGGGAAGAAAAAGCGGAAGAGTGGAGTTTTGGAAAGCAGAAAGAAGTAGTGAAAAAGTTAATAAAGGGAGTGATGGTAAAAGAAGATGGAATAGAAGTGCGTTTAGAGGGTAAGGTAGAATTTGTACCAATAAAGAAGAAAGGAAATAAATGCAGGATAGTAGAGCCAGAAGGTAAAACAAATAATGTGCTACTGAAAGCAGTGGTAAGAGCTCATTCGTGGAAACGTCAACTGGAGGCAGGAAAATATGGAAGTGTGAAAGAGCTGAGTGCCAAAATTAATATAGGTACAAGACGTATACAGCAAATTTTGAGGCTGAATTATTTAGCACCAAAGATTAAAGAAGACATAGTAAATGGGAGGCAGCCAAGAGATTTGAGGTTAGCTGAATTAAGGGAAATACCGATGCTTTGGGGTGAGCAATTGAAGAAATTTTACGGCTCAGCATCGTAACGTTTATAAAAACAACAATATGAAAAAACATCGAAAAAAGTATGTGCCAGAAAATTAAAAAAGGTTATTGCAAAAGGAGCTACTACAAAGGGCCACACAAAAAGATGTTGAAATTGATATAGAAGAGCAAATAAATGTTACAAAATCAATTATGTAGAAAATCAATATAAGTGATGAAGATTTTAGCATATTAGGTGCAACAATGGTAGAAGATGTATCCAATTTTAGCTGCATATTTTAATAGTAGATTTAGAGGAAAATTCTTTAAACATCAAAAAAGGCAATACTCTAAACTTCAGCACACAACTCCAGGAAATAGTACATGTCGAGCAATCTATAGCCCCTTTTGAATCTGAGAGTGTACTTGAAAATCCATAAACATTAAGTAAACTTTTTAAATAAAATAGTTTCTTTTTCAACTTACTAAATAAACTTCTCCCATCATTGCTGTGTAACAAATCATATACAAAGCTATGGTCTACTTACAAGCAGTGCCTTCTGTTGATGAGATGCTTTTTCTATCTTTAACTCATCCATACTACAGCTTGGCAAGCTTGAATAGCATAAGGAATCTTTTTGTTCTTGCGTTTGTTTTGCCAAGGCCTTATTTCTATAAAGTAGGGGTTGAAAATGATCATGGCCTCCATTTACCATATGTAAGACACTATTGTGACTATAATCTATCTTACCTGCTTTTGATCCTGAGCTATCTATTAACTGATGCAAGAACGGATCTTGTTGCTTATCAATAGTGTGCAATGGGTTACTTTCTGCAACATGCAATTTCACACCATACTTATCACAAAGTATTCTGCCCTCGATATCGGAACGTCCCCAAAATTCATTCTTTCCAATGCTATTGATATATTGGTTACACGTAATTCCACGATTTACGAACTCACCTTCAACCTCATCAAAGTCATTGCCAATTTTACTTATAAACCACTCTGGAGGATTGTCTTGCGCAAATCTCTTACACTCATTCCTTAACTGCTCTACAGTAACTTTGATTCCCTTCTGTTGTTCCAGACTTTGCCTGAATGAATCAAAAAAACAGCTTCCATTATTGATTGCGTGCCCTAAATAGAAGTCATCAGGTATGTTTGATTTTTGCTCTTTATCACCTTGTTTTTCTGCCTTTTCAATAATTTCTTCCTCTAAACTAAAAATCTTACTCCAGTTGTATTTACCTTCTAACCCCAATTTTTTACTTTCCTTTTCTGCTGCTTTAGCTAAGTCTGTTTTAGAAATATCCCCTTTTTCTTCATAGAACCTAGATAAAATTTTAAAGATATCTATCAGGTAAGTTTTTACGTCAAAATTCTTCTCCTTTTTTACAATATTAGACTCAATATTGCGTAAATCTTGTAATAACTTATGCCTTCTAGCAATTTCCTCCATAGAATCCCTTCTTAACTCTTCACGTTCTGTCCATTTGTTGTTAGACTCGCTTATTACTTCAGGATGCATTAATTTTCCAGACCTTTCAAAATATCCCTGTTCAATAGCATAGTAGACATCATAATCACCAAGTGCACAATCCTCGCCTAATTCTTCTTCATGACCTTTGAATTTTTCCAATACTTCCTCTCTATTACTCACTTCTACTATAATTTTGCTTTTATCTTGTACGTCAGGATACAGTCTAACGTCTATATTTCCCAAACTGGTATAGAAAGTTAATACTATATCGCTGCCTTCTGTAAGATCTGTGTAATTCCTTATGCCATCTTGGGTTATAATTTCTACCTCACTTTTGCCAATTTTTATTACACTCCTTCCATATCCTTTTTCTCCTTGAGGTATTCCTAAATTCCTTGTTCTATCTGTGATTTTTGCAACATCTACTATACTATCCTCTGAGTATTCTAAGTAAGATACACTGTTATCGATTTTTCCATCACACAGTTGACCACTGGTAGCATCCCTTGCAACTCTAAAAAATTCTTCAGCATAATTAATGTACTCTACATGAGCCTTGATTACATTAGCTTTATGATCTTTAAACTCTCGTTCTATTGTATCAATGACTTTTAAACTATCTGAGTTTTTTAACTTTGCTCCTCTCGATATTAATGCACATACTATATCACTGGCAATTCCATAGCTTCCTTCTAACTTAGCAATTTTTTCTAGTACGTGATCTGCAAAGTAATAATCTTTGTCTTTAGCAAAATTTAATCTCATTCCAGAAGCTATAATCTCATTTACAACTTCCTGTAGTTCAATCATGCTTTTAGCTTTTACTACCTTACTCAAAAACTTATTTAGCTTAGCAAGTTGATTTGTTTGATACATCTCTGACAAGAGACTATCACATTTTTCACAATTATCTTGCTTATTACCTACAAAGTCAGTTGCTCCTGCTTTTAAGAGTAAAGCTTTTACATCAGGAAATTGACAAAACGGCCAAATTGAACCATCACCCTTAACATTTAAAACTATCTTTACATCTTGGTTATTTTTATGTTTATCTAAAAATTTTTTCAGATCTTCAACACCTGGACCATAAGGATTATCCCAATCTTCATCAGAATCTGTAGCTTTAACCATTTTACGTAGTTGGTCTCTTAACTTTTTTTGGTTGTCAGTTAAAAAACACTCCATAATATTGTTGCTATCAATTGCAATTTGCAGTGGGGTTTTTCCATTGTTATTTTTTATGTTTAAATCAGCTCCTTTGCTTATGAGTAAATCCATAACCTTTCTGCTATAATCATTACAATTAGCAGCATAATAGTGTAAAGGTGTATTACCTTTTTTATCTTGTATATTTGGATCAGTTTTTGCATCTAAGAGATACTTTAGACCTTCATACTCACTGGAATAAATAGCAGTATCATGCAAAAGTGTTTTACCTTTATTATCCTGCATATTTAAATCAGCACCAGCTTTGAGAAGAGAATGAATGGCTTCATCGTGTGCGACAAACACATTCAATACTGTTGTTCCTAGATGTCCTCTTTTTAGATTAAGAACGTACTTCAGGTCTTTATTTTTCTCGTTACTTTCTAAAAACTGCTTAAGATTTGAAAATGAGTCATAATTCCCCATATTAAAATCTTTTATAATACTATTGAGTAATTTTTGATTTAACTTTTTTTGACTCTCTTCCAGTTTTAAGTTAGGTGCATGAATAAGCCACTCATCTATTAAATCCTCTAAGTATTTTTTATCATCTATCAAACTTCTATCAGCCCAAAATAAATCTCGCTTAATGAATTCATAATAACTATCTACTGGTAATTCAGTTGCTTCTGTTTTTGGGCTACCTATTTCTGAACACTCTTGTCCAGCACTTAGGTCACACTTCAGTTTTTGCTCATCAGTGTGTTTGCTTTGTTCACTGATAGGTTCTGCAATATATTTTACTGGCCCTGTACCCATATTACCTGCTAGCTCTAGATATAGGATATATTATATAGAATGTGTAGTATGTGTCAAGCTAATTTCAACATAATCTTTTTACTACTCATATTTTTGTTAAGTTTTTATGGTGAGTACTGCTAGGTTAAAAGTTGTTTATTACTGGAAGTTTTAGCCAATTTTACTATAGATCAACAAAATTGAGAACACCAGCTATATTGAATATATAGGAATATGATGCTTTAAAGGAGTACGGAAACTGCTGAAGTTTTTACAGCAAACCTGTATAGAGCAACTTCAGCAGAATAAACAAATACATGCCAATATTAGTAGAGAACTATTTACAGGTCAACTAACTTTTTCAAAACATATTTTAGTGAAAGTACCATGCTAGTTAGTGTTATAAAAAATTCAATTGTTTACTCCTTCAAAAAAGGGCGTATCTTTGTGAGAACAAGCAGCTTAAAAATAAGGTTATAAAAATAGAAGTTTGAAATCTTTGCAATAAAGTTAGGCAAAATAGTTCGTATGTAGATGTGGGTGAAATGGGCTAATGTGGTTAGTTTTAGCGTATAATAAAATTACCGTATAAAAAAGTTCGTACGGTACACATGGTAGACCATGACATCCCAAAACAAACTCTTCTCTCACTGGCTAATTTTGGTTGTTAAAAATGGCTGCAATATTTAAGTTATTAGTGATGTATATTATTAAGCTAATGATAGTTTATTTGAAAGTACAAAGAGAAATTTATGGTAGTTTTCTACTTTAACTAGAATAAAATTCTTCTGATTCATACCTCCCATTTTATGAAAATATTCCTAACTTTTCCGCTACTTTTTCTTGTCAAGGTCAATTCTTAAGAAGAGCTATAAGTTATTGCGTGACGATATAACCTAGAGAATTTCATCCATAATTTTCCGATTATTAATAACTTTGCTATAAGAATATAATTTTGAAGGGGTGTAGGATGAGCGATTTAAGCAGAAATATAAATGATGAATTACTTAAGGCTGCTAAAATAGGTAGTACTGATGAAGTAACCCGTCTAATAAGTGAAGGAGCAAGTGTTAATGCAGTAGATGATAAAGGAAAGACTCCTTTACATTTAGCTGCTGAAAAAGATCATAAAGAGATAGTAAAGATCCTATTGGACAAAGGGATAAATGTTAATGCAAAAGATGTTGATGGAAAGACTCCTTTCGGTTTAGCCACTAATGAAGAAACAAAAGCTCTATTGCAAAACACAAATGAATTACTTAAGGCTGCTAAAATAGGTAGTACTGATGAAGTAACCCGTCTAATAAGTGAAGGAGCAAGTGTTAATGCAGTAGATGATAAAGGAAATACTTCTCTACATTTAGCTGCTGAAAAAGATCATAAAGAGATAGTAGATGCTCTACTAGAAGTAAAAGGGATTAATGTTAATGCAAAAGATGTTGATGGAAATACTCCTTTACATTTAGCCGTTATTAGTGGCTGTTCAAAGGTGATAGAACAGCTTGTAGGGTCACCAGGTTTTGATCTTAATATAAAAAATAATTTTCACTGTACTCCACTAAATTGTCCTCTTAAAATTTACTCATACGATAAATTAGATGCAGTTGAAATTTTAATTAAAGCTCTATTAAATAACAAGATTGATGTTACAGACTCTGCCGGTGATATTTTAAGTTGGGCTATAAAATTAGGCTACTCAAATATTGTTAAAGGACTTATCAAGCTACCAGGTATCGATGTTA
This sequence comes from Wolbachia endosymbiont of Protocalliphora sialia, assembly GCF_053891855.1. Taxonomy (NCBI): domain Bacteria; kingdom Pseudomonadati; phylum Pseudomonadota; class Alphaproteobacteria; order Rickettsiales; family Anaplasmataceae; genus Wolbachia; species Wolbachia endosymbiont of Protocalliphora sialia. The sequence continues at coordinate 5,868 of NZ_JAIUJX010000022.1, forward strand.
ATAAATTAGATCGCTCTTTTAGTGATGGTGGATTCCCTCTATATCTTGCTGTTAAGGAGAACAAGATTAGTATAGTCAAAGAACTATTAAAGGTACCGAATATTGATGTTAACAAACAGCAAGTTATGTATCGCATTGATAGACCAGAAAGTTATGGTTATAATTCTTTAAGTTTGGCTATTCAAAATGGTTATAAAGAGATAGTAGATGCTCTACTAGAAGTAAAAGGGATTAATGTTAATGCACAAGGTGTTCGTGAAAAAACGCCTTTACATTTAGCTACTGAAAAAGATCATAAAGAGATAGTAAAGATCCTATTAGAAAAAAAAGCGGACGTTAATGCAAAAGATGGCTATGGCAATATTCCTTTACATTTAGCTGTTGAAAATGGTCATAAAGAAATAGTAGATGCTCTACTAGAAGTAAAAGGGATTAATGTTAATGCACAAGGTGTTCGTGAAAAAACGCCTTTACATTTAGCTGTTGAAAATGGTCATAAAGAGATAGTAGATGCTCTACTAGAAGTAAAAGGGATTAATGTTAATGCAAAAGATGTTCATGGAAAAACGCCTTTACGTTTAGCTGCTGAAAAAGATCATAAAGAGATAGTAGATGCTTTTAATGAAAAAATAAAAACTCTATTAAAAGAATCAGGATCAGAAACTACAAATCAAGGAGCTGATAAAATTGTAAGCTTAGAAAGCAAAACACTACAAGCACAACAGGGAGCTATTAATGCAGGACAAGAAACACAAACAGAAGAACAGACGAGCTCTTTTTTTGCCAATTTATTTAGCATAGTTATGAAGCCTTTTTCTTTAATAGGATCATTTTTCAGTGGATTCTTCTCATGGTTATTTGGTTTTAACACTGATGAACCTGTCTCACAATCTGATGATAATATTTATTCATCTGAATCTAATTTATTTGACGATAATAGTTATGATGCAACGCATATGAGTTTTATGGAGTAGCATGATATGTATTAAACAAGACTTGATCTGATACTTTAAAAAAGTAAGTTATAAAATAAAAAAAGAAAGGAGTGTTAGATATGAGTACGATACAAACAAAAATACTAAAACCAAAGTTAGGGTTATTATACCAAAATCCATTACTGACCGAACAAATAAGAAACATTACAAACTCGTTTAATAGTAGTACTGGAAATATTGACAATAAAATCATGTGTGATTCATAGAGGTTATTGCAGCAAAAATGTAAGATAAAATAAAAACTTTGACTTGTGATAGTTTAAATACCTTATTACAATAATATGAATAAATTCATCAACAAGAGGCAATCAGTAAATGGATACCAAAGTTAAGTTGCGTCTGAATTGGATAGAATTATACAAAAAATTAGGTCATGCAGGCAAAGTATGTCAACACTATAACATTTCACGCTTTACCTTACGAAAATGGTACAAACGTTATGAAAAGCTAGGTGAACAGGGATTGTCAAACCTTAGTAGCAGGCCTAAAACTTTACCCTTACAAAAAATCAACAAGTCAAATGAACAGCTCATTCTTCATCTGAGAAAAGCTAGAAAATTAGGAGCAAGACGTATTCAAGCTGAATTAAAGCGTTTACATGATATCTCTTTTGCATTGGCTACTATACACAAAGTTTTGAAGAAACACGATGTAAGTCTTTTACGTATTAAGCGCCACTATCGCAAGCAGATTAAGCGTTATAACTGCAAAGTGCCAGGAGAGCGTGTACAAATGGATGTTTGCAAAATATCTTCGGGGCTTTATCAATATACTGCTATAGATGATTGTACGCGTTATAAAGTTATCGCATTATACTCAAGGCGTACTTCAAAAAATACTCTGGATTTCCTAAAACAATTAAGGGAAAGGGCTCCATTTCATTGTCAAAGGATTCAGACCGATAGAGGACAAGAATTTTTTGCTTACGAAGTGCAAGAGTGTCTAAAAGAATGGAAAATAAAATTCCGTCCAATTAAGCCGTTTTCCCCACATTTAAATGGTAAAGTAGAAAGAGCGCAGCGTACAGATTTAGATGAATTTTATAGTAGCGTTAACATTAAGGATTATGAATTGCAAGTCAAGCTTAGGGATTGGGAAGAATATTATAATAAACAACGTCCTCATAGCTCTCTTCAGGGAAAGACTCCTTGGGAAAAATATAAAGAACTGGAAAAAACAATTCCTTGTCTAAGTGAAATACAAAAAAATTATATCTCATCAAAAGAAACATTTGTCATGCAAAATTACAAACATAACCAAGAGTTAAAGTCACTTCAAAAATATAAAACCTCTTAACAGGTATTTCAAGTTCAGACTTGATCTGACAAATTAGTTGCAATAACCTCTATGAATCACACACATCAAATACTACAAATTCAATCTCACAAGTTGATGCACCGATGGATGTAAATGGTACAATAATGTTACTTGATTTATTAATTAGAAAAGTTACAGGTCAGAAGTATATTTCTACAATAGATCAGTCTATATCTCCACTAGAGGCACAGGAATATACACTCAATATTACAAAGGGATTTGAGAAAGTAGTAGAGCAAGCTGGATTAAAAAGTGGTGTATCAATGCATCGATTAAATATTGATTATATGGGAATGCAAAAAGAGATTACTAGAAAAGTCATGAGTGGTAAATTTAATGAGATTTCAGGGGTTTTAAGCTCATATATAGAGAAGGCATGTCCTAGTAGAGAAGCTGGTAAATTAAGTCCGAAGAAATTTGACAAGTTTATAGCTCAACTTAATAAGGGACTGCTAAATCAATCAATAGAGCACAACGTAGATGGTAGATTAGAAGTTAATGGTGCAAAGCAAATGAGTTTAGAGCCTCAAAGTTATTTAAGTAATGCTTCAGTTCACAGCCATTCAAAAGCATCAACTTGTCTTTCTGAAATAGGAGTAACCAAGCTCGGAGGTAATCTTAATAGGTAGGTTATAACGTAAGGGATAATATGCCAAGTAGTGAAAAATTTCAAGTGAGGGTAGCAAAAATAATTAGGGGAACCAGTAGCAAGTTTGATGGTCTTAATACTAAAATGGATGAAGTAGATGTTACAGGTAATAATGCTAAGTTGTTAATGTGTTTTCCATATTGAACTTACGGCACGTAGCTTTGATATAGAAGTTTGGGTAACGTTATGATATTAATTTATATAATTCTATGTGGAATCTTTATAGCTATTTTAGACAGTTCATTAGACTCTTAATTGGGGGTATGTTCGACTCAGGAAAGGTTTTGATAAATGTTGGAGTGAATAAGTAGGAATATTATGTTTTTTCTTTGAGTTGTGAAATTTCAGAATGAGAGAGGCCAGTTGTCTGGGAAATAACATCAATGGGGATACCAGCTTTAAGTAAATTTTTTGCAACTTCAATTTTACCTTCAATTTTACCTTTTTCTTCGCCGATTTGGATGCCTTCTTGTCTACCTTTGTGAGTAGCATCATCGAGTTTTTGTTCCAAGATAGCAGCTTCTTTTTGTAAATCCATTACCCTTTCTTCATAAGCCACTAGATCCTTCTCATTCCAATGAAACTTATCTAACTCATCATATGCTAGCTTTATTATTGGTGACTTTTCTGCTATTTTTCTTAAATCTTCATCCGTAGTTTCTTCTGCATATTTGAAGAAAAATAGCCAACGATCTACTACATTTTCTAGCTGCTCTTCCCTGCTCTTAGGAAACTTTGGCAGCTCAATGAAGATAAATTGAAAATCTTTTAAGTCATGCTCGTTAGTTTTTTCATCTCTTATGGTATGGCTAGATATATA
>NZ_JAIUJX010000023.1:0-9525 GCF_053891855.1 Wolbachia endosymbiont of Protocalliphora sialia
GGGAAGATGGAATCTAACCATCACAAAATCGCAACTTCGGGTCGCACATATGTAATATTATTGGCTACGTTTGGGGAATAGGTGGACCGCTTATGACCGTAGTGATAATAGGAGCAGCTTTACTTGCAATATTTGGTAGAATGCCGTGGCCTGCTCTTTTCGCCCTCGGTGTATTTTGCGCTGTGTTTTTTGGCGCTAAAACTATTGTCATAAAAGTAATGGGTGGTATAAACTCTACAAATGCCTCTTTTATGGAAGAATGTGGAACGGGAGATAAAAAAAAGAGTCAATAGGACTATTTCTTTCTAAAGCAGACTTGGTGCACAGCTTCAACTATATCTTCCACTTGTGGTAACGCTTTCTTTTCTAGGTTTGCAGCATAAGGTAAGGGGACATCCTTGCCGGTTACCCGTACAACTGGAGCATCAAGATAGTCAAATCCTTGTTCCATAACCACAGCCGAGAGCTCTGCACCTATTCCTGCAAATGGCCAACCCTCTTCTACACTGACCAATCTATTAGTTTTTTTAATAGAATTAATAACAGTTTCAGTGTCAAGTGGCCTTAGGGTTCTAAGATCAATAACTTCAGCTTCTATGCCTTTACCAGAGAGTAAATCTGCTGCATCTAACGCATCCATTAATTTCAATGAGAAAGCAGTAATAGTTACATCCTTTCCTTCCCGTATAACAGCGGCTTTGCCTATCTCAAGTAGATAATCTTTATTTGATAGCTCAGAATCAGGAATCTCATGTTCATGCCCATAAGCAATCTCGTTTTCTAGAAATATTACTGGATTCGGATCACGAATTGCAGCTTTAAGCAGACCTCTGCAATCGGAGGCAAAATAAGGTGCTATTACTTTTAACCCTGGTACGTGCGAATACCAAGATGCAAAGCATTGAGAGTGTTGTGCTGCAACTCTTGCTGCAGCGCCATTTGGTCCACGAAACACTATAGAGCATCCAAGTTGTCCACCTGACATATAATTTGTTTTTGCTGCGGAATTCACAATTTGGTCAATAGCCTGCATAGAAAAATTAAAAGTCATAAACTCAACAATAGGTTTGAGCCCAGCAAACGCTGCTCCAACAGCAAGACCAGCAAATCCATGTTCGGTAATAGGTGTATCAACTACCCTATTTTCTCCGAACTCTTTCAGTAATCCTTTTGTTACTTTATAAGCACCATCATACTCTGCAACTTCTTCACCCATGATAAATACATCAGGGTCATTTTGCATTTCTTCTCTGATTGCTGTGCATAACGCTTCTCTTACACTTAAGCTTGCCATTTGTAAATCTGTAAATTTCAACTGAAATAACTATATCAAAATTACCAGGAAGCGCACAAGTTAAGTTTTACAAGCATCATGTTGCATTGAGCATTGAATACTTACTTCTTTTAATTCAGTAGGTTGCGGTGATAGTGCGTATGTAACTCCACCGACTATCAATGAAGACATCACAGAAGTTGCAATTATCAATAGAATTGGTAATTGGAAGGCTATACTAAAGGCAACACCTACTGTCAACATGATTGCAAAGTTTACAGAAGCAATTTTTAAGAAAGACAGTTGTGCTTTTTCTGTTTTTTCTAGTAATACTTTATTTGCTTTGGTTTTGCTTAATTCACTATTAAGTGTTGTATTCTCGTTTTCCATATCTTTTATTTTTTGCTTTAGTGATTGATTTTCTTCACTGAGTTTATCAAGTATTTCTAACCTGTTTTCATGTTCAACAATGCAATTCTTTAATCTTGTTAGTTCTTTTCGCTCTTCTTTTAATGACTGAACTCCTAACATCTTCACTTTGTCATTATTGCCATTGCTCAAATTTAGCTGATCATTGCTTCTAGTTGTTCCTCCTTCTGTTGATCTAGTTTTTTTCTTCTTCTTTAAATTCCTTTTATTCTTGATTGCTTCTTGAAGAAATTCTGCTATTTTGGTACAATTATTCATATTAGCAATATCTAATGGATACCGTTTCTGGCCATCTTGCACTTCAACATCTGCTCCTTTTTTTATCAGGTACTTTACTATTTCTATATTGTCATGTGTAGCAGCATAATGTAAAATGCTTTGCCCATCTTTATCTTGTGCATTAACATTTGCTCCTTCTTTGATTAGGAATTTTGCTACTCCTAGATCACTACATGCAATAGCAAAATGTAAAGGAGTCCTTCCATCTTTATCTATTTCTTCAACATTTGCTCCTTTTTTTATCAGGTACTTTACTATTTCTATATTCATATATATAGGAGCATAATGTAAAACGCTTCGCCCATCTTTATCGTGTGCATTAACATTTGCTCCATTTTCTACTAGATATTTTACCACCTCTAAGTCATTAGATACAGCAGCATGATGTAAAGAGATTCGTCCATTCTGATCTCGTGTATTGATTTCTCCTCCATCTTCTAATATAGGTTGAACTAAAGTTTCAGATTCATCTTGTTGTTCTTCCTCTTGCAACTTTAGAACCTCTTCTCTTTCTAATGTATCACCTACTTTGTTTATACTGTTTTCAATGATTGAGTCTAAAGAAGTCTGTTCATCATTTCTGTAGTCTTCTGAAGCTTCATTATTAGGCTGCAATAAAGAATATCTTCCACTAGCTTTTCCTCTCGCATCAGCATAAAGTTGTTCTCCTGTCTCTAACATTTTTATTATGATATCTCCATTTTGCATATTACAAACCATAGCTCTTGGAGTTTTGTCTTCACTATTTTTTAATAGAGGATTTGCCCCAGCATCCAATAAAAGCTGTATTATCTCTTGATGACCACGCGAAGCAGCAATGTGCAAAGCAGTTAACTTAGACTTAACTCCATCAAGTTCACGTATTGGCTCATTAATAACTTTTACTCCCTTTTCTAGTAGGAGTTTTACTATTAGTACACTGTCACATTCTACAGCAAAATGTAGCAATGTGTAATTTACAATTTTGCCTGAATCAAGAATACCGAACATCTTATCTACTTTCAAATCGTTATAATTCCTATATAATTCTGAGTTAACATCTCTTAACTTACTTTCTATTCTTTTAAGCAAATTATCCTTATTCAAACCTTCACTCTTACCTACCTCATTTATTATTTCAAAAAACTTCTCCTTCTCTATTGCCATAACCTTTCCCTCTAAATTTATTTTTATCGCTGCATAATCTCACAAAAAAGTTAAATTTATCAAAATTCTATATTTTATATAAAATAAAATTTGCTGTTTCCAAAAATTGGTAAGCATGTTTTTGATGAGATTGTAGAAAACATACTTTTATGACACCATTTGTTGTACGAACTACCTTGGCGAAAACAGATGTTTATATAGTTGTGTGGCAAAATGTTTTGCACTAGTTGTGCTATCTCGTTTTCCGTAATAGTTGAAAAAATTAGTAGAAAGTTGTTGTAAGTTTATGTATTTTGAGGCTGTAATGGTCAAAGGTACATGAAGTATGATCAGAGTTAAAGGTGCAAGAGAGCATAATTTGCAGGGTATTGATGTCAATATACCAAAAAATAAGTTAGTTGTTATAACTGGACTAAGTGGTTCTGGTAAGTCTAGCCTCGCATTCGATACGATTTATGCAGAAGGCCAACGCCGATACGTCGAAAGTCTATCGGCTTATGCACGTCAATTTCTTAATATTCAAGATAAACCAGATGTTGAGTCAATCACAGGCCTCTCTCCTGCAATATCAATTAACCAAAAATCGATCTCAAAAAATCCAAGATCAACCGTTGGAACTGTTACTGAAATTTATGACTATCTACGCTTAATATATGCACGAGTGGGAATACCTTATTCGCCTGTAACTGGGTTGCCAATAACGAAACAGGCTGTATCTCAAATTGTAGATACTATTATAGCATTACCTTTAGAAACTAAAATATATATACTTGCTCCTATTGTGCGTGGCAGAAAAGGAGAGCACTTCAAAGAGATATTGGAAATTAAAAAGCAGGGTTACGTGAGACTAAAAATAGATGGTGAAACATACAATATAGATGACTTGCCTAAACTCGATAAAAACAAGAAACATGATATTTTTGTTATTGCAGATAGAATCTCCATATCAGATGATATAGGAAATCGACTACCAAGCAGTGTAGAATCAGCATTGAGGCTGGGCCATGGCTTAATGTATGCAGAAATAGTGAACTTACCTGATAACCACAATTCCGAGTATAAAAATGGTCAAACTTTAACTTTCTCAGAGAATTTTGCATGTCCTGAGTCTGGCTTTACTCTTGAAGAAATAGAGCCAAGATTGTTTTCTTTTAACAGCCCCTACGGTGCATGCAGTTCATGCAATGGGCTCGGTAAAAAACTAAGTGTTGATGCAAAGCTAATAGTGCCAGATGAAACGCTCTCGATATCTGAAGGTGCTTTAAAGCCAATTGGATCAATATTCCGTCAAGTGCATACAAACTATGGATTGCTAAAAAATGCAATTCTATCACTGGCTGAAAATTGCAAATTTAGCCTTGATGTTCCGTGGAAGAATATAGACCAAAAAGTGAAGGATTTAATACTTTTTGGCTCTAGAGAAATGAAATTTCAAGGTTTGGTCAGTATCCTAGAACGCCAGATGGATTACGATGCATCACTTATTGATAGGTATTGTTCTGTTACTGACTGCAAAGAATGTGCTGGCTATAGATTGAGAAAAGAAGCACTTACAGTGAAAATTGACGAAAAACATATAGGTGAAATATCAAGGCTCAGCATCGATGAATCCCTTAAGTGGTTTGGAAATTTATCAGACAGACTTACAGAACAACAAAGGCAAATTTCAAATAAAATATTAAACGAAATAATCAAAAGGCTGACATTTTTAAAGAATGTAGGGCTAAATTACCTTACACTTGACCGTGAATCTAGCACTCTCTCTGGTGGTGAAAGCCAGAGGATCAGGCTTGCTTCGCAAATTGGCTCTGGTTTAACAGGAGTGCTATACGTGCTTGACGAACCCTCAATTGGCCTTCATCAATGTGATAATGATCGATTAATTGCCACACTTAAAAATCTGAGAGACATGGGTAATACTGTGATTGTTGTTGAACATGATGAAGACACAATAATGGCTGCTGATTATGTGATTGATATTGGTCCTGGAGCTGGCGTGAATGGAGGAAAAATCGTTGCAGAAGGAACACCAGATCAGGTACAAAAAAATTTAGAGAGCATAACAGGACAGTATTTAAGTGGAAAGAAGGAAATTTCAATTTCAAAAAGAAGAAAGCAAACAACTCAGTTCATAAAGGTAGTTAACGCATGTGAGAATAACTTAAAAAATATAAATGTTGAATTTCCTATAGGGAATTTTATTTGTGTTACTGGAATATCAGGAGGAGGAAAATCAAGTTTAGTAATAGAAACACTATATAAATACTCAGCACAGAAGATAAATCATTCATCTGCAAAGCATGGTAAATGCGATAAAATAGAAGGCCTTGAGTATATAGATAAAATTATAGAAGTTGATCAGTCACCAATTGGTAGGACTCCAGCATCAAATCCAGCAACATATGTTGGTATGTTTACTCACATCAGAAATTGGTTTGCAGGTCTCCCAGAGTCGAAGGCACGAGGTTACAATATAGGCCGATTTTCATTTAATACCAAGGGAGGAAGATGTGAAGCTTGTAAAGGTGATGGGCATTTAAAGATCGAGATGCATTTCCTACCCGATGTTTATGTGAAATGTGAGCAGTGTAAAGGACGGAGGTATAACCGGGAAACGTTGGAAGTTACTTATAAGGAAAAATCAATCTCTGACGTACTTAATATGATAATAGATCAAGCATGTGACTTCTTTGAAAATCTTCCAATGGTAAAGGAAAAGTTGATTTCTTTACAGGAAGTGGGGCTTGGCTATATAACGCTTGGACAGTCATCAACAACTTTATCTGGGGGTGAAGCACAACGAATAAAGCTATCTAAGGAACTATCAAAGCGATTTACTGGCAGAACATTGTATATTCTCGATGAGCCAACAACTGGGTTACATTTTGAAGATGTAAATAATTTACTGAAAATACTCCATAGGCTAGTTGATTTAGGAAATACTGTTATAGTTATTGAGCACAATTTACATGTTATAAAAACTGCTGATCACATAATAGATATTGGTCCAGAAGGAGGAGTAAAAGGTGGCAAAGTGGTTGCTGTAGGAACTCCAGAAAAAGTTGCACAGACTCCAGAAAGCGTTACAGGCAAGTATCTTAAAACGTATTTATTAGATCAAGTACCTCTTAATCACTAGATTATGAGGAGTATTTTGAAAGGTATATCTAATATATTTTATTCATGAACCTTCTCTTACTAAAAAAAGCTACAGATCTCATATTTCCAACCGTATGCGTAAGCTGTGAATGTATAATTAATAAAAGTTATGATTTATGTAGTGAATGCAATAAAAAAATCAATTTCTTAACTAAGCATTATTGCAATGTTTGTGGTGTAGTAATTCCAGATAGTTTTTATACATGCGGCAAATGCATCAGTAATCCTCCGCCATTTAAAGTATTAAGATCAGTTTTTGCCTACGATGAACATAGCAAAAATATGATTATAAATTTTAAATTTTTTGATAACTTAAACTACATGAAAGTCTACGCAAAGTGGATGTACAAAGCTAACAAAGACATGTTTCAAAATGCAGAGGTCATAATTCCCATACCGCTACATAAAATACGCTTATTTAAACGTAAATATAATCAAGCAGCATTGCTCGCGAAGGAATTAAGTAAGTTATCTCATTTATCTTATACACCATTTGCAATAAAACGTATTCGTCACACTGTACCTCAAGCTGGTCTTTCACTTAAACAGCGTGAAAAAAATTTGAGAAAGGCTTTTAAAATAAGCAACAGCGAAATTATCAAAAACAAAATCGTGGTATTGGTTGATGATGTAGTAACAACTGGCGCAACTGCAAGGTCTTGCTCTCAGGAAATTTTAAACTCTGGTGCAAAAGAAGTGAGGGTGTTATCGCTTGCAAGAACTATATGAAAATCAGCTTTAAGGTATAATTTTCATTTTTGAAAACTGTTTAGTGTCTTAGTAATAACTTCTATATCATTCCTCTTAAAAAAAAGTCTAGTTATAGTGTATACTGAGTCTATAATTATAGCTCTTTTTCTAATAGTTCGAATAGCTGAATATTCTTTCTGGCTCAATTTTTTATAACAAACCAATGGTTTGATTAAAATCAGGAGAATATGGAGGCAGATATATAACTTCAGCACCGACATTTTTTTATCTCTGGATTATATTAGAAATCGATATTGTACAGTCAACATAAATTTTTTACTTCCGTGTTTTTTCTGTTGTTGTTTATAATGGCTATAGTTACATCACATATTTCTTCCAATTAAATGTATCAGTTATTTATTGTAAATTACTGACTTTTTCAATGGTTTCTTTTTCTAAATAATTCCTAAAAATGTGTTTACTTTTGTTTGTAATTGTGTAGTAACTGCATCGTAAAGTTATAGGAGGTAAAGATGAATTTTGAAAATCTAAAAAAAATATTAAGTGCAATTGATAAAGATGCAAGTGTAAATAAAGATAATGTAGTTAATAAAATAAAAGAGGTATTACAAAGGGAAGATGCAACAGCGTATCAAGAGTGGGAAAGTAAAAATTTTAATGTAAATCATATATTTACCCAAAGTAATCCTTATGCTAAATTTACATTGTTAATTGCAGCTGCTGCAGATAGTTGTAAGGATTTAGTGAATGTTTTATTAGATAGGCATGCGGATGTTAATGTAGAAGATGAAAATAGAGAGACTGCTTTGCATCATGCCGTTTATAGTGGATGTGTAGGTGTAGTAAATGCTCTACTGGATAGAAGTGCGGATGTTGATGTGAAAGATAGAGATGGTCGGACTCCTTTGCATTATGCTACTATATATAACCTCATAGACGTAGTAAATATTCTACTAAAAAGAGGTGCGGATGTTAATATAAAAGATAGAAATGTTTGTACTCCTTTGCATTGTGCCACTAAAAATAACCTCGTAGAGGTAGTAGATGCTCTACTATACGGAGGTGCGGATGTTAATATAAAAGATGAAAATGGTTGTACTCCTTTGCATTATGCTGCTGCAAATGGCTATATGGAGATAGTAAATGCTTTACTAGACAGAGGTGCAGATGTTTATGAGAAAGATAATTTGCAGAAAACTCCTTTGTATTATGCCATTATAAATCACCAAGAAGATACGGTAGAGAGTATAAAAGGGTTTTTAAAAAATAAAGTAGTTCAAGGTAGTGTAGTTGTTGGTGGCTTAGTTGCCATGTTAGGGAATTTTGTAACATCGACGCTTTTTATAACCGAGACAATGGAAATTACATTAACATCTGTTACGGCAGCAATAGCTGTATCTGCATCAACAGCATTAACATCTGGTTATGCTAAATATCTAATGTCAAAATTCGATAACGAAATAAAAGAAATAAAAGAGCGACAAAACGTAATGGAAGGGAGGCAAAGCTTAACAGAAGGGTGGCAAAGTGTAGATCTACAAAGCATATGTATACATAATGCTCTTTCGTAAATTTTTACTTCCGCACTTCTTTAGTGTTGCTTATAATAACTATAGATTTAGATCTTAATTAGAGGCTTTAATTACCTACTTTAAGTTATTGAATTTCTTATCATAGCATCTATCATTCCAGTACCCTGGAATGAAAGAAAAAGAACACTGAATTAAAAATACAACATACCATCTTATATCTTAATACTGCATAATACCTCGATCATAGATTGATTAAGGATGCCTTAAGTTAGTCTTGCTTTACTATGAAAAGCTTGTACTCTTTAAATGTATTATTTATAAATTAACTGTTTATAAGCTAAAATATGTCTAATAGAGCTAATATAACTTTTTTTATAGCTGGTGCTATTGCTTCCCTTACATTAATTACATCTGGAGTTTTTGCTGTAGCTCCTTACGTTGCATTTTTATCTTCAGTTGCAGCTTTAGATGTAGCTTTCCCTATTATTTTTATTTCATTCACGCTTTCTGTGATAGTAATTGCGCTTTCATATAAAATGATTAAACAAAATAAAAAATCTCAAGAAAATTCGAAAGCTGAAGTCGAAGAGCTAAATAAAGAGTCAAGGAAAGAAGAAAATACGCTAGCTCAAATCAAAGAAGAATTAGAAGATGGAAAGGATAAAGAAAATAAATACGGGTTTAGTGGTCTAGAAGAAAAAGTTCATAGAATTTCAGAGAATTTTGTAACGAAAGATGAAGTGAATGGGTTAAAAAAAGAGGTTAGTGATCTTTCTGCAAGGTTAATTAATAGTCCTGCAACAAAAAATGAAGTAGAAGCAAAGCTGAATATGGAATTTTACGCAAAAGATGAAAAAAGAGGGTGGAATACAACATTTAGTGATATTATATTACCAAATGACATAAAAGAAAAATTGCAAGGGATTTGTGAGTTACAAGGCAGAGGATATTATAATGCACCCATTTGTCTAGACCATTTTTTTCAAAGTGATCCGA
>NZ_JAIUJX010000024.1:0-4495 GCF_053891855.1 Wolbachia endosymbiont of Protocalliphora sialia
AAAGAGTTTCTTTTTGGTTTTACAGATTTCGTCTGTTCAGGCTTTCAGTAATAACTTCAGCAAACTCATTTGTTATTGCTGTCGTATGGTAAAAAAATATCTTAATAAAAGCTGTTACACTATTACTAGCAAGATATCAATCACGCTCTATTGGATCTACATTTTGATTTAAAATCGCCTATTTTCTTGCACCTTTTTGCCATTCATAGAATGTTAACTTTAAACTTCTTGGCTACAAATGCTCTACTTTCCCCTACATCCAATGCTTTTTTCCTTAAATCATAACTATATGCTACTGGCATTCACATCTCCTCGCTACTTTACCTATTCCACCATGTTCACACTATTAGGAAAAGAGCTATAATTTTCAACACTAACAAAACTACTTCCTAATCTTTTACACAGCAACCTATAAAACTTAATGCTGTGAATATATGATCAACAAAAAAAAACTTTGAGAAAAGGAAGAATAGACTTCTTCCTTTTACTTAACTACGCTGTTAACCCTATACTAACTCTTTGCTCTACATTAGCTCTATCTAGATTCTCACTAGGCTTTGAAATTACATATGTAATACCACCAGCAATAAGTCCAACTACTACAGCAGCAGCTATAGCTATACCAATTATAGGCAATACCGGTAATGCAGCACCAAAATACAATCCTAACCCAACTGCCAATTCAGCTATGGCACCACAAACACTACCAATAATTATTGGTTTATTAGTAGTTTTTACTGTATCTTTAGTTATATTTCCTTCAGTTTTAGGTATGCTGCTTTCATCTACTAAAGACTGTTCTTTACTTTCGTAATCAGGCTGGTTCTTTTTAATTAATGTTATCATATCAGCATTTCGCTGTGGATCTAATGATACTTTGAAAGTCTCCTTGTTAAAAATCTTAGAAAATATTTCACACTTGTCTTTATTTTCGTGATTAGGCACGATCCTTTCAAGGGTTACTTTCCAATCCTCTTGCTCTTGCTTTTTACATATCTCCTTAACTCTATCGTGCATTTCAATTTTGTTAGGATCATCTTTACTTTCACAACTAGATATGCTCTTTGCAAGTATTTTTAGCCAACCATCAATTTTAGCTTTTTGCTCTTCATCTTGCTCTTGATTTTTTAGTATTTCTAAAATATTCTTGTTTTTGTTAAGATGATCTTTTTTTATACTAGCGAAAACTTTTTCTAACATATCATTATCTTGAGCTACATCTATAATAGCTTTAATACTTTTCTGACTAACTTCCTGATTAATAAGATTTATAGCACAGCCAAGCGGTGTTAGAGTATGTTCTTGATCATCTGAAAGCCTGATCTTTATATTCGCAGTAGTAAGAACTTTTTCTAATATACTATTTCTTTTAGCTACATTTAGGATAGCTTGAATGCCTCTCTGTTTATTAAGAATAATAGCATGGACAAGTGGTGTTGAAGTATATTCTTGACCATTTGAGAGCTTGATCTTTATATCCGCAGTAGTAAGAACTTCTTCTAATATATCTTTCTCTTTAGCTACACTTAGAATATTTGTAATATATCTCTGACTATTTAACGAGTTCTTAAGATTTATAGCGTAGGCAAGCGGTGTTAGAGTATGTTCTTCACCATCTTCAAACTCTATACATTTCACAGTAGTAAGAATTTTCAGCAAATCCTCTTTTGAAAATCCTGTAAGAAGATCAATAATATTCTCATGTTCTTCCATCGCAGCCTGTAACTTACCATATAATTCTTGTTGTGTTCCGTTTAACTCTTCATATTTTGGCATATAAAATTCTCCTATTCAAAATAATAATATACTTTAATTATTATATATTTAAGCAAACAAGTCAATAAATCAATAAAATGCTGTGCTGCCAAAAACACTCAAACAAGAAAAAGCGCTCTGGTGCTCATTCTTTGTTTATAAATAATATTCTTGATTCAATCCTTTGCTTTCTTTTCAATGTATCTACATATCAGAATAGACAGCTCATATAATACCAACATTGGAATTGCAAGCCCTACTTGGCTTAGTACATCAGGTGGAGTTAAGATTGCAGCAATAATGAAAATTACTACTATCGCAATTCTACGTTTATTTGACAAACTTTGTGCAGTGATTAGCCCTACTCTCACCATTAAGGTTAGTATGACTGGAATTTGAAATGCAGTACCAAACGCAAACATGAATTGAAGAACAAGGTCTAAATATTCACTAACTGATGGCATAAACTCTATTGGTATACCGAAAGATTTACCGCTATGTTCAAAAGCAATAAAAAATTTCCAGGCTAGGGGAAATATGTAGTAGTAAACTACAGCGGCTCCCGTTACAAACAAAACCGGTGTTGCAATTAAGTATGGCAATAACACTGCCCTTTCTCTTTTATATAAGCCAGGTGCTAGAAACATATAGAATTGCCATGCAAACACAGGAAAAGAAAACAACAGTGCACTCATTATTGCAACCCTGAGATATACAAAAAACGCTTCTGTTAAGTCTGTATAGATTAGAGAAAAATCATCACTATCTTTTGTAACTTCTATTAAAGGTGCAAGTAAAAAGCGGTATATATTTTCTTTAAAGTAGTAACAAAACCCGAAGGTAACACAAAAAAATAGAAAGCAAAAAATAACCCTTTTTCTAAGTTCCGCAAAGTGCTCATAAAATGAAGCATATTTTTGTGAGTTTTCGTTCATACTTTACAATAAAGCTATATCTAACATTCTCAGTGAAAAAGCCCATTCATTGTCATACCATGCTGCAACTCTACAGATATCACCTGTGACATATGTACCAGCTAAATCCACAATTGCACTATAAGGGTTATGGACAAAGTCTATTGAAACTAAAGGCTCGTTACATACGGAAAGCACATGATTTGCTGAATTCTTAAATATTTCGTTTATTTCCTTAGTTGTTGCTCTCTTATCAGCTAAAAATTTAAAATCAACCATAGAAACGTTGCTAACCGGAACTCTAATAGCAGTACCATCTAGCTTACCCTTTAACTCAGGAATAACAGAACCAATTGTTTTTGCTGCTCCAGTTGTAGTTGGCACCATAGAAAGGCCACAAGCTCTTGCCCTGCGTAAGTCTCTATGGTTGCCATCAAGAATATTTTGATCATTCGTATAGGCATGTATAGTGGTCATAAAACCGCTTTTTATACCTAAATTGGAGTGTAAAATCTGTACAATCGGAGCCAGACAGTTTGTAGTACAAGAACCTGCTGAGATCACTGTATGCTCCTTTTTTAGCATATCGTTATTTACGCCGTAAACTATAGTTACGTCAGCATCTGAAACTGGAGCAGAGACAATTACTCTCTCTGCATTATGCTGTGCTGCTTCTGCACGCTTGTTGAATGCACCAGTGCATTCAAGTACTACATCAACATTCCAAGGAATATTTTCAGGGCTACGTTCTCTATATAAAGAAAATTTCCTGCTATTTATAGATAGCCAATTTTCAGACTCGTTAAAATCAATATCGCCGTTAAATTTGCTATGAACAGAGTCATACTTAATCAAATGTGCATGCTGCTCAGCACTGAGCGACCCATTTACCGCCACAACTTCTATTTGCTCGCTATAGTTTTCTACTTCAAAAATAGCACGCAATACACTTCTACCTATTCTACCAAGACCATTAATTCCTACACGAATTGTCATTTTTCCATCTTAAAAGTTTAATTATACGGAATATTGCCTGATATTTCATTCTATTCTTTTAGTTGTTAATCCTAATGTTATAATATATTGATTGACTAAAGAAACTGTATCACTTAATTAATAATGTCTAAATTTTAACTTGGAGTAGGTTATGCATGGATTACCAATGACAAATTCAGATAATCAGTATCAGCAAAGAAAAATAGAAGCATTGCAAAAAGAAAATAAAGGACTGTCAGAAAAAGTGAAAACACTACAGAAAATGTCAGTGCTTCACAATGAAATGCTAGTAATGCTACAGTGGGAATCAATAACAGAGAAACTGCGCACAGAAATATTAAAAAAACTGCTAGAAGCACCTCAAGAAGAAGCAGCATTTCAATTAGAAGAAAGAGATGAAGATCAGCAAGTAATAGAAGACATACTGGATATGCAAGAAGAATTTAAATCTTTACAAAATTTGGAAAGTACTACTATTGAACAAACAAATATTCAAGGACAGAGCATATAAACTTGTAATAGCTTCAAACTATTATAAATAACTTTCCCTATTTCCTTCTTTATCGTTACCCAGTGTTGTGGCACTGGGTGCTCTGCTCTTTTTGTATTTTACGACTAAGGATATCATTTTTTAGTGCTTATTTCTTAATATATTAATATAAATCTTGATTAAGTAATTATAGTACTATATTATTTAACTCAATATTAATGATAATTATTATGGATTTAAAAAAATTACAACTAGAGTTGCTTGAAATAATTTTTCTCATACTTGCACCAGCTAGTGCAGAAGAGGAAAAAGATATGAAAGATCGAGCATTAAAGATTAT
>NZ_JAIUJX010000024.1:4505-9006 GCF_053891855.1 Wolbachia endosymbiont of Protocalliphora sialia
AGTGCAGAAGAGGAAAAAGATATGAAAGATCGAGCATTAAAGATTATTGATGAATTAAAAGATCATATTAATGATTGTATAGAAATAAGTAATCGGAGAATGACAATTTTAGACTGCATTGTCCTTTGTGATAGTCAAGGTAACGTAAGGTTAAACAACAGATCATTGTTAGACTTAGAAGATGCTGTCAAAAGTATCGGAGGGAAAACCTCACAAGAGTTAGGACGAAGAAGTTCAATAACGCAACAGGAAATCGATGATGAATACATAGCACATATATTACAAATTAGGACGATGTTTGAACAAATTATGCAGTCTAGGGCAGAATTTATAGCATCTATGGAAGAAACACAACGTAGAAGATTAATAGAAGAATCAAGAGAAAGTATATTTTTGAGAACACTTGGAATATCCAAATTGATAATCTCAAGCACTCGTCTTGGAGAATCAGAAGTAGGTGAAATTATTGGTTGTACACTTGGAGGATTGCTATCCATACCAGCCATTATATTATTAGCACCACTGACATACGTAAGCAATACTACATCAAGAGAAATAAGACAAAGAGTAGTAGACTCAATAAGTGAATCAGCGGCTGGGTTATCAGCAGCTTTAGGAGTAGGCACAATAATGTTAATTAGCAGAATAGTTAGAAGCACAGCTGAAACAAATATGGTATTTGGAGAATCATTAAGGTCTGGTCTTATGACTACAACTGCAGCTACAATTGGAGCTGGAGCTGGCGCTGCATTGTCAACGGCTTTAGCGAGAAGAATGTTTGCTCCTATCTCTACAAATTTGGAAAATGTTGCCACTGAACAACAAAATATTCAAGGACAGAGCATATAAACTTGTAATAGTTTTAAACTATTACATATAACTTTCTCTACTTCCTTCTTTATCGTTACCCCGGGTGTTGTAAAACTGGGGTAACACCTTCCGCTACGCAAATCACCTACAAAACACAATCTTTTTATTCCCCCAAACAATTAGCTGTGAATTTAATCAATCATATTAATATAGTAAATATTTACTTAATATACTAATATTTACCTTGACTAAACAATTATAGTGCTGTATGATTTGTACTTAAGCTTTAATAGTGAGGTGTTGATGGACGCACAAGAATTAGAAAACTTACAGAAAAGTTCATCAACAAAATCCCAAGATGCTGGGGAAAAAACATCAGAAGAGTTGGAAAGAAATTTAAACCCGAATGAAGCCAATAATGATATATTCTAAAATCTATCAAGAATACGAGATGGACAGAGTCATTAATGAATAGTTTTATAGCCGCTGTTTCTTTGGGATTTGGCTTCCTTCTAGGAAAAATTCTACAAACGAAGCTGTTTCTAAAAATCTAGAAAACGCTGCTGTTGAACAACCCCTACCCTTATATATATAAAATGACAAATTTTATAACTAAAAAAGTACTTCCCCATTTTCAAAGCACTGCATACAATAGAATTATATTGCAGTGCCTTATACTCATCCTGAGATATAGGAAAACAATCTATACAACATTTTAAGCTGGCTCAGAGCGCTGGCAAACCCAATACCATAATTTACAAGGAGGACTTATGAATAAGAAATTTCTCTATTCACCATTGTCAATAAAAAGCATAGAAGAAAACGGAGTATTTTCTGGCTATGCGAGCGTTTTTAATATAGTTGATAAGCAAAATGATCTGATATTACCCGGAGCATTTAAGAACAACTTAAATAAAAGTCAGATAAAACTTCTTTGGCAGCACAACCCAAGTGAGCCTATAGGTAATATTACAGATATTTGCGAAAATGATATTGGCCTATATATAACTGCACATTTGCTTTTTGGTATTCAAAAAGCAGAGGAAGCATATTTAATGCTCAAAACTGGAACTATTAACGGGCTTTCGATTGGCTATATACCAATAGAGTATGATGTTGATCATGAAAGCGGAGCTCGAGTGTTAAAACAAGTGGAGCTATGGGAAGTTAGTTTGGTCACTTTCCCTGCAAATTTGGCAGCTCAGGTAATCAACGTGAAAAATCAGCACAATGAACAAGAAATGTTAGCAAGAGCAATAGAAAAAGCAAATTCTGTGCTTACGAACATGTGTATTTCTACTTAAAATCTATAAAAATTTTCACATAATTTAACATTTATATTATTATTTATTTAATAATTATATTAATATATATAACTTCAATACTTTAAAAATTAGGTAATTTTATGCTAAATGCTAACAATAAGGTTAATTACGAACCTAAACAAAAGGAAAAAAAATACAGCTTATCCACTGTGCTTGCTTGGCTATATCTAAAAACAATCGGACGAATATTGCCAGGGAGATGGAATCAATGGGCAAAGAATATCCTACACCACAATAAAGTTATTGTGAATAATGGAGTTCAAACTGATGCTCCCGAAGTAGTAGATCAAAGTGTTCAAA
The DNA here is from genome assembly GCF_053891855.1 of Wolbachia endosymbiont of Protocalliphora sialia. Lineage (NCBI taxonomy): Bacteria > Pseudomonadati > Pseudomonadota > Alphaproteobacteria > Rickettsiales > Anaplasmataceae > Wolbachia > Wolbachia endosymbiont of Protocalliphora sialia. The sequence goes on from NZ_JAIUJX010000024.1 coordinate 6,941, forward strand.
TTTCTGAAGTTGTAGCACAAGAGGTCCAAAGTAAAATAATTAGTGAAGGTAAAACTATATTTAAAGATACAGAAATTCAGAATGAATTTGTTGAAACAGAGGATAAGAATGAAAAATTAAAGGAGCAACTGGAAGGTGTAAGTCAGGCACTAGAGGTGTTCATTGAGCTCTGTAATAATCAAGCAGAGTATATTGAAAATTTACAATTAGAGAGTGATTTTTTAAAAGAGGAAAAAGAACAATTAAACTCCTTAATTAAAAAACTTAAAGAGAGTTATAAAGAATTAGCAAAAGTTGCACGAAAAAGAGGAGAAGAATTTTTAGTACAGTTGAAGAAAAAGTCTGAAGAGATATTACGTTTGCAGAAAGAATTAACTGAGTGCAGCAAAGAATTTGCAAATAAAATAGAAATGCTCTCAGTAAGGGTAGAAGAAAAAGATGGGAAAATAGGTAGTTTAACGGAATTAAAAAAAATATTAGAACAAGAGAAAAAGGAAATGGAGAATAAAAATAATGCACAACAGCAAGTTATATCTGATCTAGAGAAAAGAATAAAAGAACAAGACACATTAATTACTTCACTTACTGATGAAAATAAAGACATAAATGAAACTGTTAAGAACGATAATGAAAGCCTAAGAGCGCAAAACACAGAACTTGAGAGTAAATTTAGTAAGTTAAACAACGAGTCTGATACTAAAATAAAGCAATTAGAAAATCAACTTAAGGAGAAACAAGCAGAATTAAAACAAGCTAAGAAAAAAAATACTGAATTAGAGGATCTTAAAAAATGCTTAGAGAAAGACAAAAGTGATTCAAGTAATAAACTAAGCGCCGCTGAAAAAAAGAAAAAAGAATTAGAAGATGAAGTTAACGAATTGAAAGAACAAGTTGAGAAAAAAGATGATGAATTAGAGGGTCTTAAACAACAATTAGAGAAAGAAAAGACTAATCTAAATGCCATTGAAAAAGAGAAAAAAGAATTAGAAAGTGAAGTTGACAAATTGCAGAAAAAATCACAGAAATTAGAAGAAAGTAACGTTGAAATAAAGAAACAAAAGGCCGATTTAGAGAAAAAATTAGAGTTTTCACAAGGGGAAAATAAAAAGTTACAAAAACAAGTTGAACATCTGAGTGCAGAACAAGAAAAAGCGAAAAGTGTTGCAGTATTATCTATTATGGATAGTACAAAAACACTTAATGAAAATTTGACATTAAAAAATCAACAGATTGAAAGTTCAATAGCTGAAGGTAGACAACAAAAGTTACAAAACAAGCAAAAAGACTCTAGTAAAAAGCCAGAAGATATTAATAAAAAAACTAAAGCAGATACAAAGAGTATTTTCTCTACTTCTGGTTCTATTAAGTCAAAATTTTCAAATGGTTTCTCTAAGCTTCGTGGGAATAAGAATCTCGATAAATTTTTATCTGATCAAAATGAAAAATTGAAAAAAAGTTTTCCTGAATTTAAAGGAGAACACTTTTGCCATAACGTGCTTGAGGAAACTATAAAGTCTCTATCAAATCAAGGTGATGGTAAATTTGAAAGTGATAAGTTACTTGCACTGTTGGAAGAGAATTTGATTAAATCTGGAAGAGCGATCATAGAAACTCAAGTTAACAAAGTTGTTACAGAAGTTGGTAAAAAACATTCTATCGAACAGGTATTTTTTGTTGAAGAGTGTGCAAAAGGGTTATATTTAAATGAAGAAGATAGTAAAGCAGTAATACATTCTTTCACAGACTTTTTAGCTCAAAAAAATAATACCAATAATGATTCAGTCAAAAAATTTGTTGTGCAGAAGTTAACGGAAGCTGAAATGAAATGTTTTTCAGATAAGATTCAACAACTAGCATCAAGCATACGAGATAAATTTTTATGCCCAGATCAGAAAATGTGCGTTCAAACTTCAGAAGAAAACAATGAATACCAATTAACAGATAAAGCTAAAAAAGAATACAAATTAACACCTAATTCTTCCATGAGTCACACTACTACATCAAACATTCAGAGAGTAAGGGAGTGTTAAATAAACTGTGTCAAACCGAAAAAAAAGTAATAAGTT
>NZ_JAIUJX010000025.1:0-6813 GCF_053891855.1 Wolbachia endosymbiont of Protocalliphora sialia
GATCAACCATTTTTTTTTGGTCTAGTTTATGGGGTGCATTATATTTTTATGTTGACCATGTGAAGCTACGTAGTGCAACAACGTATTTTCTTCATTGTCTTGAAAATATAGTAGTTCATGAAGTTTTATATGTTGACATAACGCTCTTTCCTTTATTGTTTTATCTAAATACTTTATTGCATTTTCTAGTGATTGCTCATTAAAATTTTGTACAAAAGAAAGCAGAATTTCATATACTTGCATCTTTGCTGTATCTTGTGAGTATTCTAAAGCACATTCAAGACTCTTAGCTATCTTTTCATCAGTCTTTATTTCAAGAGTTGTTGAATTTAAATTTGTGTTACCTATCATATTGTCCTCCTTAGTAAGGTTAGTTTATTAAAAATAATAATAAATTATATAAAAAGTTAGATAAATTAACAAGAGAAATCTTAAGCTTTTGAAACTGCTTTATCAATCAGACTATAAATTTTTAATCCCGTTTCTTCTAGAAAAGTGTGGGCAATATTTTCCTTTGGCTCACTTTTGAGTTCATGAATGTCGTTATGACTTTGCATTAACTGATATACACAAACACACGAAACAACTAAAGCAACTCCAGCAAGAGATGCTAAAGGAATTGGTTGAGTAAAAACAGCAGCTATAGCAGATGCTGTGAATGCTATAGCTGTTATTACAGCAGCTATGCTATAAATAGCTTCTCTTCTGTAACAACTATTGATTAATTTCTTTTCTGTTGCCTCTTGTTGTGTTTCTTGCCCTTGTTGATGAGAAATAGTAATTACTGTATCTGTATGAATTGGCTCACTAGCGCTGGTATTAATTCTCTCTTTTTGTGTTTCATGATCTTGCACAATTGCTGATTTGCTAGTTCTGATATTATATTGTTCTTCTTGCTCTGATTGATCAGAAGCAGGAACTCTTTTACCTATTTCAAGAATTTCTTCACTGGAATTTTTTTTCATATCCTTAGAAGTTTCACTCAAGATCTTTGCTGTATTTTCACAAATTTTATTGTGTGTTTTTTCTAACATTGCTTCATGATTTTGTGAATTTGTTTCATCAATACTTCTATCAGCAGCTCTTTCTTTTAGTGATTTCTGCTCTGATTGATTAGAAATAGGAGTGCTTTTATTCGAAAAAATCGGCTCACTAGTGCTGCTTTTTTGTCGTACTGGTTGCTCAGAAGCAGAAGCTTCTGTAACCTCACCAAAGATTTCTTCATTAGAAACTGGTTGACTTTCTGTTATATCTTCAGAAATTTCACTTAGAAGTGGCACAAAATGCCTCATGTAATTCACTATACGAACAACCTTATCGCCTTCACCTTCTTCACCTGTAGTAATATATCTACCATCTATAAGTTCTTCTTCTAGTGCTATCACTTCAATTTTCACTTTGTACTTTTCACATATCATTCTCCCTTCAATCTCTGGACGACCCCATATAGCTAGAGAATTAGTTTCTGTAGACATATTTTTAATGTTGTTTAGATATTTAGAAAAAGAGTTGGAATTATCTGGCTTAATAGTAACTTTTTCTCCTTTTTCTTTTCCATCTTCGCTTATTTCTTCTTCTTTATCTTTACTTGTTTCATATTCGCCTAGTAACAAATCATCATCTGTGCCATACCTACTTTTCAAAATCTCTAAAATCTTCCCTTCTCTATCTTCACGATATTCCTCTAGTAACCAGCTGAAAAACTCCTCTTCTGTATATTTGGTTATTATTTCTTCATCTTTACACCAGTCTGTTTGTGCAGATATGCCTTTTTCATCTTCGCTATTTCTTTCCTTCGCTATTACTTTGCTATCCAAATTTCCTTCACCTACAAAATATCCTCCTTCTTCAGCATCTTCTGTTATTTTGTTATAAACCCACGAATTTGCATTTGCTCTAGCATAATTTTCACAATCTTCTCTTAATGATTTTGCGGTAAAACGATGACCAGGTTTTATATTTAGCTCATTCAATCCTTGAGCCACGGAGTCAAAAAAGCAATCTCCTTCTGATATAGAAGCTCCTATTTTTAGCTTTTTAGGATAAGCTTCCTTTAGCTCATTCAATGAATTACTTTTTTTGTTTTTTGTGCATTAAATTTTTTAAATAGTTTTTCTAGCCTTTGAGAATAAACAGACTCTAGACTCTTAGATAAAAATTTACTTAATTTTGTGCTTTTTTCGACTTGCCGAAAAAGAGCAATTGGTTTTCTGTTGAAATTTTTCATGTTATAACTCCAAAATAATAATTGTATTTTAATAGATTAATCAGCCTAGGAAGGCTTATTACTTAAGGTCGTGCTGTATTGCAAGGAAACATCACCTACTTTTCTTGAACTAATATGTAGCTTATACATATTGTTACTTACTATATCTTAACTTAATTATACTTAAACTTTCTTGTGCTGTCAAGCAGGAATTTTATTAATCTTTTAACTCATTCACTTTTTTACGTAATATATTCAAATCAGTTTTTCCTACAAAAAGACTATCTCCTATTATCAAAAAAGGTGTACCGCCTACTCCCAAATCCCTTACTAAAAGTTTGCTGTTGTTTATCATTTGCTCAATTTTGTCTGCATTATTTTTCATAGAGTTGTTAAAATCGTTCTCGTTGATCCCTATATTTTTCACTATACCTAATATAGTTTCATCTGAAAATTCTCCTCTGTGATCTAGTGCAGCGTAGTGAAAATCTAAGTACTTTTCTTTATCGATAAAATAAGTTGCTAAAGCACCTTTTGCTGCCTTTAAAGAATTGTTACCAAGTATTGGAGCATCCCTAAAGATATACTTAACTTTGCCATCATTGATCAATTGTTTTACATCGTTCTTTATAGCTTTGCAATATCCACAAGAATAGTCAAAAAAACCTACAGCTATGATATTGCTATTTTCATTTCCTGAGTAAGGATAAGTAGAGTCGAATATTTCATTTTTATGCTGAGAAATTTTATTTTTGGTTGCATTAGCATAACTATTTTTAGCTGACTCTTCCTGGAGAGCTTTTAGAACTCTATCAAAATTTTTACTGATGTAATTATCCAATCTCTCACCTATATAATCATCATTTAAGTTCTGACTGCGGTGTGAAAGCCAATTGTTTATTACTGGTAAATTTGCTACTGCAAGTATAAAAATCAATAAAAATGGTATCTTAGACATATACTTACTTAAAGAATACAAATATTAAAGAAATGCTTAATGTTAAAACATTTTTATCAAGAAATGCAAACTTTATATATGTTATATCAGAGAATCTGGTAATATTAAGTAACGAAAACTTGTGTATAATAAGGCATTTGAGATTTAAGCAATCCTTACCGCCACGTATAACAATTGTAACCGCGGCGGTAAAAAAGTTGATTATTTTATAACCGCCGCATATAATGCTGACAAACACGGCAGTGAATTATATGAGCGAACCAATAATTGGTAGAGAGAAAGAAATAGCCATTCTAGAAAATAAGCTTCTTCCCTAATCAGTTGGCTGTTTGTATTGTAGGTGGCATTGTACAAGTCTAGTAAAATAATTTTTCAGTAAATGTGGTGACGTAATGAAATTTCTAAAAACTATCTTTAACTTAGCATTACTAGTATTTTTCATGTCTACTATAGCTGAAGCAAGGTGGGCTAAGTACGAAGATGCTTCCGTTGAGGTTGAATTTTCTAATGTTAACATTAATGTTAATAGAGATGGTACCTATGAAACGGAAGTAGAACTACAAGCAAAAATACTCAAAGAATCTGGACGTGATAGATTCTCTCTATACAGTCTTGTTTACAATGATGATAGTGCAGATTTTACTGTTTTAGAGGCTAAAGCAGCTTATAATGGAGAGGAATATATAGTTACTGAAGATATGATGGAGGATAAGCCACTGGCTAGTCCTGGTAAAGGCTTTGATCAGCTAAGGCAAGTAACCATACCATTTCCTAAAATAGAAATTGGTACGGAAGTATATTTAAGATATAAGCAAGTTAACAAAAAGGTTCCTGTTGATAACTTTTATGGCTTGAGCTTTTCTTATTACGGGGATTATTTACAAGCAGAAAATACTAAAATCAATTCTGAATTACCCCTGGAGATTAAAGTTAATGATCCAAGAGAAGTATTAGAAATCGCTGAGGAAAAAAATGATGATATACACTCTATAAGCATTGCTTTAAAGAAAGCAGTTTATGAAAACACAACAAATGAACCACATAATGGAATATTGAACATAAAACACAACACTTGGGTATCACTTTCAAGCTTATCTGAATGGGAGGATTTAGCTAAAAAATTAGCTCCTGGATATCATAGCGTTATCAATCAGCCGCTTCCTGCAACTTTTGAAGCTATAGCAGAATTTGCTGACAATGAGAGTACCGATGAGGAGAAAATTAATGCAGTCACTTCTTTATTGAATGAAAAAGTTCAGTACATGGGAGACTGGCGTACAGTGTCAGGAAAATTTTTTCCGAGAGATTTGGAGAAAATTGCTGATTCTCAAGTCGGGGATTGCAAAGACTTTTCTGCTAGCACGGCTGCTATTCTGCAAAAACTTGGTTATAAAGTTCAACCTATTTTAGTTATGAGAGGAACTACTAGCACTTCTAATCCTGAAGCATTACCTAATATGGGTAATTTTAATCATGTGATGCTCAAAGTAACAAATAGAGATGGAAAAATATATTGGATCGATCCAACTAATACCGTCAGTATGGCACAGGGTATTTTCCCAGACATTGCTGATAGGAACGCTCTAGTACTCGATTCTGAGGAAGCAGATTACATAAAGATTCCTGCTGTACAAGGTGAAAATTCAAAAGTGATATCCCATAGTGAATTAACTATAGAAGATAACGTTGTAAATGAATATGGCCAGCTTACCGTGCAAGGGGAAGCAGCCTTAGGCTTAACAGGTGTTGGATTATATTATTCAGATGAGCAGTTAAGAGATTCTGTTTTTCGTATGATTAGTGGAGTATATCTTGATGAAGAAGAAAAGAAGTTCTTAGAATTGCCTGACCTTACCTTGCGTAATGTAGAGGATCTGACAATTAAATATGAGTTTCAGCAAAAAAATAAGATTTTTAAGACAAATTTAGGGCCAGCTTTGAATTTAGGAGATAATTGGCTTAATGATGTTGTCAATACAGCTTCTGACCAAGTGTCAGACCTTTTTATTGGTGTTCCTAAAACTAAGGAAAGCCATATGATAATAAAAGATATCAAAATTAAAAACTGTGAAAATTTGAATTTTGAAATAGATTCTCCTTGGTTATATGTAAATAGGTTCTGTAAATATAAAAATGATGGAACCGAATTTAGCAATTTAATAACCATAAAGAAAAGCTTTATTACCAATGAAGAATTAAAGACTGCTGAATATAAAAACTTAAAAAGCGAATTGGAGAATAATTTTTCTAGAGCCTCTATAATAATAAGTGAATGAGTTGTGCTGGGAAAAGCACTTCTTAAAAGGCTTAAAATTTTTAAAATATGTACAATAACTTACGCGACTTCATCAGAGCATTAGAAGAAAAAAAAGATCTAATTAGAATTAAAAAAGAAGTTTCAACTATTCTTGAAATGACAGAAATTCATCGTAGAGTTTTGTCAAACAAGGGACCAGCAATAATCTTTGAGAATGTTGTCACAGAAAATGGCAAAAATTCAATTCCCGTTTTAGTGAATTTATTTGGTACTATTGAGAGAATTGCATTCGGACTTGGTATAAATTCTGATGAATTAAGGGATCTGGGTAAACTTCTAGCATTTTTGCGATCACCTGAGCCACCAAAAACCTTCAAAGATGCTGTGAAAATGTTTCCTCTACTAAAAGTTGTATTGTCGATGCGGAGCAAAGTTGTAAGCAAAGCTCCATGTCAAGAGGTGGTGCTAACTGGGGATAAGGTGGATCTTAGTTTGCTACCTATTCAGACATGCTGGCCAAACGAGCCTGCACCGATTATCACTTGGCCACTTGTGGTAACAAAAGGACCAACAGCAGACAAGCAAGATAATTTTAATCTTGGAATATATCGTATGCAGGTTGTGAATAAAAAAACGACTCTCATGCGCTGGCTTGCACATCGTGGTGGTGCAGGTCACCATAAACGGTGGAAGGAGAGGGGGCAAAATATGAAGTTTCCTGCGGCTGCTGTGATTGGTAGCGATCCTGCAACGATTATTGCTGCAGTAACTCCGGTGCCGGAGACTTTATCAGAATACCAATTTGCCGGGCTGCTGAGAAAAAAACCACTTGAGCTTGTAAATTGTAAAACTATTCCTCTTCAGGTTCCAGCTCATGCAGAAATTGTTTTGGAAGGATATGTAAGTTTGGATAATTACCAAGATGAAGGGCCATATGGAGACCATACCGGTTACTATAATGCTGTTGAACAGTTTCCTGAGTTTAACATCACTGCAATTACAATGCGCAAAGATCCAATTTATCTCAGCACTTTCACTGGCAAGCCACCTGATGAACCATCAATTCTTGGTGAAGCACTCAACGAAATCTTTGTGCCGATTCTCATCAATCAGTTTCCGGAGATAGTAGATTTTTATCTGCCCCCAGAAGGTTGTTCATATAGAATAGCGGTAGTATCGATAAAAAAGGCTTATCCAGGGCATGCAAAAAGAATTGTTATGGGCATACTCTCTTTTCTCAAACAGTTTTTATATACTAAATTTATCATAGTTGTTGATGATGATATAAATATACGTGATTGGAAGGAAGTGATGTGGGCAATGTCAACAAGAATGGACCCTGTGCGTGATACAATTACGATAGAGAATGCCCCAATTGATTATTTAGATTTT
>NZ_JAIUJX010000026.1:0-5769 GCF_053891855.1 Wolbachia endosymbiont of Protocalliphora sialia
GGATCAACCATTTTTTTTTGGTCTAGTTTATGGGGTGCATTATACTTTGGGAACAGACGATTTTACCAACGCTAGAAAATATTATCTGTCACCTGAATTCTTGGCTAGTGCCCAAGTTTGGTAAAGATTTATGTTTGTCATATGATAAAGACGCGATAGAAATTCTAATGGGGAAAAGACAAAAGATGTGGAAATACGTGCAAAACGCAAGCTTCATGACGCTCAATGAAAAAAGAGAAGCTTTTGGCTTGCCACCGTTACCCGGTGGTGATAAGTTGAATTGATATTTATATAGTGTAGATATTTATACTAAGCTGTAATAAACTGGGGGTATTTTATGTATCAAGAACAAGGAAATTCAGTAAGTAATTCTCTATTTACTCTTCCTCATATAGAATTGTCATCGAGACGCAAAGCAAATATTAATGCAGCAGATCGTAATGGTGAAACTCCTTTACATTACGCTGCTAAAAGAAATCGCTTAGAGCAAGTGAAATTATTGCTTGAAAAAGGAGCAGTTATTGATATAAAAAATCGTTTCGGTTATACTCCTTTATACTGTGCTGTTCGTTCAGGCCACACAAGTATGGTAAAATTATTGCTTGAAAAAGGAGCAGATATTAATACATCAAGTAATTCTTGTGTTACTGTTTTACATTTATCTGTTCGCGAAGACTATAGGGAGATAACACGTTTATTGCTTGGAGAGACAGAGAGTCCAAGCACAAGCTACAGCGACGCAAGCATTGAGAATGTACAAACAATCAATCAGTCTTATCATTGGTGAGAGTAGAACATCTTTTACTAAGGTCTAACTTAAAGATAGATGGTCCCTTAAATCCTATATCTAAATGAGTTAACTATTTTTCTTGCTAACTAATAAAGTGGTAAAGATTTGATCTACATCAAAACTCATCTTAGGGTGCCAAATAGGGCCATCTAAGTGTGCCTCGATATAAAGAGGACTATTATGATTTGGTAGTATGAAAAAGAGTCTGAATATAGAAGTTAAGGAGAAATTAGATAAGATTAAATTAGAAGAGATAGAACCTGATGCTTGATCGATACTAAACTGTGAACTAGTTGAACATACACCACTGTTAATACTTACTTTTCCACTAATATTTTCAAAAAGCGTACTGCCATTGTATATATCAACATAAGCAAGCTTGGAAATTTCAGGTTTATTCTTACTGCTTAACAACTTAGTGATGAATGAATTAAAATCCACATTAGTAAATTCTATTTTCTGTGCTTGAAAGTTTACATTTCCTGATAAGTTACTAGCCCAATCATCAAAGCTTGTTCCTTGAGTTTTGATTTCACCACTTAAGCTTATCTTGCCATTTATGTTATTAACTCCTATAACTTCCTTGGTGTCCAAATTTGCAATAGAAAATTTTGTGTGAATTGAGCCTGCTTTTAGATAACCCTGAAAAAACATTTGTCCATGTTCTAGTATGTAACTTATCTGTTTGATAGTGATAGTGTTGTTTCTTATCACTGTATCCAAGTTAAAATCTTTTAAGACGTTTTGCCCAATTTTAAATTCTGTAGTTTTGATTTGCACGTTTGCATCAAAATCTCCTTTCTCATCTAAAAAATTAAGCTGCTTTGTTGACCATTGAATTTGATTTATTTCATTTCTTGAGTTTCTTTTTACCTCTAATAGTTTTGGTAATTTAAAGATATTTCCATTAAATTTATTACCTGTAAGGTTTACGTCTAATAAAGGCTTAGTGTATTTTTGATCCACTAATATTTTTACACTACCGGTAATGTCGAAATCTTCTCCGAATAACTTTATTTTATCTGCAACTAGCTTGTTCTCTTGTATTTTTAATGAAAAATCCAAATCTTCAATTTTTGTACCATTGAATATAGAATCTTTAACACTAGTTCTTATATTTACATCATACTTAAGATTTTTCAGCCATTGCACTTTGCTGAATAATGAATAATCATATTTATCTATATTAATGTTATGTATGCTAAATTTGCTATCGATCATATTGTGTTTTTTTGTGTGATTTACCTTAATTGATCCTTGCCAAGATTCTTTGTTATTTAGCAATCTGATATCTGAAAGAGATAATATTCTAGGTGCTAAATATAGTTTAGAACTTGCTGTAAATTGACTTTTCTCTCTTTCTTGCATCTTGATAGAAGGTAAAATATGTGAAATGAACGACTCACCCTTTATCAATATATCACCATTAAATTCAGACAAGTTGCCATTGTTTGAAACTTTTCCTGATAAGCGAGATATATTATTGGTTCCAGGAAACTGAAGAAGAGTATCAACGTTTATTTCGCCATTAGCAAATTTTAGCGTAGCATGAAATTTGTCCAATATCCTGTTTTGATATTGAATATTTGAAGCTTCCATATTAAAATCCAAGCTCAGGTTCTTTGGCACAACCTCTCTAAAAGATTCTAAAAGACCCTTCATATCTGTTGTTTTGTGTGAGCCGTTTTTTAGGTCGACTTTACTAAAACTAATATTGATATTAGTATGATCACTTTTTCTATCATTTTGTATTATACCAGTGCCTTGCATGCTTTTGGACTCAATTTTTAAATCAGTTGCCGTAAACTCGCTTTCATTGAGATTGATATTGGATGATATCTCAATATTTTCGCTGGGAATCACATAAGAAAGGAAGCTAAGATTAATGATTTTTGCTAAATTGCTCACAGAACCGGAACTGTTATTGATTGTCAGTATTAAATTACCCTGTTGATTTCTATTACCTTTAAATAGCAAATTTGCAAAATTTGAATCAACACTAATGTGTACATTATTTTTTGTGACATTAACCTTTCCAGAAAAATCGTAATTGTTGTCACCAATCTGTACTTCACCAAAAAACTGCTTATTTTTTTTTATAGCAACTTCCTTGATGTTAATAGTATCGGCGTTAAAACTTATTTGGCTGTCCTTTATTAATATATCAACTATATTATCATTGGCTTTCGTATTTATAATATTAAGTAAATTTTCTTTGTTGCTTTTCATGCCCAAAAATGAGATTGACTTTGGTTGCAATGAAAATGAAAACAACGATGGCCTTATTTCAATTTTTTTTGCACTAATTAAATCTGATAATTTTTGCTCCTTGTTTTTGTTGTATTGTACATATACATTGTGAATAGTAAGTTTTGGAGTAATGAGCGAAACTTCAATTTTTCCTCCAACATGTACTTTAGCATCATACGTCTTCTCTAACTCTTTTACGATATATTCTCTGTAGCCACTCCAATCCTTAAAAGTTGCAGCAACGTGCATGAGAATTAATAGCAACGAGATTGATAATATGGCGTATAAAGAAAGTTTCATAATAGACCTCTCATTCCAGCATCCCTTCTCTTCTTGTCATCCCAGTCTGGGATCCAGGAAATTTGATTAGACATTAAGTTAATTAGCAAAAAAGTAGCTATTCTTATGTTAAAACACAGCATTTTTACATGAGAAGCTGGTCTGATGAGCACTGGGTTCCCAGTGGAAATTGCTCTCAAACCACAACACTTATACAGTTGTGTGTGTGACACTGTGATCCAGTGTGACTTAAATAAGGTTTTCCAGATTATATAATCAACAAAATTTCTGGATCCCAGTGTCAAGCACTGGGATGAAAGGAATAGGTTATGGGATGAAAGGAGTGGATATTGGAATAGTAGCTGAAATGACATATAGCAATACAAAGGGTGTAATTTATACATATTTCAAATTATTCAAATTTCCTCTAAAAATTAGGTAAAGAGTGCTAGAATAAATAATAACACTCAAAGCTATTAAAGTTACTAAATAAACAATACGAGCTAGCCCTCTATCGAAAAACAACCCCGCTGATAAGTAATTAGAGAGATAAAGAACTATTGACATAACCAATGTTGCAGTGAGAATTTTTACAATATTTAGTAATAATGCTTGGCTAATCTTATACATCTTATTTATTGTTAAATAATTAATCAATAAAATAGAATTTATCCAAGTGGAAATGGAAGTAGCAATAGCAATTCCTATATGTTGGTATTTGTTCATTAATATGAGATTTAGTATTACATTAATTCCAAGGCACGTTAATGAGAACATAGTTGGTATTTTTAGTTTTCCCTTAGCAAAGAATGTGGGTAGCAATACTTTATTTATAATAAATGCGGGTAAAGAAAGAGAAAATGCTACTAATGTAGGAACAGTTTGCTGCACTGCATAATAATCAAATCGGCCGTAAGAAAAAAGCGTAAGTAAAATTATGTCAGGAATAATGATAAAAGCAGCAGTTATTGGCATAATTAATATTAACCCTATATTAAGGGCCTTGTTCTGTATTTTGACTATATTCTCAGTATCATTTATTCGTTTTGAAATCAGAGGAAGAAGTACTGTACCAATTGCAGTGCCAATTACTCCTTGCGGTAGTTGATTTAGTCTATCGGCATAATATATATAAGAAACTGCATTTGGTATAAAACTCGCCATGATTGTGTCAATCCATACACTTATTTGTATTACACAATTGTTGATAATTGCAGGTATCACACGCTTGAAAAACAACTTCACTTCGTTACTTAATTCTAAACTAAAAGAAAAGAAAGCCTTTAATTTGTATGCACTAAATATTATTAAAAGTAGCTGCAAAATCCCTCCAATCAGGACAGCTATAGAAAGGTTATGAGCCGGTGTTTCAATGTAAGGTAAAAACAAACTGATGATTAAACAGAGGTTCAAAATGATTGGTGAAATAGCTGTTGAAGCAAAATGCTGTTTTACTTGCAACATTCCACCAATAAGTGATGCGATTGACACGAAGATTATGTAGGGCATCATAATTTTCGACAAAGTTACAGTAAAGGTAAATTTATTTTGGTCAAATCCAGGAGTGAAGGTTTTGATTATGTAAGGGAAGAAGGTTTGTGTGATAAGGCAAAAAATTACTAGAATAATAAACGTAATGGATATTACACTACTTGCGAAATTAAATGCCTTTTTATTATCATATGACTCTGCAGAGTATAATGGTATGAATGAGGTAGTAAATGCTCCCTCTGCAAAAAACGATCGAAATAAATTAGCAAAGCGAAACGAGGAAAAGAATATATCTGCAAGAGAGGTTGCACCAATAACCGTAGCAATCAATACATCTCTTATTAGCCCTAAAATTCTTGAAATAGCTGTAAAAAAACTAAATGTGAAAATACTTTTAAACATATCACGATTTCAATACGATTAACTATAATGCTAAAAGCATAAATGAAAATGTTTATTCGCTAAACTTAAAACTCTATGCAAAAGTAGGTAGCATAAATAATTAATTGACTATTTATGCTTGTGTGTTAGAAATTTTATACCTTGGCGGGCGTAGCTCAGTTGGTAGAGCGTCAGTTTGTGGTACTGAATGTCGCCAGTTCAATCCTGGTCGCTCGCCCCACTAAAAATTTCCACTTTACATAAATATAAACATTCTCTATTTTTGCAAAGCCATTATTTGCCGGTAGCATTTTTTGTCACTCCAATGTGCTGCTTAGATGGCTGAGAGTGAAGAGAGTAGTTTATGATTCAGAGTAAAATGGCATTTTCTTAATTAGCGAGGGGATTGTATGTATATTTGTTTGTTAACTTATAGTATAGTGTCAGCACTAGGAGTATTAGCTTGGTGGTTAAGTTTTGACACTTCATCACCTTTAGCCATAGGTGGAATTGCTGCTTGTATAGCTCCAGCATTGATTGCGGTTATAATGCACCCCATAAACTAGACCAAAAAAAAA
>NZ_JAIUJX010000027.1:0-5502 GCF_053891855.1 Wolbachia endosymbiont of Protocalliphora sialia
TTTTTTTTGGTCTAGTTTATGGGGTGCATTATATGAGGTATATAAGAATTATAACCTTAAGGATATTTATAGAACCTATAAAGCACTATGTAGGTGGAATGTTTCTAATATGGATAAATGGTCTAATAATAAGTTTAAATTTGAGGCTCTCATTACTAAGCTAAAGAAGCAAATTTACATTATTGCAAAAAAACAGAAGTTATTAGAATCATGTATTGATATAAGATTTGCTTCCAAAATTATTCAAGACTTACCTGAGCTCAAGTTAAAGGACTTAATAATATCTGAAAGTGAATTTCTCATTCCTTTGATGCAGTGTTTAAGTATTAGTGTAAATAACAGTAATGCTAATGTCTTAAAGGATAGTTGGTCGAGAACAGATATCTTATCCGGTCTGCAGATTCTTTATGAAATTGTAAGTAAAATAGAGGATCGATCTGGTTTAAAAGAAGTATTTGATACAGATCTCTCCAAGATATACAGCAAATTAGTGAAAGTGAAGGTAATCTACGCTAATGAAGTGTTAAAGGAAGTAAATAAGTTAGATAAATTGGGAATAATAAAAAATGGTAAATTGTTATGTAAATCAAAGCAATTTACAGTAGACTTGCAAGTTACTAATGAAGATTATGATAAAGCATGTGATAGACAAATACCTACTTCAGACCCAAGCCATAATGCTGAAAAAAAGGAAGAAGATAATCAATTACTACATGAGCTTTGTACTAAAGATTTAAGCAATCAGAAAATAGAAGCAAGTAGTGCTGTACGGAATATTTTATTACAAGATGATAAAATGAGCTATACTACAAGGAGATGTATAGGTGTAGTAGGGAATAAGTTATCTTCATTATTCAATTTTGCAACAGGTTATTTTTTTCAGGTTTTTCCTCCTTATGAACAAGCTAAAGATACAGGTAGTTCTCAACCTTTAAAAGTTATGGAAGATAAAATCATTGAAACAGTAAAGCAAATTATATCAGAAAGGGTAGAGTTAGAAAAATCAAATATTAACTTTAAACAAATGAAGAAAAAGATTGTCCAAAGATTCAATAAAGGTAATTTTGATGATATTACAAAATCTATAGCATTACGTATATTCGAAGAAGGTAGTCGAGATTTAAAAGCTAAATTTAAAAATGTAAAATCCTGTAAGCAAATAGTAGAAAGAAGAATAAATCAATTAATACAAGATATACTAAAGAATAGAAACAGCATGCCGGAAGTTAATGATGTAAAGGAACAAAAAACAAGCTTTAAGCCAGAAAGTCATCTAAATGATACTGCTGTTCAAGGTCATATAACTCAGGATAAGGTTAAATTAATTTCTTAATTTCATCCAAAGAAAGGCCGGTGATTTCAATGATGACATCTATAGAGATACCGTCCTTAAGTGAATTTTGCCACTTTAATCTTTCCTACTTCCTAGTGTATGGTCCCAGAGTGTGATGGTATGATAGAATGTGAGAAAAAATACCATCAAAGTAGGAGTTATGGTTAAAACCCCAGTTATGGATTAACTAAAGCAATAAAGCTTAGAAATAGAAGGCTTTTTTGACTGAATGGAATATGAAATTAATGTTGAAAAATATGTACCATAAAATTTATTGGCGATCTGTGGCGTAAGCTCAAATTTGTTTTTCAAACAACCAAAAACCGTCTCAATAATCGACCTTTTTCTCAATAAAATCTTCTCTTTTAGTAAAATCAATGCGTTTTTCATGCCTTTTTTCACTTTAGTGATAAGTTTTAGGCCTCTGTCGAAGAGTTTCTTAAAGAGCTCTTTCTTTATATAGCCCTTATCTCCGAACAAAAGTCCTGTCAAATTTTTAGTCAAATTTGGTACAGGTTTTCTGTCATCAACGTTGCCTTTAGTTAGTGTAATAGCTTGAACTTCGCCTATTTCATTAATTACCAGATGTAATTTAAAACCTAAAAACCATCCATAGATAGTCTTTCCTATATTTGCTAACTCTTTGAAAGCTTTATTTTTGAAATCCTTTTTGTGTGGCAAACAGCGATTGCAGTTGTATCAATATTATTGCTAAAATATTCAAGTTTACCCTATTTCCCTCTTTATTAATTCTACTTTTATCTGTTTTCTAATCCATAACTAGGGTTTACACGGGTGCGCTAGAACACCAGAGGCAGTGCGTAGGAAAATACAAAATAGTCAAGAGAGCATAGCAAAACTTTCTCAATGCTATAATCTTAATCCAAAAACTATTGTCAAATGGAAAAAAAACGTTCATTCACTAAAGATGTAAATATGGGAACAAAACAGCCAAGATCAACAGTTTTAACCAAAGAGTGGAATATTCAAAAAAGCATAAGGGTCAAGTTAAGGAAATAAAGGTATGAAGAAGATAGGATAAGAAGATATAAAATTCTCTCGGATATATTTTAGTGAGAGAACTAATGATGAATAAAATAACTTGCTTATCAAATTACCTCAACAAATTTTTCAATGAAATGGCAAATAATTGAAACAGAAAAGGAAAAGAAAATTGAGTAATTGATGATTCATAAAAGCTATAATTTTGGGTAATATAGGGGTTACAAACTGAATCATAGATACAATGTGCCAATTATTAAATGAAGAATCTGTGATAATAACGAAACAGGGTTTAGATTTCAGGTTTACTAAAGAAGCAGTAGAATTTATGAAAAGAATGTACAATGGCTTTATTTAAAATACCCTGCAAATTGATTGTAGAATCTTGCAGCAATTTAAAAGCATTGGATAGTAGCTTTGCCTAACAGCATGGAAAATCTATATAAAGGTTATGGACAAAGGTTATGAGAGTAACACTAAGTGTGGAATAAAGTTAAAATTAGTTTTTGATTACCTAAATCAGACATTGGATCAACTTAACATAACGGAGGGAGTAAGAAGGTTATAGGGAGAAGTTGCTAATATCTGACCTTGGTTCAAGTTCTTTTAAATGGAACGGGAGCTTATTTTATAAGTCGTTGATACCAATGTATATGCTATAGAAACAAATCAAAAAATGGAATTATTGGAATGTTTAGGAGACAAGCTATTTTTAGAAATGAAGGTGTTGTTGGGAAAAGAAGCAAAGATTAGAGTAAGAATGATATGTCATAAATTAACTGAAGAGCAGTCTCTAGCCAGAAGAAGAAAAGCTAATAAATTGGCAAAATCACATGATCTTCCAAAAGGAATCAGAAATTGTTGAACTGGTCAAAACTAATATTCCAGAGGATAAAATTAGTGCTGAGCAAGTATTACAGAGTAAGGTGGCAAATTGAGTTGTTTTTAGATTGGCAGATATTTTTATTAGCATCGAAAATTACATAATGTATATTACGTGAATAGCATAAAAGTCCTCTTCGATAAAGGCTTCTGTATCTTTTATTAAAGAGGAAGGGGAGGTGCCTCTGTACAATGAGAAAAAAATCTTTTCTAGTAATGATCCCCATATTAGACATTTTATTTTTAAAACTATTAAAGTTATACTTTAATAACTTACATAACTTCTTTTCAATGTATACTTTAAGAAAGTAGCCGCCACGAACTGCTAAAATACCTATACGGTAAAGATTAGCTCCCTGAATTTTTCTTAGGGTGCAATACACTTCATGGGGTGTTGCTCCTAATTCCAATAATTGTTCGATCTTTTCTTGACTAGTGTTTTTAATGATAAGGTTAATATGGTGATCAACCCTTTCTTTCATACCTTCAATATTGTACAAATGTTTATCATAAATTATCCATAAATTTTTAATGTAGACCATTATTGCCTATTGCCTTAATTCCAGGATGATCTTGAAATTTTTCAAAAACTTTTCTTATAACATTTTCTCTGATAGGAACTAAATTCGTGATTTTTGACCTTTTAAAACTGTAAAATTTATCGGTCATTAGCTTCATAAAGTATTCTGTTGCTTCTTTTTGTGCTTGGTTAGCGTAGATTTTTTTTGCTTTATGTGGATTAAAGTGCCTTGAAACGTATGTGCTACGTCCTTTTAATTGAGCAAAAATTCCATTTTCAAACTCCTTTACTTCCTTATTTTTAATAACTTGCAGTAATTCATGAGAGGTGAGATGAGTTTCATCATCGAAAGTTCTAATCGAAATCTTGAGCTCAACTGACTTTTCTCGCGCTTTTATTCTTCTTCTGGAGTTGATCTGTGCTCGAAGATGTTTGCTATTGGTATTAATTACGTGAGAGCTACCACGCACGTGAAAGTTATGGAATTTACAGTAAAAAGAGGTTTTCTTACTTTTTTTTACTTGACTTTCTTTTTTATTATGATGAAAATTTGCATGCATGGCAGTGCTGGTAATCTTTTTCAATTGACAAGAAGTGATTACTATAAAATTTAAGTTGTGTAAAGGATAAAAAGTTATCCTTTACACAGAGTTCTTTCCCAAATTAGCAATTCCAGTTCATTTCCATATGGTAAGTTTAATACGAGTTAATACTATGTAAAGCATAATTTTATGTTTACATGAATTTTTCTGAAAGTTCAATTTAGTATTAGCTTTTCAATCTCATCAATTGCAAGACCAGTGGATTTAGCTATTAACTCAATAGATGCGCCAGCTTTAAGTAGATTTTTTGCTATTTCAACTTCTCTTGTCTTTTTGCCTTCCTCTCTACCTTCCTCTCTACCTTCCTCTTTAGCATCATCAAGTTTTTGAGCGAGGACAGCCTTCTCATCACGAATACGCTTTATTTCTTGCTCATAAGCTATAAATTCTTTTTCTGACCAGTTAAATCTATCTAACTCTTCATATGCTTTTTTGATTATTACATCACTTCCTATTATTCTTTCTAATTCCCTTTCACTGGTTTCTTCTGCGTATTTGAAAAAGTAGATCCATTTTTCAACTATATTTTCTAATTGATCTTCCTTATTCTTTGGAAATTTTGGTAATTCAATAAACGTAAAATAAAAATCTTTTAAATCGTGTTCATTAGTCTCTTCATCTCTAATAGTATGCTTTGATTTATACTCAGACTTATTTGGAAATAGAATACAGTCTGCTATAGCAATAAAGATAATTTCCTTAAGATCATGATATTGATCACCTTTATCAGCTTGCCTTGAATACGCTTTAGCAGCATAATATTGAGCGCGTTTTTCAAAACCTTTAGTTTTGGCAACTTGCATTTCGACGATTACCTGCACTCCATTTTCATCTCTGCAGAGAACATCAACAATACTTTGTTTTTTAGAGGCAATTTCAGCGTCCATTATAGTACTAAGAAACTCTATTTCTTTTATTTGATCTTTGCCAGTAAAGCCCAGAATATCATTGAGAAAGTGAATAAGAATATCTTTATTCTTTTCAGTACCAAAGATACGCCGAAAGGCAACGTCATTCTTTGGATCGAGAAATTTAGAAAAAGCCATAAGGAATTCGCTTTAAAATTATTAATATTATACACTATTTTCTATGATTTATCAATTTAATATCCTACCAGTTATAATGCACCCATTTGTCTAGACCATTTTTTTCAAAGTGATCCG